>JADGEN010000086.1 GCA_016744355.1 Halieaceae bacterium
ATTGAGAGTCTTGCTCGTATGATTCAACCAACGTTCCATCTATATCGAACATTACATGATGCATGTTTGAGCTTTCCATGGCTTATCACTGCTAGATCCAGAGAATGGTCAGAGTCCGTTTTGAGTAAAAATTGACATCCTGAGTAAATTTAGCACAGTTCTCCAGATAGCGCTTTGTGCCAACTGCGGACTCTACCAGTTCGCCAAGCCACCCTCAGTACCTCTCAATATAGAAACCACCTCATTAGTGGAAACGGCGTACGCTTGTGCGGCGGTTTGCTCGACTAAAGACAGGTACTTCTCGGTCAGTGAGAGGCCAAGCGCATACCCCAAGTAATTTGGCATTTTGTCGAGAGCTTGCCCGTGAAACCAACTCTGAAGGCAAAATTCTTTGCTATCCAGTAGTTCTTGCGCTGCTTGCCAGTGTAAACCACATTGGTCCATCAAGGCCGGTGAGATAAACGAAGGCAGTTCTTCGCCAGTTATTTCCGTTTCGAACTTACAGGCTAAGCCTTCAATCGGGCGCAATGGTGCATTTCATGTGCTAAAACGGCTGGTAGCTCGTGCTCTATAGCACTGGCCATATTGCTATTCTCTGCGTCCAAAACTATATGTAACTGTATAGCGTCGAAGGCAGCGCCACCGATACCAAGTTTGGGGTTGCTACCCGCCGGATGGTGCGACACACATATATCAAGAGAGGCAATTGGAAGGAGGTTGTCGACAATACCTATCGTCCGAGAAACTACATCTTCGAGCTTTGAACGATATGGGCAGAGAACGCCCGACGCATCTAGAATATGGTGTTGAATGGTCATGAACTTTTAGTTGTCTCTCAGTACTGTATCTCTTTCACGACCGGCCGCGTAGCGTCGCTTTGCCTTTTCTTGCTATGTGTTTTCTTCAGAACCTGCTCCCATGGCCTGTTTTAGGTAATAGAGTACTGCAAACGTACCGCATGCCATTAGTAACAATAAAAATAATCCTGAGACACCTGTTACGTAATTGGAAGCGTTTTGCCCGGTGTGGGCGGCCGACTCCGAAGCTATTTCCCACGCTCTCATCATATGACCGATTTTAAGCGATACTAATAAGAAGGAGCTGACCAAATATCCAACGCTCATGATCCGATAAAACTTAATGACAATTTTATCCGGCGCGTAAGTTGATGCGACAATTAGAGCGAAAGAGCATGTGAGCCAGAACTCAACGAGTTCTCTCTGATGAACGGCAAGTTCAGAGAGAAGATAATTGACTTCGTATTCAGTCACGATTCGTTCTCCTGTATAGCACCCGTTCACTGTAGTCTAACCCAGTCTTCCAAGCGAGTCGAAATCAGTCTCTCAAAGCGATGTTATCAATTATATTGAGAAAGTTTCATTTATCGTGCGAGGTAACATCCACTTTAATATGCTTTGGAAATGCGCTGGCCAGATAGTGACAGGCAACCTTCCTGGCTTTTTCCCGATTCACCGTGCGCGGCGTGACCAGCAGGTCTAGCCAAAGACCATCGAGTAGAGCAGTGTAGCCAATAGCGAGCAGTTCTGCGTCGGCTTCTTTGTAGCGTCCTTCGTCAATGATTTGTTGGAAAAGATCGCCTATTGCCTTTTCAGCCATGGCATCTGAAGTTGAGCAGATACGCTTATAGGTCGGTCGAAACTTCGCTTCACCCCAGAAGGCAAACCACACCGCCAGCTTGTTTTTTTGCGTCACTTTAGCGCTGAAATTGAAATCCAGGAGGGCTTTGAGTTTGTCAGCCAAAGAGGAGTATTCTGTGCTGGACAACAAGCCCGATTGCCCGCTGTTGTACTCGTCGGTGATGTGCGCCAAGGTGGCACTCAATAACATGTCTTTGCTTTTGAAATGGAGATTGGCAATGCCCATGCTGAGTTCGGCTTCACGGGTGATGGTTGCCATGGTTGTGCCAGATAAGCCATTTTTGGCAATGCTGCGGCTGGTGGCATCAATAAGCTGTTGTTTGCGTACTTCTTTGGGCAGAGCGCGTCGTAACTTGTCTTTTGATGCGGCCACTGGGTTAGGCGTCCTTGTTCGGTTAAGCTTTTGAGACCAGCCTTCTGGTTCTCGCTGGCATTCTGGTGGTTAGCTCGTAGCCGATAGTACCGGCGCAGGCGGCCACTTCTGCAAGTGGTAGACCATCGCCCCATAGAATAACTTCGTCGCCGATTTTTACATCCGGGAGGTGGGTGACGTCAATGGTTATCATATCCATTGAAACTCGTCCGGCCAGACTCGCTCGCTGTCCATTAACCAGAACCGGCGTACCGTTGCGGGCAAGACGTGGGTAGCCGTCGCCATAGCCAATCGTAACTGTTGCAATGCGGGAGGGTTGTTGTGCTGTCCATGTGGCGCCGTAGCCCACTGATTCGCCAGGTTTTACTTCGTGTAACGAAATGATTGTTGAACTCAGGGTCATCACTGGTCGAAGTGCTTGGGCGTTGTCATGCTGTATCGCTAAAGGGGAGTTTCCATAGAGCATGTAGCCAGGGCGCACCCAGTCGAAATGGGATTCCGGCCAGCCCAGCAAGCCGGGGGAGTTGGCCGCTGAACGCAGTCCGGGTAGGGCTTCGCAGGTGTTGTTGAATACGTCTAACTGCTCTTGAGTTTGATCGCTTAGTAGGTCGTCTGCCGAGGCAAAGTGTGTACACAGGACAATTTCATCGAGCACGTTGGCACTGCTTTTCAGGCGCTTATAGGCATCGCTTGAAAGCTCGGGAGCGAAGCCAAGTCGGTGCATGCCAGTATCGATTTTTAGCCATACCTGCACGGGCTGTTGCAGTTTTTCCTGTTCCAGAACATTCAGTTGCCACTCATTGTCGATGCATAGCCAGAAGTTTTCAGCGGCGGCAATATGCACTTCATCGGCTTCAAAAAAACCTTCCAGCAACAGTATGGGGGCGCTGATGCCAGCGGCGCGCAGTTCAAGCGCTTCGTCAATACAGGCCACCGCCAGGGCATCTGCCAGAGGTTGCAGGGTTTGTGCGATGACGACCGCACCGTGACCGTAGGCGTTGGCTTTGACCACCGCCATAATCTTTGACTGCGGTGCCAGAGCGCGAGCGTGAGCTATATTGTGGCGCAGTGCCTCAAGATTGAGTCGAGCTTTTGCTGGCCTGGCCATTAATAATCGTACTTGTGAGCGCTGTAGAGAGTTTGTGCTGCCAGCCAAACGTCGCCGACTTCGCCGTTGCCTACAGGCGTACCGTCTACTTCTACTACCGGTGCGATTTCTTTGCTGGAACTGGAAATCCACACTTCGTCGGCATCGCGCAGTTCTTGCAGGGCCACAACTCTTTCCTCAATAGGAATACTGCCATCTTTTTGCAAAATGCTCAGTACAAGCAGGCGGGTGATGCCTGGCAGAATCTGGTAATCAAGTAGCGGTGTGGCGACCACGCCATTTTTTACTACATAGACATTACAGGCTGCAGCTTCGGTAAGTTCGCCTTCCTGGTTATACAGAATAGTTTCGTTGTGCCCACGTGAGTGTCCATGCTGGTAGTGCATCACGTTACCCAGCAGTGCAGTGGACTTGATATTGCAGCGCTTCCAGCGTTTGTCTTCGGTAGTGGACACGGTGTAGGGAGTGGCAGCGGCCTTCTGTGGTTGTGGCGCAGGGGGTATCTCAAAGGCGAAGGCATAGACTGTGGCAGCAATGTCATCGGGATAAGCATGGCTGCGCTTGCTGTCTGCGCCGCGGCTGACATGAAAGTATAATCCCAGGTTAGTGCCTTCATTTTGTTTGATGAGTTCAGTGGAGATGTTACGCCACTCGTTCTGGTTAATGTGCATTTTTATCTCGATTGCGTCCAAGCCATTTTGCATCCTCTCCATATGGGGTGCGAAGCCTACAAGTTTTCCATCGTAGGAGGGCACAACTTCATAGATGCCGTCGCCAAACAGGAAACCGCGATCCATAGGGGAAATTCGTGCTTCTTCCATCGGCATGTATTCGCCATTTAAATAAACAATACTCATGGTGATATATCCTTAATTAAAGCTCTGTCGTGTTAGCTGGACTGCGCCAGTAATTGTAATTCGCGGATGACGCTATAGCCTTCTGATGCGGGAAGCCCATCTTCGGTAGTAGTGTTTTCCCGAGTGACGCCGTCGACGCTACCCTTTGCTGAAAGATAGTCCAGGATTGCCGACGGCGAAATATTAGCGAGCAAGTCCTCTTTTGCCCATAAGCCCAACATACTAATGATGCCATAGGCTCCCCAGTTGGAGACATCTGCGACCAGTAACTCATCGCAGTCAGTTACACAGGCATTAATGTCCAAACCGGAAATTGCCTGTTGAATATTGCCCATTCCAATTTCATTGCCTCCATCGCCGATGGCAATGGTGGGGCAGTTTGCAGCGTCCATATAGGGATCAAAAAAACCGCAGCGTGATGTGATGTCTTCACCGCGCATGTTGTAGTAGCGACCGTCGGCGGCGATTCCCGGCCGCTCTATGGAAATAATTGCTACGGGGTTCAAGAGCTGAAGGTTTTCCTGTGCTTCCAGCTTGGCAGTGCTTAGGTCGGTGGCGTGTAAATCCAACACCCTATAGTCTCCGCGTAGAGCATCTGCCAAGGGTGCGGCGCAAGCGAGATGAACTTCAGCGCCCAGTGCTTCGAGGGTATCGTAAAGTGCGATAGCGCCCACAGGCCCGTCTGTTTCAAAGGTGTCTCCCACGGGGAAACCTGTAGCGATAATAACGTTGCCCCTGATGTCTCTCAGTTGTCGGGCCGCGCGCAAATAGTAGCCGGGTTGCAAAGCAGCCTGGGCGGTTTTCATGTGGCGCGGGTTACGCGCTACCAGGATATTCTCAACAGATTTGCTGAAATCCAGCTCGGTCATTGGCATGGTATTTAGTTTAGCTCCGAAATTGGTAGTCGATTGTAAAAACTAGCGGCCAGGTGCAAGGCATTGTGTGCACCATGGTGGCTGATGGGGGCGAAGTGTACGGTTCCACCGGGTTTGAGTTGCGCCAGATGCGCAGCGTCCAGAGACAAGGCCGAACCAATCTTGGGGTAGCCACCAATGGTCTGGCGATCGTTCAACAGAACAATGGGCTGTCCGTCTGCGGGTATCTGTATAGCGCCGTAGCAAATGCCCTCGGAAAGAATACCCTCTATGTCACAGCTGATGGGAGGGCCTTCCAGACGGTATCCCATGCGGTCACAGTTTTGACTCACGGTATAGGCCTGACTGAAAAATAGGCGTTGTTGCACACGGCTGATATGGGCCTCTTGATACCCGGGGATTACCCTCACGGTAACCATGTCCTGGTAATGTGGCTGATGCTCGCGCTTCAAGTAGAGTTCCCGACGCTGTGTAACAGATGCACAGGGCAGGCTGTCATTTACCTGAAGCGGCTCACCGTTGAGTCCACCGATTTTTTCACGCATGACGGTGGAAGTGCTGCCAAAGCTGGGTTCAATCTGGAAGCCATCCGCCACGCCCAGATAACTACGTGAGCCCTCTTCGGCAAAATCGAGTGCCACGATATCACCCGCTTTTACTGCGTGGACACGCCATAGATCTTTTTTCACTTTGTTGATGCGCAAAGGCATCAGCGCCCCGGTCACACAAATGAACGTGTCGACCTGAGCTTCCAGCTGAAGACCGCCAAAGCTCACTTCAATGGCTGTAGTGCCCGCAGTATTTTGCAGCAGCCTGTTGCACCAATTGAACGCCACAGGGTCCAGCGGACCGCCATTAGTTAGACCAATGCGGTGCTGCCCCATGCGGCCACTGTCTTGCAGCAGACTTAGAATACCGGTTTGTACCACGCGAAAGCTCAAGACAGTTCGCCTCCCAGGTCAAAGAAGCGCTGCCTGTCTATTGGCTCAAAACGCACCCGGTCGCCTACGCTCACAGGCATAGTGGGGTTGCTCTGTGGATTGAACATGCGGATGGGACAGCGCCCGATAAGATTCCAGCCACCCGGGGAGACAGCCGGGTAGACCGCAGTTTGTCTATCGGCGATTGCCACGGCGCCTCTGGGTACTTTGGTGCGCGGTGTGGTGAGTCGCGGTGCTGCAATTCTTGGGTCAACTTCACCGAGGTAGGCAAAGCCGGGGGCAAAGCCTATCGCGTAAACCCGGTACTCCATTTGCGAATGTATTTGGATAACATCATCTACGCTGAGTTTGGCGCGATCGGCCAGCGCCTCTAAATCCTCACCCGACTCCGGTGCATAGTAGACCGGTAACACGACAGTGCTCGCTTCGGCGCCACTTTCTGTTGTTTCCAGATTTGCCAGTGCCTTGTGCACTTTGGCGCGAACATGTAAGTGGTCTGTGAGGAAGGCATCGTAAATAATCAGCAGAGAAGCGTAAGAGGGGACCAGATCGACCAGTTCTGCGCCCAGGGCAGACTCTATGGCTGTGGCTGCGGCCTGAACCCGTGCCGACACTTCTGCACTGGTCTCATCACCCAGATACAGGATGAGTGCGTTTTCGCCTGCGGAATGAAGAGTCACCTGAAAACTATTCTCCGTTTACCAGTGCGCGTATAGCTTCGATGGCGGCAACACCCTCGGCGTTATCACCGTGTACGCACAAGGTGTCCACGCGTAACTGCAGAAGCTTTCCGTCCACAGTTGTAATTGTACCGCTGTCCATGATTTGGGCGACCTGAGCGAGCATCTTTTCCCGATTGTGCACCGCGCCCGGTTTGCTGCGGGCAAGCAGTGCACCATCGTTGTCGTAACAGCGGTCGGCAAATGCCTCGAACAGTACATTTATGCCGTACTCGTCGGCCTCTTTCTTGTGTTCATCTGCGTGAGGTGTGGCTTGCAGCATCAGTGCCAGCGGCTGGTGGTAACTGCCAATTGTTTTCATAATGGTGGCGCGTATGGCAGTGTCACGCATCATGTCGTTATACAGTGCGCCGTGAGGTTTGACGTAGCTCAGTCGTTGCCCGTTACAGGCGGCCATGCCGTCCAGAGCAGAAATTTGGTAGAGCAGACTGGCAGTGAGTTCAGCTGCGGCCATATTCATTGAGCGACGTCCGAAGCCGACCAGATCAGGATAGGCGGGGTGTGCTCCTATGGTTACTGCGTGCTCTTTTGCCAGGGCCAGTGTGTTGCTCATTGTGAGCGGGTCACCGGCGTGAAAGCCGCAGGCGATATTGGCCTGGTCTATAAACGGCATCACCAGTTCGTCTGGCCCCATGGTCCAGCTGCCGTAGTGTTCGCCCAGGTCGCAGTTTAGTAGCATCTCGGTCATCTATTATCCAATTAATATCGCTGTATTCAGTTGCTTACATAATCGCCAGTTGACTATTACGCAAGTCAGTTACCAACATGCAGCCCGGGCTGTGGGTAATCGCAAAAGGCGGTTTTGCCGCCTCCAGAGCCACCTGCGGTGTTACACCGCAGGCCCAAAAAACCGGCAGTTCATCGTCGCGCACACTTACCGCGTCGCCGTAGTCGGGTTTTCCCAGGTCGGCAATGCCAATTTGAGATGGGTCCCCCAGATGTATGGGGGCTCCGTGTACCGATGGGAAGCGCGTGCAAATTTGCACAGCCCTGATGGCGTCAGCCGCCTTGAACGGGCGCATGCTTACCACCATTTTTCCCGCAAAAGCACCGGCGGGATTGCAGTCGATGTCAGTTCGATACATAGGCACATTAACGCCGTCTGTAACGTTGCGAACTTCCAGTCCATCCGCCAATAAAGCTTCTTCAAAAGAGAACGAACAGCCCAGAGCAAAAGTCACAAGGTCTCCGCGCCACAGGGATGTAATATCCTGAACTTCTTCGTTTAACTGGCCGTCGCGAAACACGCGATAGCTTGGCACGTCCGATCGCATGTCGATATTCCCCAAAGGTGGTAGCGAGAAATCTCCGGGCTTGTTTGACATGGCTATTAGCGGGCAGGGCTTGGGGTTTAGCTGACAAAAACGCAAGAAGTCGTTAGCCTGGGCTGAAGGTAGTATGACGATGTTGCACTGTACGTAGCCAGCGGCGAACCCGGAGGTGTTGCCGCTGTGCTCGCCACTGCGAATTTTTGCGCGTAGTGCTTGTGGGGAGGTGCTGTTACTCATTGTGTGTCCTCAAAAATAGGCTTTGTCATCCAGAACTCGATAATATAGCGCGCTTGGAACAACTTGGCACGGCAATCCGATTGGCAAAGCGAAGCAAATCTGGATAATAGCTCACCCAATCATCATCATAGTAGATAGCCACAATGTTTGACCAGTTAGTCGAGGTTCTTAGCCCTAAAGCCGTTAGCGACGATCGTTTTGTCGGTGGCAATATGCACCCAAGGGCGCAGCGCGTATATGGTGGCCAGGTGTTGGCCCAGTGTATCAGTGCAGCGGTGCAAACGGTGCCTTCAGGTCGTAGGCTGCACTCCCAGCACGCTTACTTTTTGCGACCGGGTAATCCCGGCCTGCCTATAGAGCTGGAGGTAGAGAAGGCGCGCGATGGGGGCAGTTTTAGTTCGCGCCGGGTAGTGGTTGCGCAAGAAGGGAAAACGATCCTGGTAAGCTCGCTGTCTTTTCAGAAAGCATCGAAGGGTGATGATTATCAACTTGATGCCCCCGCAGTGCCACCGCCTGAAGATTTGCCTAGCATGCGTGAGTTGGATCTGCAGGCAGGTATTTTGGATGATGACTTTTCGATAATTGCCGGGGGCGACCTGGATGTACGTATGGTAGAGCCAATCGATTGGGTTAATCCCGTACCCAGAGATCCGAAATTGCAGGTGTGGATGAAAGCAGGCGGCGCTATCCCCGGAACTCTTGACGATAAACGAGGACTGCACCAGGCACTGCTCGCCTATATGTCCGATGCCTTCCTGATCGATGTTTGCCTACTGCCCCGTGGCCGTTCTTATCTGGACCCCAAACTTCAGGTGGCAAGTCTGGATCACGCTTTGTGGTTTCACGACGACTTTCGCGCCGACGAATGGTTATTGCACACCGTAGAGGCGAAAAGGATAGGCGGGGGCAGGGGGTTGGCATACGGCAGTTTCTATAATCGCTCGGGTAATCTCGTGGCGAGTACCATGCAGCAGGGCCTGATGCGCTCGCTCTAGTGACATTAAAGACGATCTATATCAATACAGTGTACCGCGCGGCTGTCGTTTTCGCTGCCGGCGTTCTATTATGATAAGAAGATAAACATCTCAACACACAGGACGAATTAGCCCATGCCTCATCCCAGTATCACAGCGCAAACCTACCCCCATAAGCCCGCCATTATTATGGCAAACTCGGGCGAGATGGTGACCTACGAACAACTGGATGAGCGCTCTAACCAGATAGCGAACCTGTTCCGCTCTCTGGGCCTGTTGAAGGGCGACCATATTGGCATGATGCTGACCAATAATCGGCAGTTTCTGGAAATCTGCTGGGGTGCTCAACGAGCGGGCCTTATCTACACGCCTATTAGCACCCACCTGAAGTTGGATGAGACTGCCTATATTTTAAACAACTGCGGTGCCAAGGCATTTGTCTCCTGCCTGCCACTGGCGGATGTCGCAGAAAAAATTGTTTCTTCCGCTACCACGAGTATCAAGAATTTCTTGATGGTAGATGGCATTAAACCCGGTTTCGAGTCTTGGGAAGAGGCTGTTGACGCGCAACCAACTACTCGTATTGCCGATGAAGCCAACGGCGAGGCTATGGTTTATTCTTCGGGTACCACGGGTCAGCCCAAAGGTGTTTTTATCCCGCCGGCCAGTGATGACGTCAATGAACCGCATCGTTTAGCCGGTTCGCTTGGGGCGGCCTTTGGCTTTAGTGAGGAAACCGTCTACCTGTCGCCAGCGCCGCTGTATCACGCTGCCCCGTTGCATTACAACATGATGAGCCTGTACCAGGGTGGTACTGTCATCGTAATGGATAAGTTCGAACCGGAGCGCGCGCTACAACTAATCGAAGAATATCAAGTAACCCATAGCCAGTGGGTTCCCATCATGTTTATTCGAATGCTTAAGCTGCCCGAAGAAGTGAGGACAAAATACGATGTGAGTTCCCTGCAGATTGCAATTCACGCAGCAGCGCCGTGCCCTGTAGAAGTAAAGCAGCAGATGATTGATTGGTGGGGTGAGGTTATTGTCGAGTATTACGCTGCCAGTGAAGGAATAGGCATCACGATTATTGATTCGGCCAATTGGTTAACCCACCGCGGCTCTGTGGGCCCGGCGGTAATAGGCGAACTGCACATTCTCGACGACGATGGCAATGAACTGCCTACTGGAGAAATCGGCACTATTTATTTTGGCGGAAACGAGAATAGGTTTGAGTATCATGGTGAACCCGGTAAAACGTCGGAGGCGTATAACGATAGAGGCTGGGCTACCACTGGTGATGTAGGTTATGTAGATGAAGACGGTTTTCTTTACCTTACCGACCGCAAGAATTTTATGATTATTAGCGGCGGTGTAAACGTATACCCACAGGAAATTGAAAACCTCCTGATTACTCACCCAAAAGTGGCTGACGTGGCTGTGTTTGGTGTGCCCCACGATGAATTCGGTGAGTCGGTGCATGCGGTAATTGAGCCCATGAACTGGGTCGATTCCACCGATGAAGTTGCCATTGAACTGATGGAGTGGGCGCGAGAGCGGTTGTCAAAAATAAAAGTCCCACGCTCTTTGCACTTCAAGGAAAAACTGCCGCGTATGGATAACGGCAAGATGTATAAGCGTCACCTTATGGATGAGTACAAGGGAGGCTCCCGGGATTAATCCCGGGCTCGTTAGTCCGCTACAAGATGATTCCTACCAGTGCCAGCAAGGCAAGCAAAACAGAAGGTAAAATCGATAGTATAAAACCAAGCGCTCTGCTAGATGGGTTTCCTACATAGGCGCGCCAGTAAATAAACCGGCCGATCAGGTAAACAAGACCTAAACCGGCGACTATCAAAGTCGGCCAGTATTTTGCGGCGATATATAAAGACGGCAAAAATATTACCAATAACTCCATCGTGTTCATTTGCACGCGGTACATGCGCTCAAATCCCTCGTCACCTGTCATCGCAGGAGCCTTAAGGCCGGATTTCGCTCTGGCACGGCCCGTCATTGCTGCAAAAAAGAAAAACTGAAGTACCGCTAAGATCGCTACTAATTCTACATATTGCATTTTGTTTCCTCTGGTATTGTTGTGATAAAAATGTTGTTTATAGATGCCATCAAGACACAGCTAAAGCGTATTTCTAGGATGATTCTTAGCCGACCTTTCATTGCCACGCTTATAGTTTCCAGTGAGCCTGGCCATTAACTGCTGTTGCTCTTCAAATGTGGACTCTTCGAGTTCTTCGGAATATCGCTGAGCTTTGGCGCCACTAAATTTAGTGGCATACTTGCCGCGATGACGAATTTCAAGCTCACCGTTCTTTGCAGTGTGCCACACAAACCCAAGATCATTTTCAAATTTTGACGCCATTACTGTGCACCAGGGAATTCAGTGAGATTCATCACTTGGTTTTCAAAATCGCTAATTGCATTGGTTAACTGTTGAGGGATCGCACAGCTTTTTCCGCTGGCATAATCATAGTATACAATCAGGCCACGACCCTCTGCGGCTATGCCAGAAAAGTTTTCACTATAAACCACATACTCCATTTCAAACTTTTTTCGGATAGGATTTTGCTGCGCGCAGCAATATAAATGTGATCCGGATACTGTAGTGGCAATTTAAAATTACATTCAGTATTGGCTAGAATGGGGCCAACATTATTTTCAGCTTTGTATTCAAGCATTTTTACTGTATCGAAGTACGCCAGACGTGCATCTTCAAAGTAGCGAAAGTAGACGGTATTGTTGACATGGCCGAACGCATCCATATCACCCCAAATTACATCTTGGGATAAAACCGTTGGATATTGTTTGTACAGCTGATTCATCGTGCGTTCTCTTGTGTAGTCATCGCTCTATGAATTGTGAGCGACCTTGTTGTGTTCTGTCTGTCCAGCTTCGGCTAAAGCCAAGTTCTCTCTTTCAGGGTGTAGTGCCAGATAAAAAATAGGCACGACAAACAAAGTAAACAGCGTTCCAACCAACATTCCAACCGTTATAACCAGACCGATACTGAAGCGGCTGTTGGCACCCGCACCGCTGGCAATAAGCAGTGGCCAAACGCCCAAAACCGTAGCGAAGGTGGTCATTAGAATAGGGCGCAATCGCAACGATGCAGCTTCCAGAACTGCGCTGGGCCGTTCTGCGCCGTCGCGAACTAACTGGTTGGCAAAATCTACGATGAGAATGCCGTGCTTGCTGATTAGGCCTATTAATGTGAGCAGGCCAATCTGGGTATAGATGTTCAGCGTAGCGAAGCCTAAAGCGATAGGCACAACCGCACCAAAGATGGAAAGTGGCACTGTTACCAATACAACCAGCGGGTCACGGAAGCTATTAAATTGAGCCGCCAGTACCAGAAATATTAGCGTGAGGGACAAGGCGAACAGGGAGGGGAAGGAGGCTGTTTCCTGCACGAAGCGTCTGGAGCCCCCCGTGTAGCCGTCACGGAATCCTGTCGGGGCGATCTCTGCGAGTTTGTCTTTCAGAAAGGCCAGACCGGTGCCCAGGCTATTGGGTGGGGCCATCATGCCCTGCAGTGTAGTGCTATTCATTTGCTGGTACTGCGTCAGCTCGTTGGACTGTACCGAGGACTGCAGCGATATAACGGCTGACAAAGGTACCAGCTCGTCACTGGAAGTTCGCAGGTAGTATTTTTCCAATTCTTTTTTGGTCAACCTGAAACCTTTCGCGGCCTGCGGAATGACTTTGTAACTGCGCCCCTCCATGC
>JADGEN010000087.1 GCA_016744355.1 Halieaceae bacterium
GTCTGGATGTGCTCGATTACCGTTGCTTTGGCTATATGGATCTAGAGAGCAAAACTCCCCTGCGGGAAGATGCTATATATCGTATGTTCTCAAATACAAAGATTGTCACCAGTGTGGCTATGATGATGTTGTACGAGGAGGGCAAATTTCAATTAGATGATGCGCTGGAGGATTATATTCCAGTGTTCTCCAACCTTAAGGTTTTACGTGAAGGCGCCACTGATATCAGTCAGACAGAAGACGCTACCCGCTCTGTAACCTTGCGACACTTGTTGAGCCACAGCGCTGGATTCTCCTATGGCTTTGTCGACCCCTTTTCGGTGATCGATGCAGCCTATCTTGAGGGGGGACTCAATGTGTTGGCTGGCGTTGACGGCAACCTGGAACAATTAATGGAAAAGCTGGCAGGATTCCCTCTCGCTTTTCAGCCTGGTAGTAGTTGGCGCTATAGCCTTGCCACTGACATTATCTCCAGATTAATTGAAGTGATCTCAGGCATACCTTTCGATCAGTTTCTACAGGAAAAAATTCTTCAGCCACTCGGTATGGTCGACACCGGTTTTTGTGTAACACCGCAGAAGCTGGACCGGCTAGTGGTCATGTCGGCCCCCAAGGATATGTTGGACCCTATGTTACCTGGACTCACTCCACTGGGTGTAGCGGGTGAGGGGCCTACTTCAAACCCGCGTTGGTTGTCGGGCGGCGGTGGCCTACTCTCCACGGTGTCCGATTACCTTACATTTATGCGTATGCTGATAAACGACGGCGAATGGCAGGGAGTGCGGATTCTCCAAGCAGAGACTGTTGCCATGATGCGCACCAATCAGCTTCCTGACAAGGTCGCAGTGAATTTCCCCCAGTGGGATATGCCTGGCACAGTGTTCGGTCTGGGTTTTGCGCTGAAAGAGCGTGCTGGGGAAGGCGAATCGGCAGCGGCTGTGGGTGAGTATCACTGGGGTGGCTTAGCAGGTACGCATTCGTGGATGTCGCCTGCCGGCACCAGTGGCTTGTGTATGACACAAGTTCTACCGAGCTTTTGGCACCCATACAGTCACGACTTCAAGCGTTTAGCCTATCAGATAACAGAGGGATAAAATGGAGCGGGAAACGACCGGGGTCGCGCACGACTTCGAACTCGCGACCTCAACCCATCGGAAAATACTTAACAAAGGAGTTTGTAAAAATGGAGCGGGAAACGAGATTCGAACTCGCGACCTCAACCTTGGCAAGGTTGCGCTCTACCAACTGAGCTATTCCCGCATCACATTAGCGTTTATACCATCGCCTGGTCTCGAAAACTCGCGAGGCTAGGCGCCCCCCCTCAACCATGTCAAGGTTGCGCTCTACCAACTGAGCTATTCCCGCATATCTTGATGAGTGGCGTCCCCTAGGGGGTTCGAACCCCTGTTACCGCCGTGAAAGGGCAGTGTCCTAGGCCACTAGACGAAGGGGACGCAGAGACTCAATCAAGAGGCGCGCATTTTAGGTAGACTAGCGGGTAAGGTCAAGCCCTGAACCAAAATATTCGGCGAATTTTTACTTTGACTTCATAAGCTTAGCGCGCGCCGCTTGAAAATCGAGAACCTTGCCGCTAATTTGTGCAGTGTCACGCATATCATCCAGCTGCTGATAGACCGATATTTCCTCATCTGGCATGTAGTGCAGGCACTCTCCACCTAGGAACCACAGCAGCTCACGTGGAAAAGTGGGGGCGAAGTCAGGGTAGGTTGTGAACAAACGTTCTACCAGTGCAGGCGCGCGCTGGTACAGGTCCTCTTCTTCCTTTGCTACGCTTTCAAAAGACACTGCCAGCTCTCTAAGCGAATCTGTTGCCTCAAGTGAATCAGTGCGGGCAATAAGGGTTCTGCTGAATTCCCTGAATTGCTCTTTGGCGTGGGTCAAATACTGTTCATCATTCATCTTCGAGTTCGTCTACTGTTGTGTTTAAAGGTACAATTGTCGGCTTAATTCAGTTTCGTTCCAACTTAAGGTAAATATGATAGCAGCACTGACTATCGAAAACCTCTCAAAGGTTTACGGCAACGGCTTCCACGCACTCAAGGGCATTGACCTAAAGGTAGAGCAGGGTGACTTTTTCGCACTGCTGGGACCCAATGGCGCAGGAAAATCAACAACGATCGGGATTATCTGTTCTCTGGTAGCCAAAACCGACGGTCGGGTTTCAGTTTTCGATGCAGACATAGACATTAACTTTCCCAAGGCCAAAAAGTACATTGGTATAGTCCCCCAGGAATTTAACTTTAATCAATTTGTCCACGCCGAAGACATTTTGGTCTCGCAGGCTGGTTACTACGGCTTGCCGGCCACTATTGCAAGAGAGCGAGCGCATCACTATTTAAAAAAGCTGGGCTTGTGGGAAAAACGTCGAGTCCCTTCAAGAATGCTTTCAGGCGGCATGAAGCGTAGGCTAATGATTGCCCGAGCACTTATACATGAGCCGCGTCTGTTAATTCTGGATGAGCCGACTGCAGGGGTGGATATCGAAATGCGTCGCTCCATGTACGATTTCCTCAAGGAGATTAACGATGCTGGCACCACTATTATCTTGACCACACATTACCTGGAGGAGGCTGAGGCCCTGTGCCGCAACATTGCGATTATTAACGATGGAAAAATTGTTGAAAACACTTCCATGCGTTCACTGCTGCAGCAATTGAATCAGGAGGCATTCATTCTTGAATGCTCTGACATCTTGCCTGCGGACATTAACGTGGACGGTTATACCTGTAATCGTATTGATGAACACAGTCTCGAAATCCTGGTTGAAAAAGGGCAGGGAATAAACCCTGTATTCTCCCAACTAGACCGACAGGGCATCAATGTTCGCAGCATGCGCAATCGCGCTAATCGTCTGGAAGAAATGTTCGTCAAACTTGTGGAGGGTGCAGCGTGACGCGTTACGAGCAATATGTGGCCTTTGTCACCATTCTTTCTAAAGAAGTACGTCGCTTTATGCGGATATGGACCCAGACTTTGCTGCCATCCGCCATAACGATGTCGCTTTACTTTGTTATATTCGGGGCGTTGATCGGCAAGAGAATTGGCGTCATGGGAGGTTTCTCCTATATGGAGTTCGTGGTGCCCGGGCTGATCATGATGGCTATCGTGACAAACTCCTACTCCAATGTCGTATCTTCCTTCTTCGGCTCGAAATTTAATCACAGTGTGGAGGAGTTATTGGTATCTCCCACACCCAACTACGTGATTCTAATGGGCTATGTTCTGGGTGGCGTTACCCGGGGTATCCTGGTTGCTTTTATCGTAACCGGCGTATCGCTGTTTTTTACCGAGTTGCACATACACAGCTATTTTGTGGTGATTGTTATTGTACTTATGACGTCAACGCTGTTCGCTCTCGCGGGTTTTATCAATGCAGTGTATGCCAATAGCTTTGATGATATTTCCATTGTTCCCACCTTTATACTAACGCCACTCATTTATCTGGGAGGTGTGTTCTATTCAATGGATTTATTACCCGAGTTTTGGGCCAATGTATCCAAACTCAACCCGCTGGTATACGTTGTAAATGCCTTCCGCTATGGCGTGCTCGGCGTGTCTGATGTGAGTTTGCCCTTTGCATTTGGCATGATCAGCCTGTTCACTGTTGCAGCCTTTACTTTCAGTATGTATTTACTCAATAGTGGCACACGGCTAAGGCAATGAAGGAGCTATTGCTAGGGCAACACACGCCAGTCGTTGAAGTTTATTCTCCTGAATTGCTCTATCCAATTCCTCGCCAAGAGGCACGCAGCGCTCTGGGCATTAATGGTGCCCTGCCTTTTTATGGCGTTGACCAATGGTATGCCTATGAAATGTCATGGCTGGACAAAAATAAACGGCCGGTAGCACGAGTGGGGCGATTCACCATTCCTTGCACTACACCCAATATGGTTGAGTCCAAATCGTTTAAGCTCTACCTCAACTCCCTGAACAATACCCAGTTTGAATCTGAACAAGCTGCAATTAGTTGCATTGTGGAAGATATCACTGAGATTGCTGGTGCAGCTGTCTCGTTGACGCTTTTCCCGCCAGATGATGACGCATTGCAGGGTCACCATCTGGCAGGGCAATTGCTGGACAACTGCTGCGTTAGTAGCGCAACCGGTGAGCCAGTCGCAGATCAAGTAGAAATATCAGGAGACGGATCCGTTGTAGAGGAAAAGCTGTTTAGCCATCTACTGCGTTCATTGTGCCCGGTAACCGGACAGCCCGACTGGGCCACCGTGTGGTTCCATTACAAAGGCCTGCAAATTGATCAGGATTCACTGCTGAGCTACATCGTTGCTTACCGAACGCACCAGGAATTTCACGAGCAATGTGTGGAGAGAATGTTCAGGGATATATGCATGCGCTGTAAGCCCGAATTTTTGCATATTCAGGCCTTCTATACGCGGCGTGGAGGCATGGATATCAGTCCATTCCGTAGTACTTTAGCCGATGCTTCAGCACTGCCGCGGCTAAACCGCCAGTAAGGCACACTCGGGACTGGCATCTTACAAATCATATGGTATGATGCGCGCCCTTAAAGGTGAGCTGGCCGAGTGGCCGAAGGCGCACGCTTGGAAAGCGTGTAACGGGTAACCGTTCGAGAGTTCGAATCTCTCGCTCACCGCCATACACAAAAGAGCCCCAAATGGGGCTCTTTTTTTGTTTCTACTTCAGGGAAATTGCGGTACGGCCAGAATACCTCGCATCGACCTAAGCAGTGTTTTGCTTAACGTCAACTGGCAGGCGCTTTCCCCCTAAATACAGTGACAGCAGTCCGAATATTCCAATGATGGCGGTTATAACCATGGCATAGCGCAGGCTATTGTCGCCATAGCTGGGCTGCAAGACATCGCTCATCACGCCAGTGAAGAATGGCCCTAAGCCCAATCCGATCATATTGAGTACAAAAAATAGAACGGCGGATGCCAATGCGCGCATCGAGGAGGGCACCAGTAAGTGTGACATGGCGATGCACGGTCCAAGGTATAAAGTGCCCAAAACTACTGAGATGGCCTGCATTCCCAGTACTACAGGCGTGTTGTCTGACAGAAGTACATAGAAGCCAAATGGGACAGAAATCAAACCGCCAATGGCCGGTATCCAGAGGTACCAGCGTACGTCCTTGGCGCCGAAGCGGTCTCCCAGGTATCCACCCAAAAAGGTTCCAATCATGCCGGTGACACCAGACACCAGAGCCAGTGTGATGCCTACCTGGGCAAGGCTCATGTCATGATTTCTAACCAGAAACGACGGAAAGAAATTACCGTTACCGTAGCCCACGAAGGACATCATGCCCGCGCCAACCGCTATGTACCAGAAGGAGGGGGTTTGCTTTAATTTCTGTAGGGTCTGCGACAAGGTAGGTGTGTCTTCTTTCACAGCTTTGTTGTCCCATCGACCGCGTATCGGTTCCTTTACGGTGAAGCGCAGGAAAACGGCGAAAACTACACCTGGCAGACCGACGACGACAAACGCCATGCGCCACCCAAATGCATCGGCGATGACACCGCCTAGCAAAAATCCAAGTAGCACACCGATATAAACGCCCATTGAGTAAAAAGAAAGTGCTCTGCCGCGCTGTTCGGGGGGGTAGTAGTCGCTGATCATGGAATGAGCCGGAGGGCTACCACCTGCTTCTCCCAGGCCGACGCCAACTCGAGCCAGAAGTAACTGGCTGTAACTTTGTGCGAACCCCGAAATGGCAGTCATGCCACTCCATACGGTTAATGACAGTGCGACTATATTTCGTCGATTACCGCGATCGGCATAATAGGCAATGGGAATCCCGGCGATGACATAGACCAGGGCAAAGGTAAATCCTGATAGCAGGCCCAACTGGGCATCGCTTAAACCCATATCCGCTTTGATAGGCTCTTGCAGGATAACCAGAATTTGCCGGTCAATAAAATTGAACGCATAAACAATGGTCAACATAACCAGCGCAAAACGTTTGTAACCGGCAGAGTAGTCTGCCGTATCTGTTGAAGCTTGGGGACTACTCATTATGGTAATGCTCTTATTTTTATTTCTAATGCTTGAATGCTAAAGCGTCAACTCTGCCATATCACGCAGCACATTGATATCTCCGCTGACCAGCAACGAGGTGACTGAAGATTTTTTCCAGTCTTTTATTTTTTCCCTGACTCTATCCTTCGGTCCTGACAGTGATATTTCATCGGCGAACTGGTTAGGTACCGCAGCAATCGCCTCATCTCGTTTACCCGCCATGAATAAATCCTGAATTTCTTCTGCCTCATCGGAGAAGCCCATTCTAGCCATCAACTCTTTGTGGAAATTTCGCGATTTGGCACCCATGCCACCGATGTAGAAGCCCAGCATTGCCTTAACCGGGTACAGTGCGGTGTCCAGGTCGTCGTTTATATTTACCAGCGCCATAGCCGAGATCTCGAATCCTGGTTTGGCCTCGATCAGTTGGTCGGCATATACCTCTTCTCGATAAGGCGAGTAGTACAGAGGTAGCCAGCCATCTGCAATGCGCGCTGTTTGTGCAACGTTTTTGGGACCTTCTGCACCTAAAAATATGGGTAGATCTGCTCGTAAAGGGTGTGTTATCGATTTTAGGGCTTTACCCAAACCCCAGGAGCCGGGGCCTGTGTAGGGTAGGGGGTAAAATTCACTGTCGCTTGTGACTCCTTCTTTGCGCGCGAGGATTTTGCGAATAATATCTACATACTCTCGAGTACGGGTCAGCGGTTTGCTGTAGGGCTGCCCATACCAGCCCTCCACAACCTGCGGGCCGGATACTCCCAACCCCAGAATCATTCGGCCGTTGGACAGATGGTCGAGCGTGAGCGCTGCCATCGCGCAGGCAGCCGGCGTTCTGGCAGAAAGCTGAACCACAGAAGTGCCGAGACGGATTTTGGAGGTCTGCGCTCCTATCCAGGACAGTGGTGTAAACGCATCACTACCCCATGATTCGGCCGTCCACACAGAGTCGTACCCCAGTCGTTCCGCTTCCTGCGCGAGTTCAACGTGGTTGGGTGGGCATTGGGCTCCCCAGTAGCCTAGTTGAAGGCCGAGTTTCAGTTCATTGTTCATTGTGTATCTCCGAATGTTTTGAGTAAGAGGTTAGTGGAACTACTTTACTTTAAATAGTTGGCTGCACAATAGGTGCATGGGGCCAATATGATTGTCTAATAGCAGTACACCCGCTAGACTCTCGCGCCTGATACGGAATAACGGTACTACCAATGAGCAAGCTCACACATATAGATGAAACTGGCGCTGCGCGCATGGTCGATGTTGGAGCCAAGTCAATGAGCGAACGCGTAGCTGTCGCAAAGGCGGTTGTCACCATGCAACCAGAAACCCTGCTCTTGTTACGCAGCGGCAACCATAAGAAAGGCGATGTGCTGGCAGTGGCGCGCATAGCCGGTATCCAGGCCGCCAAAAAGTGTTCTGACCTCATTCCCCTGTGCCACCCGTTGATGCTAACTGCGGTTGACGTGAGCTTTGATACTGATGGTCGGGACAACTGTGTACTCATTCAGGCGCGCTGCAAAGTTTCCGGACAGACTGGCGTCGAAATGGAAGCATTAACAGCAGCATCGGTAGCGGCGCTGACGATTTACGACATGTGTAAAGCCGTAGATCGGGGTATGCAAATAGAGTCGGTAGGGCTTCTCGAAAAGCGCGGTGGCAAATCAGGTCACTGGTTACGAGAAGAAAACGGGGAGGAGTAATGCTACAGGTTGTATTTTTCGCACGCGTGAAAGAAGAACTGGGCTGCGGAAGGCTAGAATTGCAATGGAGCGAAGGCAGCGCCACTGTAGGAGCCCTGAAAGAGCAACTGTGCCAGCGTGAAAACGGGGCTTGGCGGAATGTGCTGAGCGAAGACAATCTGATCTGCGCGATTAACCACGCGGTGGTGGATGATGCTATGGCAATTGCAGATAACGACGAGGTGGCCTTTTTCCCACCGGTAACCGGGGGCTGAACGTGGCAACAAACCCCTCGCCATCCCTGTCAGTTACCATTTCGCAAGCTGATTTCGATATCGCAGAGCTACAAGGCTCCCTGCAGCAGGGAAACGCCGCAGAAGGCGCTATTGCTACATTCACCGGTTATGTTAGAAGTGACCAGTCTAGCGGCGAAGTTAGCGCTATGGAGCTAGAGCACTACCCCGGTATGACCGAAAAAAGTATTCAAGCGATACTGCTTCAGGCCTCAGAACGCTGGCCTATTTTGAGCGTTAAAGTCGTGCATCGAGTAGGGCGACTTTTTCCTGGAGATCAAATAGTCTGGGTGGGTGTATCCTCTGGGCATAGAGCGGCGGCGTTCAGCGCCTGCGAATTTATTATGGACTATCTCAAGGCTGAGGCTCCCCTGTGGAAAAAAGAGCACAGCGAAGTCGGCGAAATCTGGGTAGAAGCTAAAGCCAGCGACTCAGGTCGGGCCCGTCGCTGGGATTAAGAAGACGTACAATAGCCTGAATAGGGGATGCATCAACGAGAAAGTCCTCGGATAGTGCACATTCATTACCAGATCTAACTGTGGAGATAATCAATGAGTTTTGACGGACGTAAATTTAGAGACGCACTTGGCCGTTTTGCCACGGGCGTGTGTGTCATCACAACCATTGACTCACAAAAGCCGGTGGGCATGACCGTGAATTCATTTGCCTCTGTATCACTGGATCCACCGCTGGTTTTATGGAGCCTGCAAAACAATTCAGATATGTACGAGGCCTTTGCGTCTCCACGGCATTTTGCGATCAACATCCTCTCCAAAGAGCAACAGGGACACTCAAATGCCTACGCAAAAAAAGGTGACCACTTACTGCAAGCTGAGCACTATCGCATCGGTAAATATGGCTCACCCATTATCAGGAATGCGCTGACAACACTGGAGTGTGAACTTGAGGCGTGCCACGAAGGCGGAGACCATCTCATTGTTGTTGGTAGGGTTCGCGATATGCACACCCGACCAACCGGAGAGCCACTGTTGTTCTTCTCTGGCGGATATCGCGAGCTGCATTAGTCTCGCGACCAAGAAAATCGCCCCGCGCGATGACTCACTTGGGTATCTGCCTTATACTATCCCTTGGTTTTGAAGCGCTTTAACTCAGCCTTGGCGATGGTATGTCTTTATGAAATTTTGTAGCAGCTGCGGTAGCACCGTAGTTTTGCAGATCCCAGATGGTGATGATAGAGAACGATTCGTGTGTTCTCACTGCGAAGTAATACACTACATCAATCCCCGAGTAATCGTTGGCTGCGTGCCTTACTATGACGGCAAAGTACT
Source organism: Halieaceae bacterium (assembly GCA_016744355.1). Classification (GTDB taxonomy): domain Bacteria; phylum Pseudomonadota; class Gammaproteobacteria; order Pseudomonadales; family Halieaceae; genus JBALVT01. The sequence goes on from JADGEN010000087.1 coordinate 9,274, forward strand.
ACTGTGTAAGCGTGCAATTGAGCCTCGGAAAAATTATTGGACTCTACCTGCCGGTTTTATGGAGAACGGAGAAACAACGCCTCAGGGCGCTGCACGTGAAACATGGGAAGAGGCCAGGGCGCGGGTATCCAAGCTTGAATTGTATCGAGTGTTCGACGTGCCATCTATTAATCAGGTCTATATGTTTTATCGCTGCGATCTCGACAAAGGGGAGTTTGGAGTAGGTCCTGAAAGTCTGGAGACCGACCTCTATCTGGAGCAGGATATTCCGTGGAATGAAATCGCATTCCCCGTTGTTCACCAGACACTTAAGTCCTTCTTTCTCGACATGAAAAACAATCACTTTCCCGTGCAAGTATCCTCCATAGAGTACAAGCCGCGCCGTGCCTGATCCACAGGTAGTCATATACGCTCTGGGCGGGGCCTGTAGTTTTTCCGCCTTACTTCTTCTCATCCAACTCCTGAGCAGCAATTTAAAGCAGGCGAATGCCAGGCAGGAATTGTCTGTTGTACAGAGTAAGCTGGAGCAGGCAGGCGAGCAGCATACACGGCTGGAAGGAGAGCTGGCCGAAGAGAGACAATTGTCGGCGAGTTTACATGAGACCAATCGTTGTCTGAGCGAAGACCAAATACGTATCGAGGTAAAATCCAAAGAGTCCCTGCGTGCTGCGCAGGAAAAAATTGAGCTGATGAAAGCCGCCAAAGACCAAATGACGGCAGAGTTTAATAATCTCGCGAACCGTATTTTCGAAGAAAAAACTGAACGCCTGATGCAAACCAATAAGGCGTCCTTGGAAACAACGCTCAATCCTCTTAAAAACCAACTGGGAGATTTCCGCAAAAAGGTCGAAGATATTTACGACAAGGAAACCCGCGACAGGGTTTCTTTACGCATTGAACTGGAACAATTAAAAAACCTGAACACCCAGCTCTCCGAGGATGCGACAAACCTGACCAGAGCACTGAAAGGTGATAAGAAAATCCAGGGTAACTGGGGCGAAGTTGTACTGGAACGTGTTCTTGAACAATCTGGCTTGCGCAAAGGGTCCGAATACGAAACCCAGGTAAACCTGAAGTCCGAGGATGGCTCCCGGCGCCTCCCCGATGTCATCATACGTCTGCCCGACAACAAAGACGTAGTGGTTGATTCTAAAGTCTCGCTGGTTGACTACGAGCAATTTGTAAACGCTGAGTCAGACCCTGAGAAAGAGGCAGCTCTGGGCAGGCATGTAAGCGCAATCGCAAATCACATTTCAGGCCTCTCTATTAAGGCCTATGAAAAACTCGAGGGGATACGCTCGCTCGATTTTGTGCTCATGTTTATACCTATCGAATCTGCTTTTAGTGCAGCCTACGACGCCAATCCAGAAATGTTCATGCGCGCCTCTGACAAGCAAATAGTTATCGTGAGCCCCACCACTTTACTGGTAACACTGAGAACTATTCAAACCATTTGGCGTTACGAATACCAGAATCGCAATGCAGAAAAAATAGCCGCCCAGGCCGGCGGAATCTTCGATCAGTTTGCTCTTGTCATTGAGTCCCTGGATGAAGTTGGTCGAAATATCGACAAGGCAAAAGAATCTTTTGAGCACACGCACAAGCGAATCAGCACGGGCAGAGGAAACCTGGCTCGCCGTGTAAAGCAGTTGGAAGAATTAGGTGCGCGCAATAAGAAAAAACTCCCAACTTCACTTGACCAATACGCTGATGATTCGAGCTTGCTCGAAGACCAGCCTCCACTAAAAATTCAAAAGGAAGACTAGATATGGCATTTCCAAAAATAGGCAACATGGCTCCCGCATTTACATTGCAGGACCAAAATGGTGACAAAGTTAGTCTCAAGCAATTTCGCGGAGAGAGCAATGTAGTACTGTACTTTTATCCCAAGGCGATGACGCCGGGGTGTACGGTGCAGGCCTGCGGCATTCGGGATAGCAAGAAAGCGCTGAAGAAAGCGAATACCGTTGTACTTGCCGTTAGCCCCGATCCTTTTCCCAGGCTCGCACGCTTTGTCGATAAACAGGACCTAAACTTTACTCTGTTGTCTGATGAAGATCACGCCATCACCGACAAATACGGTTGCTGGGGATTAAAAAAGTTTATGGGCCGTGAATTTATGGGTGTTCTGCGTACAACATTTGTTATCGGTAAGGATGGTCGCTTGAAACATGTCATGGATAAAGTTAAGACCAAAACACATCACGACGACGCACTCACGCTCATCGAAGAACTGGGGCTGTAAGTAAACTAAATCGGGGGCACTAAAGTGGTTGAGTTTGAACTGAACGGAGAGACACAGAACCTGGATGTCGCATTGGACACGCCTTTGCTTTGGGTTTTACGCGACAACCTTAAGTTAACGGGTACCAAGTTTGGCTGCGGTGTAGGCTTATGTGGTGCTTGCACTGTGCATCTAGACGGACAAGCTGTACGTAGTTGTTCGCTACCGATTAGTGCGATCGAGGGGCGTAGAGTTGCTACGATTGAGTCATTGGGTGGCGACCACCCTCTGCAGCGGGCATGGATCGAACACAACGTCCCTCAGTGTGGTTACTGCCAGTCAGGTCAAATTATGTCGGCGGCCGCCTTACTGGCTACTAATAATACTCCCAATGATGAGGAGGTTCGCAATTCCATGTCGGGTAATATTTGCCGCTGCGGCACGTACAATAAAATTCGCAAGGCCATTCAAAGTGCTGCCAGTGAAGGGGTGAAAACGTTTGACCCTGATGATGTGGGTAGAACCGGCGATGGCTCCACTTTGGAGGAAATTGCCTGATGGCGCTTTCTCGAAGACAGTTTATACGCAACGTCTCAGTTGCCGGCGGTGCGTTGAGTATAGGGTTTACGTTAAATGGTTGCTCAGCGACGCAGAACCCAATTTACGACGCCAAGGCGTTACAACCCAACGCATTTATACGTATTGACGAAGCGGGACAGGTAACGGTTCAAATACATAAAGCAGAAATGGGGCAGGGCGTGATTACCGGAATCATTACTCTGATCGCGGAAGAACTAGAAGTGCAACCTAGCGCAGTAAACTTTGAAATGGCTCCGGTACATAGTGCCTATGACGACCCGGAAATGGCTCTGCAAGTTACCGGCGGCAGCGCTTCCATTCGCGTGTACTACGATATTTTGCGACAAGCGGGCGCTAGTACCCGCGCGACCCTAATTCGGGCAGCGTCGCAATCCACTGGCATGGATGAAACCGATCTCTATGCCAAAAATGGACGCGTTTACTCACACGACGACTCTTACTCGGCCTCATTTGGAGAACTTGTGGCTGCGGCAAGGACTATTACGGTAC
>JADGEN010000088.1:0-428 GCA_016744355.1 Halieaceae bacterium
CCAACAAAGAGGTCAGCATGTTGACCATAATCTGCGGCAATGCCGCGCACGCTGGCCACCAACGATTCGTCCCGCGCTAACACCTGGGCAGTTTCGAGTTTATATGCGGCTTCCACTTCCGTCAAAGCCTTCTGCTCAGATATCGAAAGTCCCTGTCCGGAGCGCTTTTTACGCAGGTCCTCGCGCTGGTGGAGCAAATTATTGTGGCGCTCGTGGCGCTCCAGATTGACCTGCACCGCACTGATTTTACCATCCCGGCTAGACAGTAGGTCGGCATAGATAGGGCTAGTAGTCAGCTCTTTAAACGCCAGGTCCCTGTCTGTGGCAGGATCACTCAAGGTCGCCAGAGGCTCACCGGAAGTAATATCCGACAGACTGACGCGCGGACTTTCAAGTAGAGGTACATCCAGCACCGTCACCACGGAGGA
>JADGEN010000088.1:438-12463 GCA_016744355.1 Halieaceae bacterium
GGACACACCCGGCAACTGGCGTAACTCCTCCGCCATTTTTTCCATTGGAGCCAGAGACTCTGGTGCCAGCAGATCCGATTTAGGCTGCCAGGTTATAAGCACGAAATCTTCTGAATTGTACTCGCGGCTTATTTCGCGAAAATATTCCAGTGATGGATCACCCTGCAACAGCAGCGAATCAGCTGACGCATCGAGGGTGATTTTCCCCAACTGAGTAGCAAAGCCCGCCACGACAAGCAGCATGACCAACAGCCAGATAACGGGGTGGCGTAGTACCATTCGGTCGTACATTTGAAGCGAGGGAGTGGGCATAGTTTGCTTAGCTCGAGCTCAATTGTGCAATTAGTTTTTGGTGAACACCGCTGAAGCTACCATTACTCATTATAACAACCTGATCACCGGGCCTGGCACTGGCAGCGACCTGCTGCACTAGCTGGTCCACCTCGATACACAAAGTTGCGGGCACACTGCTGGACTCAATAACACCATCCATAGACCAATCCATACCCGGAGGCTGAAACCAGAAAACTTCATCTGCAGCAGCTGTAGCAGCTGCCAATTTTTCCCGGTGCTCACCCATGCGCATGGTGTTGGAGCGCGGCTCTATCATAGCGATTAAACGACCACCGCTGCCCCGAGCCCGCAAACCCTGCAGGGTCATCTCGATAGCTGTAGGGTGATGGGCAAAGTCATCGTAAACCGAAATACCCCTCACGCACCCCAGTAATTCAAGGCGGCGCTTTACGCCTTTAAATTCTGCCAATGCCTGTGCTGCCACTTTGGGCGGCACACCAACGTGCCGCGCGGCCGCCGCTGCTGCCAATGCGTTCTCCACGTTGTGTAGACCACAATAAGACCAGGAAATTTCAACGGGAGCGTCATCCCCACATCTAATGAGGAATTGAGAACCGTCCTCGACCAAGAGATCGGCGCGCCATTGCGGCACTTCTGCACTCTGCTCGCTAGCGGTGCCAGCAGCAAACGATGACCTGGCACTCCAACACCCCATCTCCAGCATCTGCTCAATCGCCACCACTCCCTCGGGATACACAATAAGCCCGTCTCCCGGCACACAGCGCACCAGGTGGTGAAATTGCCGCTGAATAGCCGCCAGGTCATCAAAGATGTCAGCGTGATCAAACTCGAGATTGTTTATCGTAAGCGTGCGGGGACGGTAGTGTACAAACTTGCTTCGTTTGTCGAAAAACGCCGTGTCGTACTCGTCCGCCTCGACCACGAAAAAATCTGACTCCCCACCTCTGGCAGACAGGCCAAAATTGGCCGGCACACCGCCAATTAAAAATCCGGGAGACATCCCCGCGTATTCCAGTATCCAGGCCAGCATACTGCTGGTGGTCGTTTTGCCGTGAGTACCGGAAACTGCCAGCACCCATTTGTCACGCAGCAGGTTTTCAGCTAACCACTGGGGCCCCGAGGTATAGGCCATTCCAGAATTGAGAACATACTCCACTGCGGGATTACCACGCGTCATAGCATTACCCACCACAACACAATCGGGTGCGGGCTGCAGATGTTCTGGGCTATACCCTTCCATTAACCCAATACCCGCTGCTTCCAACTGGGTGCTCATGGGCGGATACACATTGGCATCTGATCCGCTCACCGTATAGCCCAGCTCGCGCGCCAGCAAAGCAATGCCGCCCATAAACGTGCCACAGATACCCAATATATGAATATGACCTTTCAAATTTCGCCCCTAGAATTTATGCGCAGCATGATATCACGCGCAATCGTAAATCCACCTACACAATGTAGAACCGTTGGCCAAATTACCGTTCTGCGGAGTCCACTCTACCGCCGTATTGCCGTATCATCAGCACAAGCCACGTAACAACTACATTTAACTACGGGAGCAGGCCACCTGGCCTCGCCACGGATCACATACATATGCCAAAAAGAAACGCATTTTACGCCCAATCCGGTGGCGTAACCGCCGTTATTAATGCCTCAGCTGCTGGCGTTATAGAAACTGCTCGCGAGAACAAGCAGGCCATTGGCAAGGTCTATGCGGGGCGCAATGGCATTATCGGCGCACTGCGTGAAGAATTGATCGATACCAGCAAAGAGAGTAAGTCGGCCATTGCCCAACTGCGCAACACACCGTCGGGGGCGTTTGGCTCCTGCCGCCACAAATTGAAAAGCCTGGAAGAAAACCGTGCCGAGTATGAGCGGCTCATCGAGGTGTTCAAAGCCCATAACATAGGTTATTTTTTCTACAATGGCGGTGGCGATTCTGCCGACACCTGCCTGAAGGTCTCCCAGCTTAGCAAAACCATGGGTTACCCTTTGCAGGCGATCCACATCCCCAAGACCATAGACAACGACCTGCCCCTGACAGATAACTGCCCTGGCTTTGGCTCTGTAGCCAAGTATATTGCCATTTCAACACGTGAAGCCGCCATGGATGTGGCCTCCATGTGCGAAACCTCCACCAAGGTTTTTATCCTCGAAGTCATGGGGCGCCACGCGGGATGGATTGCTGCAGCCGGAGGCCTGGCAGCCGAGCATGAGGGCGACGCACCGCACATCATCCTCTTTCCCGAAATCGCCTTTAATCCGAAAAAGTTTCTGGCCAGGGTAAAGCGCTGCGTTAAGCAACACGGCTTTTGCGTCATTGTCGCCTCAGAGGGTGCCAAGTATAAGGACGGCACATTACTGGCAGGCTCCAGCCACAAAGACGCCTTTGGCCACCATCAGCTGGGCGGGCTCGCTCCTACCCTCGCCGAGATGATCAAATCGGAGTTGGGGTTTAAATATCACTGGGCTGTCGCTGACTACCTGCAGCGCGCGGCAAGACATATCGCGTCAACCACTGACGTCGAACAGGCTTATGCCGTGGGCGTAGCCGCCGTCAAAATGGCCCTGCAGGGCAAAAACGCCATAATGCCAGCCATCGTGCGCGGCAAAGGTAAACGCTACAGCTGGTCCATCGGCGAAGCTCCGCTGGAAAAAGTCGCGAATGAAGAGAAAATGATGCCGCGCAACTATATTTCCCGGGACGGTTTCGGCATCACGGAAGAGGCCAGGGCGTACCTGCAGCCACTCATTGCCGGAGAAGCCTATCCCACCTATAGCAAGGGACTACCCCGCTATGTACGCCTGAAAAATGTGGCCGTACCCAAAAAACTGAAAAACAGTTTCGCCGTATAAGCACGAACCACCAAGTGCTCTGACATCTACTGTCAGAGCTGCTATACTATGCACCCCAAAAATTCACCAACACTATATACAGGCAAAAATATGAGTTTGAATTTAGTCCCCGCCGGCAAACACTTACCGGACGAAATTAACGTCATTATTGAAGTCCCCGCTCACTCAGACCCGGTTAAATATGAAGTAGATCACGAAAGCGGCGCGATTATGGTTGACCGCTTTATGTCTGCCGCCATGTTCTACCCTTGCAATTACGGCTATATTCCAAACACCCTGGCCGATGATGGTGATCCACTGGACGTACTCGTTCACACGCCACACACCGTTGTCAGCGGCTGCGTTATCCGCTGTCGCCCAGTGGGCATTTTGCAAATGAGTGACGAAGCTGGCGAAGATGCCAAGCTTATTGCAGTTCCCGTGGACAAACTGAGCCCACTTTATAAAGACGTAAAAGAAGCCACCGACCTGCCACCGCTGTTGATTCAACAGATCACGCATTTCTTCGAGCACTACAAAGATCTCGAAGACGGTAAGTGGGTAAAAGTAGATGGCTGGGGCACAGCGTCAGATGCACGTAAAGCCATCACCGACTCTGTTGAACTGTTTGAAAAAGAAGAAGAGCACTGAAGCCTGACATTCAGGCTCTGCTGACAGACTTCCTGTCTTAAATAAGCCGTCACTCGCTAACGCGGGTGGCGGCTTTTTCATTCCGCCGGATAATATCTGGCAGGACACCAGTTCTCTTCAACGGCAAGATAGCGCTTTATAATAGTCGGCAACTGCGCATCCAGTTCCTCTCGTAATAAAAGTTTCTCCTCACAACCGTTCCAGCACTCTCGCACAAGCGCCGCTGTTAACTGCGCCGCGCAGCCAAGTGAGAGCGGGGCATAACTGAGATGCCAGCGCTCAACGGCAACTCCGCCGCTATCACTGGCATAGGGACGAAAGAAACCGTGCGACTTATCCGCAGCAATTCGCTCATCCAGCCAGCTGTGCATTGGATCAAAAACACCCCCGGAAGAAACTTCAGCGGGCACGAGTTGCACCGCATAGTCGTCACTTACTGCCGCCTGATCGTACACGTCTATATCGCTACCCCAATGGTGCCGCGACGTACCCGGCAATGCAGAAAAACGCAAAATGGCATGCACCAATTCATCGACAGACAACTCATTAGCATTTAGCGCGTTGCCCGAGTCATCGTGGATAAGCCTCTGACCGCTGGCCTTACCATTCCAAATGGCAAGCTGACGCTCGAAAGAGCGAAACGCGCTCACAATAGCTAAATCAAAACCCGCCTCCCGCGCATCGCTTTGCAATTGTGTAAAAGCCTCTGCTGCCTCCGCCTGCATGCTATGCCCGCAAGTCATGCGGACCAGGTGAGACTCGCTACGACCGGTCAACTGCACAGAAGACAATGGAAAGACAGATGATTGCGTCACGGGGCTTCTGCTCCCGCCTTGCCAGCCACCCATTGCCCTGAAGCCGGATCCACAGAGAACGGCAGCTCCTTTGCGAGCCGGATTTCAGAGGGAGTAATGTGTGCTTGCCAGGCCATTACCTCGACACCGCCGACCATGGCTTGCAGCAGCGCCTCTCGATACCGCGGATCTATATCGCCCGCGGCGCTGACAGATTGGATGCCCTGATGAAGCACGCAATAAAACATAACGGCACGCGTGGTCTCATCGCATATGGCCTGCAGTTCCCTCAGGTGTTTACGGCCGCGCTCACTGACAGCATCTGGAAAGGCCCCTTGCGCATGCTCTCGCACCAAAGTCACCGATTTCACTTCGACAAATACACGACCCGACTCACCTTCCAACAGTAAATCGGCTCGACTATTCTCTCCGTACTTTACCTCTGAACGAATATCAGGGTAAGCCTCGAAGCCGGGTATCAATCCTGATTCAAACGCTTCACGCACAACTTGATTGGCCTTGGCCGAGTGTATACACGCCATCCCCGCCGCGGTTTCGATCAACTCCCAGGTATGAGGGTATTTCCGGGTTTTAACCGTACTGCGCGACAGCCAGACTCTGGAGCCAGGCTCTGCACACCCCGTCATTGCACCGGTATTGGGACAGTGAACGGTGATAACTTCACCCCCGGGTAATTCCACATCCGCCAAAAATCGCTTATACCGCCGCACTAGTGTGGCTTGTGTCAATTCACCCAGTTTCATTACTCTACCCTGACTCCACAAGCGACTATCTTAGCAACTGCGCTGACCACTTGTCAGACATCGACAAATATTCGCTTTAATAGTGGCGCGCCCCTCTGTAATCTGGTAGTTTCTCCGCCCTCGCTCTCAGGGGCAATCTTAAGACCTGAGAATCACTGTGAGTATTGTCAATTAGTATGGAAATATAGCCATGCCAAGAGCAGCCAAAAAAGCAGCTACAACAGAATTCAAAAACTTCGAGCCATACAAAGCTAAACGTGGCGAAGAGTATATGAATGAAAAGCAATCTGAACACTTCAAAAGCATCCTCCAGAATTGGAAGGATGAGCTGATGGAAGAAGTGGATCGTACCGTCAGCCATATGAAAGACGAAGCGTCCAACTTCCCCGACCCGGCCGACCGTGCCACTCAGGAAGAAGAATTCAGTCTGGAACTGCGTACACGTGATCGCGAACGCAAGCTGATCAAGAAAATTGACAGCATGATAGAGCGCATCAATCAGGAAGATTACGGCTTTTGCGATGCCTGCGGAGTAGATATCGGTATTAAACGCCTCGAAGCGCGCCCGACAGCTACTTTGTGTATCGATTGCAAAACGCTGGCCGAAATCAAGGAACGCCAGGAACTGGGCTAAGCCCAGCCGCTCGAATCAGTAACCCTAGTGTCTGATTCGAGCACAAGCTTCCTCTCAAAACTCCCATATCGTGGGCGATTTGCACCCTCCCCTACCGGACCATTGCATCTGGGTTCGTTGATCGCTGCCCTTGCCAGCTATCTGGATGCGAGGAAAAATTCGGGCACCTGGCTGGTACGTATTGACGACCTTGACCCACCACGGGAAGTACCTGGCGCAGCCTCTAGTATTCTCGAAAGCCTCCAACGCCACGGTTTACACGCCGATGAAGACATACTGAGGCAGAGCGAGCGCGGATCAGCCTACAACAAAACACTGGAACAGTTACACAGTAGAGGCGAAACATTCCTGTGCGACTGCACTCGGGCCATGCTGGGGCCACTGGGTACCTGTCAGCAGTCTTGCGCCGAACATCAACACGCTGTAGCGCGCCCAGCCGCCACGCGCATAAAGGTGCCTGCCAATACCAAAGTCGAATTTCGCGACCAACTGCAGGGCCAACAAACTCTGTCTCCCGATACAAACAACTTCCTGGTTCACCGCAAAGACGGCCTTTACGCCTATCAACTAGCAGTAGTGGTAGACGATGCCTATCAGGGAATCACCCATATTATTCGGGGCTCTGATTTGCTCGACACAACGCCGAAGCAGGTGTATTTGCAGCAAAGGCTGGGCTACAGCACCCCCGCCTATTGCCACATCCCGGTTATAAGCAATGCACAGGGACAGAAATTCAGCAAACAAAACCATGCTCCGGCGCTGGACAACAAAAAGGCAGCGGCCAACCTTCGAGCCGCCCTTGAGTTTCTGATGCAAACTCGCCCCCCCTCCAAACTGGCGAACACCGAAGAGCTTATCAACTTTGCCATTGCCCACTGGTCCACAGAACTGATACCCGGCGTAATGTCTATACAGGCAACCCCGGACGCTGAGAGACTTTGAGCTTTACCATAGGAATTGCCTTCAGTAGTATCAGATGCCACTTATGGAAGGGGCCAGTTCTGCATGTATATTAATCGCGCGCTGTTGCTGATTGCGGGTATCGCTTTCATTTTATTCCCCATGATAGAAGAATGGATCAGCCACAGTGGGTCACAGTGGTATCGCCCCTATCAGATATGGCTTCTAATCATTATTGCCGCCTACTGGAACCAGCGCTCCAGATCTTCCGATGAGCTATAGCCTCACCCAAATAGTATTGTTCATCGTGGCCTATCTCACGGTGTTATTCGGTGTCGCCTACCTCGCGGACCGCGGCACCATCCCCAAAAAGGTAACCCACCACCCAGCCGTTTACGTGCTGTCTTTAGGCGTCTTTGCTGGCGCACTGGCCACCAATGGCACTATCGAGCTGGCTTATAACTATGGCTATAGCTTTCTCCTTTACTATCTGGGTGCGGTAATGATGTTTGTGATGGCAACCGTGCTGCTCATGCCATTGCTGAGGCTTTGCCGGATCTACCAGCTGAGCTCACTGGCGGACGTTCTCACCTTCCGGTTTCGCAGCCCCCGCGTAGGGGCGGCAATCACCATTGCCATGTGCATCACTCTGCTGCCGCTACTCGCACTACAAATACAGGTCGTTGCCAACAGTATTCATATACTTGCTGGAGGGGCCAATTTTGTCGAATCCAGTGGTCAACGCCAGGATGGCCTGGCTCTACTCTTTTGTATCATCATCATTGTGTTCTCCATTCTTTTTGGTACACGTCACGTCTCATCGCAACACCGCAACACCGGTCTGGTGACAGCGATCGCCTTCGAGTCACTGGTCAAACTGGCCGCACTGTTTATACTATTTTTTGCCTCAATATACGGTGTTTTCGACGGCTTCAATGGGCTGAATGAATGGTTGGTACAGAACCCTGACAGCCACAACATCCTGGATAAACCCATGCGCGGCGATTCAGCCCGTGGACTGCTACTGATATTTTTTGCAGGCGCCGTCTGCATGCCGCACATTTTTCACATGACGTTTGCAGAGAATACCGACAGTCGCGACCTGCAGCACAGCTCAACGTGGGGCCTTCCCCTCTATCTGATGCTGCTGAGCCTGCCAATTCTGCCCGTTACCTGGGCAGGCATCAAACTCGAACAATCGCTGCCTCTGGAATACACAGGACTCGCTATAGGACTGATACTGGGCTCAACCCAGATCAGCGTAGCGGCATTTGTGGCCGGGTTATCCGCCGCGAGCGCCACCATCATCGTTACCACCCTGGCGCTGGCTAATATGTGTGTGAACCATCTGGTTTTGCCATTGCGTGGTCTGCAAATTGACCCCGACAAAAACCTGTATACGCAACTCAAATGGATGCGCCGCTCATTCATTACCTTACTCATTCTGGGCGGCTACATATTCCATCTCGTAATTGGCGGCAAAGGGAGCCTCAGTCAACTCGGCCTGGTAGCCTTTATAGGCACACTGCAATTTCTCCCGGGCGTTGTGGCCACTCTGTACTGGCCTGCTGCCAATCGAAAAGGCTTACTAACCGGCCTTAGTGCGGGTCTAGCCGTATGGTTTATCGCCATGTTGCTGCCAATATTTAGCAACTTCGAACCTCAATCCCTGAGCTTTCTCTACCCCACCTGGCTGGAAGACACTGAGAGCGTCTGGACAGCGGCCGCTATGCTGTCGCTGGCAATCAATACGGCTTTATTTGCCGTCGTTTCAATTCTAACGCCAGCGCATGCGGAGGAAGTGATAGCAGCAGATATCTGCTCAATGGACGACCTCAACCGGCCCGCCCGACAGTTACTGTCACTTCACAGTCCCAGTGAATTTGCCGAGCAACTGGCCAGCGCACTGGGCGAAAGCGCCGCTAACGACGAAGTAAGCCGGGCGCTCACCGACCTGCAGTTTAATTCTGACGAATCCAGACCCTATGCGCTGCGCCGCCTGCGCAATCGTATAGAAGCCAATTTGTCGGGACTGCTAGGCCCTGCGGTGGCCCACAGCATACTCAACCGCTGCATCCCCTTTCGCCCTGAACTGCACGAGGGTACTGAAGATATCAATTTGATCGAACGAAACCTGGACCGGGCACAGATGAAATTTACCGGAATGGCCGCCGATCTCGATAACCTGCGCCGACACTATCGACAGACCCTGAATAAGTTGCCCATTGGAGTGTGCTCTTTGGGCCGCGATGGTGAGCTGTTAATGTGGAACCGTGTCATGGAAAATATTACCGGAATTTCTGCCCCGGCGGTGCTTGGCTCACTGCTGGACTCACTACCCCAGCCCTGGCGCGATATTCTTACAAAATTCGCAGCAGGTGAAGAAGACTCGGTGATGAAGCTTCAGGTTGGCCTGAATAACTCAGATGATAAAAGTCGAGGCTTGTGGATCAGCCTCCACCGGGCCGCCATCGCTGCCAGCGCCGACACCGACTCTGCTTCCGCTATTGAAAACAACGAGGATCGCGTTATTCTGGTCGAAGACATCAGCCATTCGGAATTACTGGAAGAAGAATTAATCCACAGTGAAAGACTGGCGTCCATCGGCCGTCTCGCCGCCGGCGTAGCCCACGAAATTGGCAATCCGGTCACCGGAATTGCCTGTCTGGCCCAAAATCTGGAGTACGAAACCGAGCCCACTGAAATTCGTCACATGGCCCATGACATTCTCACCCAAACCGACCGTGTCAGCCGCATAGTAGAGTCACTCGTGAACTTCTCACACACCGGTTCCAAATCAGGTGAAACCAGACTGAGCCCCTCGAACCTTGCCGATTGTGTTGACGAGGCCATCAGCCTGCTGCAATTGGACCACGAGGCCAAGCCAGTGATGTTTAACAACTACTGTGACAGAGAACTTGTGGTGCTTGCAGACAGCCAACGATTGCTACAAGTGTTCATCAACTTACTGGGCAACGCACGGGATGCATGCCAGGACGAAGGACAGGTGTCGATTGCTGCAAACCGCGACGAAGACCTGGTAACTATTGACGTCGAAGACAATGGCAGCGGCGTGCAACCCCACCTTCTGAACCAGGTGTTTGAACCCTTTTTCACCACAAAAGACCCCGGCGAGGGTACCGGACTGGGGCTGGCCCTGGTCTATAGCATCATGGAAGACATGAACGGCAGCGTTCATTTAAAAAGCCCACTGGGCGAAGGTGAGTTTCCCGGGACCCGAGTTAGCCTGCAATTGCCCAGTAGCGCTTACACCGAGGACTTCCTGATCTAGGCTACGAACCCAACCCCACTAAAACCCCGAAGCGCGAGAACCATAGGCCACTGGAATCTTTGTCCGCGAAGGAGTATGTTGTGTCGAATATACACAAAAGGTAACAATTGATGCAGAAGATTCTCATTGTCGAAGATGAATCAGTTATCCGATCGGCACTGCGTCGCTTGCTCGAACGTAACAACTATGTAGTAGAAGAAGCGGGCTCGGTACAGGAAGCAGAGTCCAATCACGTGCTGACAGATTTCCACCTTATTATAAGCGACCTACGCCTTCCCGGTGCTCCGGGCACTGACCTGATCCGCAAAGCGGGCGATGTTCCCGTGCTAATCATGACTAGCTATGCCAGCCTGCGTTCTGCGGTCGACTCCATGCGCATGGGAGCAGTTGACTACATCGCCAAACCATTTGATCACAGCGACTTGATTAAAGCGGTGCAGCGTATCATTGCCGACCACCCCACCGAACAATCAGCCCGTGAGCAGGGACTTGGCGAATCGGGTAAAGAGAATAAATCTGACAAGACAGCGGGAATCATAGGTAATTGCCCGGCCATGCTGTCCCTTTTTGATCACATTGAAAAAATCGCTCCCACCGACGCGACGGTACTGGTACTCGGAGAAACGGGCACCGGCAAAGAACTGGTGGCCAGAAGTGTGCACGAACACAGCCAGCGCGCTGCCAACACCATGGTCTCAGTAAACTGCGCGGCAATTCCAGATACGCTTATAGAGTCGGAACTGTTCGGTTATGAGAAGGGCGCGTTCACTGGCGCCAATGCCAGCAGAATGGGTCTTATTGAAGCAGCGGACGGAGGCACCTTGTTCCTTGACGAAATTGGCGAGCTGCCAATGGAGGCCCAGGCACGGCTACTGCGGTTTATCCAGGAAGGAGAAATTCGCCGCATTGGTTCAGTCCATTCCCGCAAGGTAAATGTCAGGCTTATCTGCGCTACACACCGCGACCTGCAAACACTGGCGGCCGAAAGCCAATTTCGACAGGATTTGTTTTATCGCATCAACGTGTTGCGCCTGCGACTGCCCCCCCTGCGCGCGCGAGGAAAAGACATATTACATCTCGCCGAATGGCTCTTGACCGAGCACGCAACGGCACTGAATAAAAACTCAAAACACCTTTCTCCGTTAGCCATACAGGCCATAACCACCTATCAGTGGCCGGGCAACGTGCGCGAACTACAGCATGCCATCGAGCGGGCTGTCATCCTCAGCGATGGTGATGAAATAGACAACGAAGCGCTGGGCATAGATCTAGAGCTTTGCAGTGAGAGCCGTATTCGCAGCCCGGCAAGCGGAAGCAGGTCGTCCTCTAGCGAACCCCATGAAGACCTCTCTCTGGAAGATTACTTCCAGCGCTTTGTCCTTGAGCATCAGGACACCATGAGCGAGACAAAACTCGCCCAAAAATTAGGTGTAAGCCGCAAGTGCTTGTGGGAACGCAGACAACGTTTTGGTATACCAAGACGCAAAAACAACACGGTTTCCAGCGCTGAAGGCAATACCAGCAGCGTTACCGCCTGATCAGGCTGTTACACAATATAGAGTATATCGGTAACACAGGGCTCTATATCACTACTCCCCTGCGACGCAAATATATTTCAACTCATTGATTTATATATTAATTATAATTATTGGCACGTTATCTGCTTTATACTGGACGGCAACAAAAATAATAATAAGTTCCGCCGTAATAAAAATAATAACTCCGATAACGGACCTGGATGGGGAAGAAGCTTTCCCCTTCAATTTCGAAGTCTTATATAAATATAAAAACAACGCGCACTAACAATAATACTAATACTTGATAAAGACTGGATTGGGGG
>JADGEN010000089.1 GCA_016744355.1 Halieaceae bacterium
GGATAATACGGGATGCAAAGTGTAGCAATGGAAAATTATGTACTAACCGAATTCGATGGCCGGGTATGCAGGCTGACGCTCAACCGTCCTGAGGTGTTGAATGCCTTGAATCACGAGGTATTTACGCAGCTTCAGGACGCAATCAAGTCAATAGTGGTGCGTGGTGACGAAATTGGCTGCGTTGTTCTAGCGGGAAGCGGCAAGGCCTTTTCAGCAGGCCACGACCTCAATGACATCAGCTCTGGTGATGAAGCTCAGCATGCCGATTTCGAAGCTTCGGTACTTGAGGGTCTGGCGTCATTGCCGCAACCTGTTATCGCGCAGGTTCATGGTTACTGTTTTACAGGCGCCCTCGAGCTCGCCTTGGCGGCAGACCTTATCTTCGTCGATAGCGACACCAAGCTGGCCGACACGCATAGCAAATGGGGTTTGAGCCCGGTATGGGGCATGACCCAGCGCCTGCCGCGACGTATTGGTGCGGCGCGGGCAAAAGATATGATGTTCAGCAGTCGTCTGGTCGAGGCTGATGAGGCGTTGCGCATAGGCTTGGTAGACAGGGTTGTGCCAAGTGGTAGCCTGTCGGATGAAGTGAACGAATACGCCAAGGCTGTGGCCGCCAACTCCGCTCACAGTCATCACGTTTGCAAGAGCATTATCGAGGCCACTGACGGGTTTCGTATCCACGATGGGCTGGATTATGAGTACACCAATAGCCCTGGTGCCTGTAACGACATGGCCGATAGGCTGGCAAGCTTTCAGGCGAAAGCGGCGGCCAAAAAGTCTGCCGGTTAGCCCCCGGGTTTCGCTATATAAGCGCGTGGTGTAACCCCGGTCCAGCGTTTGAATGCTCGAAAGAAGGAGGTGGGTTCTGAAAAGCCCACGCTTTCTGCCACCTGCTCCATACTCAGCGTGCCCCTGCTCAGGTGATGAATTGCAGTGTCGCGTCGTATGTCATCCTTTAATTGTTGGTAGGAGCTTCCCTCTGCACGCAGCCTGCGCCGCAGCGTTGCCGTGGTTAAGTGGAGCGTCTTGGCAACGGCCTCGAATTCTGGAAACTGGCCACTAACATCCCGTTTTATCAATTCCCTGATCTTTGACACCAGGCTACGATCTGAATCGTGGCTGGTCATCAGGTGTATCGACGGCGTGGCAAGGAATTGTTCCAGTTCCTGTTCTGTTCGCACCACGGGCATGTCCAGATATTTCGCCGCGAAAGACAGGCTGTTGTTGTTCTGCCCAAATTGTATAGGCGCCATAAACAAGAAATTATATTCATGAGCGTAGCTGGGCCGCTCTCGAGTTATGTTCACTTTGTCGAGAATGATTGTCTGGCCTATAGCCCAACTGGACAGTCTGTGTGTGATGCTCAGTAATATCATGATAATGAGTTCATTCTGGTCAACCGTGCCGGGTTGAGCGGAAATACTGTAGTGAGCATGCTCATCTACTCGCTCGATGCTCAGTTCTACGCTGTCACTCACCAGACCGTTAAACTCAACGCATCGCTGCAGAAACTGGCCCAGTGTCGGACAGTTAATTGAAGCATTGCACATCATGGCGAAAGTGCCTGGCTTTGAGCGTTGTGCCAACATGCCGCAGGTTTCGTCTTCAAGCTCCAGGGTCAGATATTCTGATAGCTGTCTGAAACTGGCGCTTGGGATGCGGGCTTTGTCACCTTCAATAGACGCGGTGTCTATTCCAGTTTGCTTTAATACCCGGTCTCTATCGAGGCCGCGCTGCTGTGCCGCCTGTAACAGTGCGTCTACGTAGTGAATAGGGACTGTGGATATTTCCATAAGATTTGTAGAGCCATGAAATATGAGCGTTAGGGTTATTAAACTGGTGGCCAGCGAGACAGTATAGTTCCTGTTAAGCAACCAATCTACGGTGATAAGCATGTCCCTGAGTTTCGATTCCGCACGACTTCCCAATCCCGACTTGACTGAGGAACACCACGCCTGGCGTGATCAGCTACGGCGCTTTATTGATAGAGAGATAATGCCCAACGTGGATGAGTGGGACGAGCAGGGTTTTCTTCCCGACGAGTTGTGGGGCAAGGCCGCTGAGTTCGGCTTGCTCGGTGTGGGCTATCCTGAGCAATATGGGGGCACAGAGGTGGGCATTGACCTGCACCATGTGAATATCGTCAGTGAAGAAATCTCTCGTACCAGCCTGGGAGGGCTGCCCAGTACCTTGCTGTCTCACGGTATTGGCCTGCCCCCTGTACTGGCTTTTGGGAGTGAGGAGCTGAAATCAGAGCTTGTGCCGCCGATTTTGGCAGGTGAAAAGAGAATCTCGCTGGCTATCACAGAACCCTCAGGGGGTTCCGATGTGGCCAACATGCAAACTACGGCAGTACGCGATGGTGATCACTATATCGTCAATGGCAGCAAAACGTTTATTTCCGGCGGAATGGGCGCTGACTGGGCTACAACCGGTGTCCGAACCGGAGGAAAGGGCGGAGCCGGTATATCGGTGCTGGTTATCCCTATGGATCTGGAAGGTGTCAGTCGCACGCCACTGGATAAGAAACAGGGCTGGTGGTGTAGCGATACGGCGACTCTGTATTTCGATAATGTGCGGGTGCCTGTGGGTAACCTGCTGGCAGAAGAAGGCCATGGATTTCTGGTTATCGCCAACAATTTCAATAACGAGCGTCTGGCCATGTCAGTCATGATGGAAGCTAATGCGCGAGTCTGTCTGGAAGATGCGGTCAACTGGGCTCGGGATCGAAAAACCTTCGGCAAACGCCTCGCCGATCACCAGGTTATACGGCACAAGATCGTTGAAATGAAGCAGCGTATCACCACCTGCCAGACATATATTCAATACTGCACCCGACAGATGGCTGCGGGTACCGCGGAGTTTGGTGATATCGCTATGCTAAAAATACAGTGCAGCCAGACGGTAGAATTTTGCGCCCGTGAAGCGATGCAGATTCTCGGCGGTATCGGTTATATGCGGGGTAATCGTGTTGAGCGCATTTACCGTGAGGTGCGGGTTAATGCTATAGGGGGTGGCTCTGAAGAGATTATGAGAGACCTTGCTTCTCGCGCATTCGGGTTGTAGCGCGAGATGGCGAAACTCAGTTTTCAGGATAATACATTCTTAGTTACCGAGACGGCTGCCCAGAGGCACCATATAACCGGCTTGTTTATTATCAAGAAGCCCAAGGGCGCGAGGCGGGCGTTTGTCTCGGATATTGTCGAGTCACTGCGTAATTCTGGCCCGGTTGATCTTGGTTTTCGTAGCAAATTGAAATACTCAAATCCCAGCCTCAATCAGGAGTGGGTGGAAGATACCGGGTTTGATCTGGACTACCATCTGCGTCACTACGCCTTGCCCGGCCCCGGCAATGATCAACAATTAATGCGTCTTGCCAATGTTATACATTCGCAGGGCCTGGATATGGATCGCCCATTGTGGGAATACCACATTATTGATGGAGTTCGGGGCGGTAGATTTGCACTTCTGGCCAAGCAGCATCACGCGACGGTTGATGGCGCTGGATCTATCAAAATGCTGGAAACGTTTTTTTCCTCGACCAATCGGAACCAGGCGGTTGTCGCGCCCTGGTCCGAGAAAGCCAACCGAAAACAAAAACCCACTGCATCAGGCTCGAGCATGCTGAAATCTTTAGAGCGGTCCATAGTGAGTTCCTGGGGTTCTGCCAAAGAGATGCCGGATTTGGCGGGATTGGTCGGTAAGCAGGTCGGGCGAATGATTAAAGGTGAGTACCACAAGGGCCGGTTTCCCTTTGCTGCGCCTAGGTCTTTGTTCAACCATGAGTTGGGGCCTGCTAGAAATTCTCTGATGGTTGACCTGCCGCTGAGTCGGATGAAGGCGCTTGGTATGGCCAGCGGTGCAAGTATTAATGATATTTTCTTGTCTGTAACCGGGGCTGCCATACAGCGATATTTACATGAGGCGGAAGAATTGCCACAGGAACCACTGGTAGCCATGGTTCCGGTATCACTCAAAACCAGGGACGACACAGCCGGTAATCAATTAGCGGTGGTGCACTGTCAGTTGGATATGGGCACACCCAGCCCTGGAGAGAGGCTGGCATGTATTACCCGTGCAATGGCAGAGGAAAAAGGCTTCTACAAAACATTGTCGAGACGGGTAGCTAAAACTTACACCAATGTCATGTCTCTGCCACAGATGGCAATGATGATGACCGGGACGGCAGATAAAGTGCGTCCCAGCTACAACCTGACGGTGTCTAATGTTAGAGGCCCGGATAAGCCAAGGTTTTTACGCGGAGCTGAACTGGAGCGCTTTGTGCCGATGTCTATCGTGACAGAGGGAAATACGCTCAATGTCACGGGTATCAGCTATGCCGGAAAATTTCAGATCTGTGTGCTGGTATGTCCAACCTCCGTACCCAATGCAGAAAGAATACGCGATTACATCAGGCTAGAATTCGCGAAACTTTGTAAAGATGCTGACAGGATTAAGGGAGCATAGCGCTTGTTATCCATATCTGATATTCACAACAAGATTAAGTTGAGCCGACTTGAGCAACAAATCAACGCTTCCAGCGACTTTGCCTCGTGGCAAAATTTGGCGCAACAGCATGATGACATTAGCGGCGCTGCGCGCTGGAGAAAGCTGGAAGACAGCTCTCTATACGACAACGGCGAGATACGTAAACGTCATGACCATCTGGGCAAGCTGCTCAGTGAGCGCAACTACTCTGACTTGCTGTTCGCACTGAATGAAGGTTTGCATGGCAACCTGGAAGGAATAGGGCGGCCGGCACTTTATCACCGGGCCAAAACGGGTACCAAGCATTTGGTAGATTCCTATAACGATATGGTCAATGAGTCACTATTGGCCATTGCAGCTGCGAGTCATGGCCAGATATCGCGGCGTAAGAAAATCGATTTTTTCAGGCGCGCAGCCCATTGCTACGGGCGTTCTGCTTTAATGCTCAGTGGTGGCGCCGGTTTGATTTACTTTCACCACGGTGTAGTACAGACCCTGCTGGACCATGATTTACTGCCGAATATTGTATCCGGAGCCAGCGCTGGCTCCTGGATTTGCGCCCAGTTGGGAACACATACCGACGAAGAACTGAAAGGCGGGCATTTCAGTGATCTGGAATACAATTTTCCCAGTGGCAAGCATAATCCGCTGAAAGTGTTAATGGGGCTGGATAAAGAGTACTCAGCCAGCGATTTCCTCGAGCAGGCGCTGGACCAGTTTTCCGATGACCTGACTTTTCAGGAAGCCTTCGAGAAAACCGGACGCTACATAAATATTTCGATATCTCCCGCTGAGAAACATCAAGTGTCGCGCCTGATGAATGCGATTACTTCACCCAATGTGTATATTCGTTCTGCGGTACTGGCCTCCAGTTCTCTTCCGGGTATTGTTCCTCCTGCAACGCTCTACGCCAAGGGTGCCAATGGCAAACCCCGGCCTTACCTTCCTAGCAGGAAATGGTGCGATGGGTCCTTCGCCGATGACTTGCCTGCAAAGCGCCTGGCTCGTTTGTTCGGCGTGAACCACTATCTAGTCAGTCTGATTAACCCGATTGCTATCCCGTTTGTAGAGGACCCGAACATTCGACCTGTACGTGGCCTTAAGCGCGCGGCGTTTGATCTTATGCTGCAGGGCATGCAGGAGCTTCTACTATCTGCAGAGCGAACGTCGGCGAAAATGGGGGCTAACTATCTGGGCCCTGCCTTCTTGATGGCAGATGCGTTGTTGGATCAGAAGTACACTGGCGATATTAATTTGATTCTGGAAAAACGTGATTACCGTTGGCGCGATGTGCTTTTTGCTTATATCAATGACGAAGATAACAGTGCGGTAGATTCTATGAAATTGGCTGGCGCGAGAAGCACTTGGCCGAAGCTTCCTGTAATCAAAAATGCGACCCGGGTTGCTCGCACCATCGACCAAATTATTGTCGAGCTGGATGAGGGGAAATCGAACCGGTCGAAAGGAAAAGACCAGCACGCTATAACAAGGGCCATCTAGATGCGCGGCCAGTACCCGGCGGCCTGACGCTACAACAGCCCGTGATTTTATTTTCGGATACCTAAATACTGTAAGGATCGCTCAATGCATTTTATCGACATTTTAGTTAATAAGCTCATCCAGTCACTACTCTCGATAGTAAGGCGGTTCCTGAAGTCGCCCCTGCAATTGACGTTTTGTGGAGAGGGTAGCACCGAGCAACTGGTCGCGCATATCGTGCGAGGTGGGCATAAGAAAATTCTGCTGGTAACAGACAAACCACTGGTTGAGCTTGGGCTTGCCGGGCGGGTAGTGGAGGCCGTGAAGTCACGTGGTGCGCAGGTAGTGATCTACGATGGTGTTCTCCCTGACCCGACTGTCGAGGTTGTCACAGCGGGTTTGCACAGCTATCAGCAGCATGAGTGTGATGCGGTGGTAGCACTGGGTGGCGGGTCGTCCATCGACACGGCCAAAACAGTAGCGGCCGCTGCCACCAATGGAGGCGTTGAGGCGGTCATGGGATTGTTTAAAATCAAGATTGCCCCCGTGCCCTTGTTTGCTATTCCCACCACTTCGGGCACAGGCTCCGAAGCGAGCTGGTTCGCGGTGGTTTCCGATACTCATACCCACCAGAAAACAGGCATTGGCGCACCGGCGCTGTTGCCAAAAGCAACCGCTCTTGACGCCAGTTTGATGACAGGATTGCCAAAATCGATTACTGCGGCCACCGGTATGGATGCGCTAACGCACGCGATTGAGACCTTTATCGCGCCGGCAGCTAACGACGAAGTTCGTTCAATGTCCCTGCCTGCGGCAGAAATTATTTTTGCTAACCTGCGTGAGGCCTACGACAACGGCGCGAACCTCGCCGCCAGAGAATCGATGGCTATGGCTTCTTATTATTCTGGCATCTCCTTGAATATTTCCGCCGTCGGGTATGTGCACGCCATCGCTCATCAGTTAGGCGCAAAATATGGCACGCCTCACGGTCTGGCAAATGCGATTGTATTACCGCATGTTCTCGATCTGAATATCGAAGCAGCCGGTAAGCCGTTTGCAGAGCTGGCGGATGTTATCGGCGTGTCTGTAGCCGGAGACAGTGAACGGGTGAAGGCAGAGAAGTTGGTGGCAGCTGTTCGGGAAATGAATGACGCCCTGGATATTCCTGCCACACTGACGGCACTAAATGTCGCAGATATACCAGACCTGGTTAAGGAGGCCGCTGTCGAGGGCAGAACCTACTCGGTACCGACTGTGTTAAGCAGAGACCAAATCGAATCAATATTAAACAAACTGTTAGCTTGAGGAGTTAAAAAATGAGCATTCTTGACGCCAGTTGGATGGACGATGAGTTACGTATTTTGCACGACAGTGCATTGCGTTTTACCGAGGCTGAATTTGCCCCCCATCGCGAGGCTTGGGAAGAGCAGGGCATGTGTGACCGTTCTGCCTGGCGCACGGCGGGTGAGGCCGGGCTTCTTTGCGCCAGTATTCCTGAGTGTTATGGCGGTGCCGGAGGCGACTATCGCCACGAGGCTGTCATTTATGATGCCGTGATGCGCGGTGGCGCTGCGGCCTCTATCGCCGGTGGAAACACAGTGCACAGTCAAATCGTCGCACATTACCTGTTGAACTACGGCTCGGAAGATCAGAAAAATGTGTGGCTGCCCAAAATGGCAAGTGGCGAGCTTGTCGCCGCTATCGCTATGACAGAGCCCGGTGCAGGCTCGGATCTGCAGGGGGTGAAGAGCACCGCAAAACGGGACGGCGACGACTATGTAATCAATGGCTCAAAAACGTTTATTAGTAATGGTCAGCATGCGGAACTGATTGTTGTGGTGTGCAAAACCGACCCTACAGCGGGTGGCAGAGGTATCTCGCTGATTGTTGTCGAGACAGAAGATCTGGAAGGTTTCAGTCGCGGGCGCAATCTCGATAAGGTTGGCCTCAAGGAAGCCGATACGTCAGAGCTATTTTTCACCGATGTCCGTGTTCCCGTTGCGAACCTTATTGGCGAGGAAGAAGGCCAAGGCTTTATTCAGCTTATGAAACAACTGCCGCAGGAGCGCTTGAGTATAGCTTGTGCCGGAGCCACTATCGCGGAGATGGCGGTTGAGGAAACGGTTAAGTATACGAAGGAGCGGGGTGCTTTTAACAAGACGGTTTTTGATTTCCAGAATACTCGATTCAAGTTGGCTGAATGCAAGACCGAAGCTACCATCTCAAGAAGTTTCGTTAACCAGTGTATCGAAAAGCTTGTGCAAGGAGAGCTGTCTGCCGAGGAAGCATCCATGGCGAAGTGGTGGTGTTCTCAAAAGCAGTGCGACATCGTGGACGAGTGCCTGCAACTACATGGCGGCTATGGTTACATGTGGGAATATCCTATTGCGAGAATGTATGCTGATAGTCGAGTACAAAAAATTTACGGCGGTACCAACGAGATTATGAAAGAACTTATTTCACGCTCTTTGTGAGCACAATAATAATTAAGGTGGAGAAAAAAATGAAGACAGTAAAATTCTGGCGCCACGCATCGGTATCGATGCTGTCAATTCTGTTGGCGTTATTTACGCTGAACGCGACGGCGGCGAGTAAGAAGCCCAATATTCTGGTGATCTGGGGGGATGATATCGGTTGGTCGAATATCAGCGCCTACCACCGAGGTATGCTTGGAAGCAGCACCCCGAATATCGATCGCATCGCCAAGCAAGGCGCAATGTTTACCGACTATTACGGTGAGCAAAGCTGTACAGCAGGGCGCTCAGCGTTTATTACGGGTCAGCACCCCCTGAGAACCGGATTGTTGAAAGTGGGTTTGCCGGGAGCCGATATTGGCTTGCGTCCGGAAGACCCGACGATTGCAGAATTGCTCAAGCCACATGGCTATGTATCGGGCCAGTTTGGCAAGAACCATCTGGGCGACAAGGATGAATTTCTGCCGACTAATCATGGTTTCGATGAGTTTTTCGGTAACCTTTATCACCTCAATGCCGAGGAGGAGCCAGAGACATACTTCTATCCAAAAGATCCTGAATTTCGCAAACGTTTCGCTCCCAGAGGTGTCATCCACTCCTATGCAGACGGTAAGATTGAAGACACCGGGCCGTTATCTCGCAAGCGCATGGAAACAGCGGATGAAGAGTTTATGGGCGCCGCACTGAAGTTTATCGACAAGGCGCATAAAGACGACAAGCCTTTTTTCGTTTGGTTTAATACCACCCGCATGCATGTGTGGACCCGCCTGGCACCAAAATGGCAAGGAGCCTCAGGTTACGGTCTGTACGCAGACGGCATGATGGAGCACGACAACCACGTGGGTCAGCTGTTGGACAAGCTTGAAGATCTGGGTATCGATGACAATACTATCGTCGTTTACTCGACCGACAACGGCTCACAAACCAACACCTACCCCGACGGCGGGGCTGAGCCCTTTCGGGGCGAGAAGGGCACCACCTGGGAAGGTGGCTTCAGGGTTCCGGCGTTGATTCGTTGGCCTGGCGTTGTGGAGCAGGGCACGGTAATTAATGATATTTTTTCACATCAGGATTGGCTGCCAACCTTTTTGGCTGCGGCAGGCGAACCCGGAGTTTCTGATAAGTTGAAAAAGGGACACCGGGCTGGTGATAAGACTTACAAGGTCCATCTTGATGGGTTTGATCAAACCGACTTGCTGTCGGGAAAAGGGCCTGGCAAGCGTAAGAATATTTATTACTTTGACGATAATGCCAACTTTAATGCAATTCGCTGGAACGACTGGAAAGTTTATTTTGGCTTCCAGATGGACGGTTGGGGTGGCCCTAGAGAAGCGCTGACTTTTCCTCGGGTGGTCAACTTGAGAACAGACCCCTACGAAACATCGCTGGATTCCGGACTGTATACACGATTCTTTGCTGATCAAATGTGGCTATTCGTACCGACACAGCAGGAAGTGGGTAAGTGGCTGAGTACTTTTCGGGCGTTTCCGCCCAGACAGGCTACAGCCAGCTTTACTATTGATGGCATGATGAAACAGATGCAGCAAATGTTGCAGATGAAAGCAAGAGGAGCTGCCGCAGCGGCACAAGGAAAACGCAAACCGCAGTAGTTCGAACCCGGAGAAGCGGTGTTGATTTGATGCTGATTTTCCTCCCCTCCTGTTAATTCACCTGACGATCACGGCCTTCCCAGTAGGGCTTTCGCAGTTCGGTCTTTAGCACCTTACCCGCTCCTGACAGCGGTAAAGGCTGGTCCCTGAAGGTCACACCCTTGGGTAGTTTGTAACCGGCAATACGCTCACGACAGTGGATGACCAGTTCCTCTTCGGTCACTGATTGACCCTCGTGCAGCACGACAATCGCGTGTACCGCTTCACCCCACTCGGCGTGGGGGATGCCTATCACGGCAACATCCATTATTGCATCGTGGCTTATCACCGCGTTCTCTACTTCTGTAGTGAAGACATTTTCGCCGCCGGTTACTACCATGTCCTTTACCCGGTCAACGATGAACAGATAGCCATTGTCGTCAAAGTAACCCGCATCGCCGGTGAATACCCAGTCACCTGTCATCGCCTTGGCTGTTTCCTCGGGCTTTTTCCAGTAGCCGATCATTGCATTGGCGCCCTTTGCGGCAATTTCCCCCGACTCGCCGCGTGGGAGATCTTGCCCTTGCTCATCTACGATGCGCAATTCAACCACAGCGGTTGGCCGGCCGGCAGACTTGAGTTTCTCCCCTCCCGCTTGATGGTCTGCCACGGACAGGGTTGTCAGCACAGGTGCCATCTCGGTTTGACCGTAGGCCTGTACAAGACCCACATTCGGCCAGATAGACATGCAGTATTCGAGCGTTGCAGCGGGCATGGGTGATGCGCCGTACATCAGTATTTTCAGGTTGGACACATCTGCCGCTGAGAGGTCCGGGTGGTTAAGCACCATTTTTATCATGGCTGGCACCATCAATGAGTGCGAAATCTTTTCCTCGCCCAGAGTTCGCAGAACCTCACCAGGCTCGAATGACTGTAGCATGACGTTGGTAGCGCAACACAGGGTAACTCCCATGCTTCCGGCAAAATCTGCCATATGGAACATGGGCGCAACATGCAGGTACACACTGTCTCGATTCATTGAAAAATCTGGCAGGGCGCCCACTGCGCTGGCCCAGATCGCGCGATGCGATTGCATCACACCTTTGGGGAACCCGGTGGTGCCACCGGTATAGAAAATACCGGCCATATCGTCGTCGCCGCGCCTAGATGCAACTACAGGATCATTGGACGTTATCAGGGCTTCATAGGACAGGGCCCATTCAGGGCAATCTCCTTCGCCCGCATAGATGGCAATTTCAAGTGCCTCTACGTCTGCCACTAACTGTTGTGCCTGATCGGCAAAGGCGTCATCAAACACAACCGCGCGGGACTCTGAGTCTTTGACCGCGTAAGCGTTTTCGGGCAGAGCCCAGCGCGTATTGAGAGGTACTACGCAGTATCCCGCCCAGCATACAGCGAAAGTAGATTCGTAATAGCGATCACTGTTTAGACTGAGAAGAGCGATCCTGTCTCCCACATCAAAACCAAAACTGCGCAGCGCACCGGCCAATCGGGCGGTTCTGTCGCCTACCTCTGTCCAGCTATATTGGCGTCCGGCGTAACGCGTTGCTACGCCATCGGGGTTGAGCCTGGCGGCTCGCTCTATCATTGCGGGTAGACTAATCATTGCAGCAGTCCTTTTTATTATTCGAGGTGTTCGCAAACGAAGAGTATATCGAATACGCTATATTTGATCAGCTAACCGCTATGCTCCACTAGAACGAAAAATTGTCTGCAGTGAATGCGCTGAAAGTGCGCATAGCATCCTCAGCCGTGGCTGCCATAGGCGCAATGATCTGGGTGTCCACGCCTGCGTGTGCATCGGTGCGAATACGATCCTGAACTTCTTCGGCTGTACCAATAACTGCAATTTCATCGATCATTTCGTCAGTCATTGCCGCAGCGGTCTTCTCTCTATCCTTTGCAGCCCAGCCTTCTCGAATGGCTGCTGCGGCATCTTCGTAGCCTGCCCAGGCCAGGTACTTGTTGTATACGGGGGTGGCGTAGTAGGGCCCAAAAGACATTCTGAAGATATCGCGTCCCTGTGCTTTGTCGTCGGTGACCAGCACCATTGCACGGTTAACGATCTCGATGTCTTGCGCATTCTTGCCGGCTCTTTCTGCGCCAATCTTTACGTGCTCCAGCATCTTTGGAAGGGCGCCTTGAGGCCACAGGTTTATGATCACGCCATCACCTACTTCGGCTGCCATCTCCAGCATTTTGGCGCGCAGTCCCGCCAGATAGATAGGGGGTGGATTTTCGCAGGGGGCTTGTCGATATCCCTTGCTGGACAGGGTTTCAAGCTTAAAGTCTGACTTCTCGCCCTTGAGCATGCTGCGTACCAT
>JADGEN010000008.1 GCA_016744355.1 Halieaceae bacterium
CCCAGCGTAAGCAACTCCTCCTTTACAGCCAGCCAAGGCATAGATCCAAGCACACTCAGCCGCTATCGCGATAGCTTGTCAGAAGAAGCGTTGGCCTTTCTCGAAAAACACTGCCGCCCCGAGTTGTTTTGGCGTGAGCAAGAGTAGCGCTCTGCCAAGTTTTTCACCCAGATTTTAACCAGCGGTTCAGTTTGATAGATAGTCACCGAGACAGTAGTCCGAGCCACACTTTCGTAGCACAGCGCGAGCCGATAGGACGAATCTAGCTGCCAGTTGTTAAAGTGATAGCCAGTGTTTCCCGCTGGTGTGCTGAACCTCATATCTCCGTCATCTTGAAAATCAAACACAGCACTATCCAGGCCACCAGAAATACCCAGCCCGGTGGCCTTTAACCACGACTCTTTGAGCGTCCAATAATCATAGAAACGATCGCCGCGTTGTTCTGTAGAAAGCCCGCATAACGCCGCATACTCCTTGGGAGAGAAAAAACGTTTCGCCAAACGGAGCATGTCGCGATCTGGATGACAGTATTCCACATCAACGCCCAGCTCAAACCCTTCTCCTACGGCACACACAATCCAGTCACGACTATGGCTCACATTGAACCTCAATGTGGAGTCAGGGCTTGCTATGCAGGGCTTGTCGCGCGCATCTGCAGTGAAGCGCCAGTCCTGGGGTTCAGTACTGTTATATTCAGATATTGCAGTGCGCACCAATACGCGAGTCAATATCGCGCTATGTTGTTGCCGGGTATCGCGTATACGTTCACAGAGATTTAGTTCATCACTGGTAAGTAATGCCTTGTAGCGTGCCTGCAGAGTCGCGTTGCCAATGGCATGGTCAGCCCGGCACAGCCATAGGTGCGCAGCGCCGACTGAAGGCGGATGTGGTCCGTCAGGATTGACCGCTGCTATCTTCATCTACCTCTGCTTGGGTGTAACCGAAAGCGGGCAGCAATTGTGCATCTACCATGGCATCCAGCTCCGCTACCTGAGCGTCGTCGAAATAGTCTTTGTAGCCCCCAACCTTGCCTTTGCGAACCTTGAAGCTATCCGGATTTTTGGAGTCGCGGGCTTGCACCCGACTGCCGCTGCGCCAGAAGTAATTTTCCTGCTCTTTCTTGCGCAGATTTTCTACCGAGGCAAACTCTACGGTATCACGCAACAATTCTTCACTGGGTTGCATACCGAGAAATTCGACAATGCGCTCCATCTCCCGCTGGGGCTGGGTGCGCAGGTCTTCATAGCGAACCACCATCAACTGCTTGATATTTGGAAGGTCCCGCGCCCAATCATTCATAAATTCAATAATGTGCCCAAGCCCCTGATTAGGGTCTTTCACAAAGTCATAAATTGAGATATCTGCATCGTGAGCCGGGTACTTATTCATGGACTTTTTGGCGGGGCGCATACGATATTTCCACTGGAAAAACTGTGACACTGCCACGTCCTGGGGCTTGCGCACCAGAAATACTGTTTTCTTGTCGAAAAAGTCCTTTTTTGAGTCGACGTTGCCCGTGTAGCTGCGCAGGTAATTATCGTGAGTGAAAAAGATCTGCGGAACGTCTTTATTCATGCGATGAAAATTGTCAAAGCCCATTAAGAGATTGTCGGGCAGCTTGTAAGCCAGCTGATAGTAACGGGATATCATCACCCGCACCCAGGTGCGTCCACTTTTCCCGTAGGACGCGAAAATGTATTCACAGTGTCGATACTTCCAGTACTCCTCCCTGCCCCTGCGCCAGCGCTCTAGCTGGTGGGTTTGTTTCTCGGGCAAAACGAAGGAAATGGCTTTAATCAGCCACTTGATCAGACTTTTAACGAGGTTGTGCATTTGGGCCCCCCGGGGCGCAGTTGCGAGCGAAGCGGGAAGAGTAAAGATGCCCGCGCTATTGTTTGGATTATGTGGTATTTTTGCGCCCTTTGGAATCTTGGGTCTTCATGGAAATTACCAAAATAAAGCGGTACTTCCTCGAGCGCGGTATGCTGCTGTTTTATGCAATTTTTATCGCCGGCTATTTCCTGATGCCCATGGCCTCTGGACACCGTCGCCTGTACTACATTCTGGTATTCCCTGCCGTCTTGTTTCTGTTTAAAGAGCTGCGCCAGTTTTATCGCGACAACGCGCTATTTCTGCTGGTAGTAATCTACGCTATTTACATGATGACCACGCTGTTATGGAGTGACAATTTTTCGGCGGATGAAGCGGCCTGGGCTCTGTGGAACAGCGTGAATGCCTTGTCTTTTTGCTTTGTTACGGGGTTCCTGTGGGTGCACCATCACGAAAAAATGAACGCCTTTGCGCACAAGGCGATCTGGATTGCTGCTGCAGCCGCCCTGGCATCAATTGTAGTGTGGTACATCGACCACCCCTTTCCCGGTGATCGTTTGCAGCCCCTGGGTGTTATGCATCACGAAAACAAAGCCGCTTCCGCCTACGGTATTTTTCTGATTCTGGCTATCCATTACCAGCTCAATGAACGCGGTAATCCAAACAAGCTTTATTACCTTATTCCTGCCGTTACCATCTTTGCGCTGGTGGCTCTCAGTCAGTCGCGCACCGCCATGGCTGGTGTATTTGCTGGCCTGCTGGTACTGCTGGGCTGGCGGGCCATCCTTCTTGTTGTGGCTGGCCTGGCGCTAAATTGGTTCCTGCTGGCGGCAAATCAGGCCTACTGGGTAGACAGGGTGGCTACATTT
The DNA here is from genome assembly GCA_016744355.1 of Halieaceae bacterium. Taxonomy (GTDB): domain Bacteria; phylum Pseudomonadota; class Gammaproteobacteria; order Pseudomonadales; family Halieaceae; genus JBALVT01. The sequence continues at coordinate 2,700 of JADGEN010000008.1, forward strand.
TCATTTCGCCCCGGCATATGGCAGTCTGTCATTGATAATATGCAGGGCCACTGGCTACTGGGTCACGGCTATCTCGTCAATGAGGAAGTGCAAGCCTATGGCAAGGTGTTCGATCACGCACACAATAGCTATCTGGCCAGCTTGCGCGACGGCGGCTTACCTGGGCTTGCCTTAATGCTGGCATTTTTGGGGGTAGCCCTTTGGTGGTCCGTCAGTTTATATCGGGAGAAAGGGAACCGAATCTATCTTGCACTACTCTTATATAGTATGACTTGCATCGCAATGGACTTTGATCGCCTTCTCACTGCGCCCAAAGAGTTATGGTTGTATTTCTGGCTGCCCATTGGACTGATTATGGCGGCCTACCCCAATGCCCGCTCGGAAGGTTCGGAACTGGTATATGACAAACCTAAAATTTAAGTTAACAGGCAGCACGCTTTTACTACTCTCACTGGCATCTGGTGCAACTGCGGCGCCCTCCATTCACACAAATTGGAGCGAGCTGCGCTACGAGGCAAAGTCCCTCTGGGCAACAGCGCTGACCAAGCTCACTGTGGCAACACAAGAGTCTGCCGAATTTGGGCAGGTGCAGCGCATGAAACTGGCAGGCAGTGTCGCCAAGAACAGCGAGCACGAAGCCATGTTTTTAGCGCCTGAAAACGACGCTGTGCTGTACAGAGAGCGCTTAACCAAGGGTAAAAATCAGCGCATGAAACAGTATGCCTACGGTGACAACACCGTTACCCGAACGCGCCGCGAACCAAACGCCACAGGCGCCACTTTGCCCCCTCAGCAATGGCCCATCAGCAGCGAGAAAAAACTCAAGCGCCCATCATTGCAGGAGTGCCCGGTGTTGACCGTTATTCCGGCCCTGCTAATGCAGGCACAGACGGTATCCAGCGAGTCAGATCAAACCCTTACCACCTGCGTGCACAGCGACAATAACTTTTACCGGGTGCAGATGAAAAAAAGCGGTGAGGAGCAGTTAAACGTTAATTACAGCCTGGCTGGGACAAAGGTCAGTGGGAAAAAAGCCACCAACATTATCACTGTGACAGTCGAACGCGTGGGCGTACCAGTCGGCGATAGTGACTTCAGCCTGCTGGGTCTCTCAAGCCCTGTGGTCATATTGGTAGGTAAGGAAGCACAGCTTCCGTTGCAGGTCAGGGGCAAGGCACCGCGCATTGGCAACGCAGAAATAAACTTGATCGCCGCTACGCCCACCCCCTCTACCGCGGAACAAGCCCGTTGAACGACCTTGAGCCTGTTTCAATTGGACTGATCAGCAACCCCAACAGCGGGCACAATACCGATCAGTTTGATGAAATACGGGCACTGATCGCTGCCCAAACCAATATCACCCACATTATCACCCAAAGTGCACAGGAGATTCCCGTTGCCTTGGCGGAACTTGCGGCAAAACAGGTATCTGTTCTGGCGATCAATGGCGGTGACGGCACTGCTTCAGCTATTTTGGGTGAAATGCTGGAGGGAAGCGACTTCGAAAATACCCCCACCCTTATTTTACTTCCCGGCGGTACGGCCAACATGAACGCGGGCGACGTCGGTATGCGCGGCAAGCTTCTGAAGACCGTCAAGCGTTTTTGTATATGGAGTAATCAGCCAGATAGTACTGCCGGTCAACTGGTAGAACGACGCCTGTTGCGTGTTCGCTATGACGAAAAAAACCACTATGGCATGTTTCTGGGTACCGGTGCCGTTATGCAGGGCACGGAATATGCGCACGAGAAAATTCACTCACGCGGCTTAAGAGACGAGTTCAGCCTTGCCCTGGGAACACTGCGTACGGTGTGGGGCGTACTGCGCGATGACCCAGTGTTTAACCAGCATGTGTCGGTGCAGCTACAAATAGACAACAATCCCGAAACCCGTCAGCACGACACATTGATCCTGGCGGCCAGTACCTTGCATCGCCTTTTTTTTGGCTTAAAGCCTTTCTGGGGAGTTGGCCCGGGCGCGCTGCGCTTAACTGTCATTGAGCAGCACTGCTCAAAGTTTCTGCGCACCTTCATTTCAATTATTCGGGGTCGCGCCAATCGTAACGCTGTGCCCGAAGCAGGGTATTTTAGCCACAATACGGACTGTATAACGCTTTCATTGGAGGGTAGTATCAACCTCGATGGAGAAATTATTCATGTCAACGGCCCGGTCACAGTCGACACCAGCAAATCCCTGCAGTTTTTGCGCCTGTGACTGAACAATACTCCGAACCTCCCGGCCAGAGTCAAGAGCCTGCGCTGGACCTCCTGTTGGCGCACCTTAAGGCACGCCATGGCAACGCAATAAATTGCGTATTACTGTACGGCTCCTGCCTGCGTAGCGGGGATATTTTTGACGGTCTACTCGATATTTATCTCATTTGTGATGATTACAGTTCGGCCTATACCAGCCGCACAATGGCCGCTGCAAACTGGCTGCTTGCACCCAATGTTTTCTATGCTGAAGTCGATTTTGAGGATAGAACGCTGCGCAGTAAATATGCCGTTATGTCTACAGCAGACTTCCGTCGGGGCTGTTCCATGGCCTGGTTCGAATCTTATATTTGGGGGAGGTTTTCCCAGCCCAGTCGTATTCTCTTTTGCCGCGATAGGGCCATCCGCAGCAGTATTGAACGATGTTTGCTGAACGCTGCGCGCACCTTTCTACAGCGCGCAGCTCCTCTTTTACCAGCCGAAGGCTCTATAGTGGAGCTTTGGGAAGGCGCCCTCGCGCTTAGCTATGGCAGCGAATTGCGCACTGAAAAGAGTGGTCGGGCTGGCGAATTAGCCCGCGCGTCGCAAAAGCACTTTGACACCGTAAGCGAACAACTGGCGGGGAGTCTGCCCTTCCATTTTCAGCTTGAACAGCGCGAGGACACACTGCACTACCATTGCGAAACCACTGCTTCACAAAAACGCAGCGCCCGGTTCAGCTGGCAGGTGCGAAGAGTGCATGGAACAATCATGTCGATACTGAGACTCGTTAAGGCGCTGTTTACCTTCGAGGGGGGTATCGATTACATTGTATGGAAACTACAGCGTCACTCGGGCCAGGAAATAATTGTGCCCGACAAGGTACGGCGCTACCCTCTTCTGTTTAGTTGGGGGTTTTTCTGGCGCCTGTATCGCCGGGGTATATTTGGATGAGTATTTTTAATGGCGACTAGTGCCGACAAAAATAGCCGCGTGGCGGTCTGCATTTGCACACATAACCGCTCGCAGCTGTTGCAGCGCTTACTGGCTTCTATGGCAGATATAGACCTGGCGGGATACCAGAGCTCGAAGCTCGATATTGTCGTCGTGGATAACAGCTGTGACGAAGAGACTGCCGCAATTTGCAACCAGGCCGGACAGCGCCTCCCCATGCCAGTGCACTATGTAGAGGAGCCACAGGCAGGGATTACCTATGCCCGCAACGCTGCGGTCAAAGAGGCCCTGAGCCACGGTGCAGACTTTGTGGCATTCATCGACGACGACGATCTACCGCGGCCAAACTGGCTGGTAACTCTGCTGGACAGACAGGCAGTTACCCACGCTGACCTGGTTTTTGGCACCTGGATTCTTGATGCCAGCATGCCTCAGTGGGCGAGGGAATCGGGTATTTTTCGCTCCCCGGTCAAGTTCAAAGGGGGCAGCAAGCCCAGCCGCTACAGCCTGCCTCACTGCGCCTCCACCTGCAACGTATTGGCCGGTCGGGACATATTACTGCAGGTGGGAGCAGACGGCCCAATCTTTTGTCACGCCTTCCGTTTTAGCGGTGGGGAAGACAAGGACTTTTTCATTCGTGCCGAGCGCGCGGGCGCCAAACTCGCCTCTGCAGACGGTTCAGTGATTCAACGCAATCATGAGTCCGAGCGTTACACTCTGCGCGGCTTGCTTAATCGAGGTTTCAAAAACGGCTGCTCCAATATCTACATGGCACGCGCGCACGGCAGTTGGAAACGCATTGCAAAACTGCTAGGCAAGTCGTTGCTAAAACTACTTATGTCATTGATTTTATTACCATTTTCAGTTTTTTCAAAAAGCAATTTCATGCACAATCTTTATCGCATTGCACGTTCCTGTGGCACGGTTTACGCCGCCACAACCGGTCGTAGCATCAACTATTATTCACGCGGATAAATTACACTGCAATGGAAACTGCTGCGCCTTTATTTTATAGTTGCCGCATATTTTTATGGTGCAATACAATCCTATGAAGCCCTGCGTATTTATCCAGACCAACCACAAACAAATTACCGGTGCCATCGTGGCCGAGCATGCCCTGCGCCGCTATTCCAGCAACAACGAAAAGTTTGATGTCAAGATAATCGACAGCAGGGACTACCCGTTTTTTGCGGCCCGCGAGGGGCAGGAATACCTGCGCGATGGGGTCAAACGTGTTTGGCTCAACGATGACCTGCAGTCCTTCACCCCCACACGATTTATGCCACCCAAGTTAATGAACTACCAGAGTCGCGCCGTGGTGATAGACCCCGACGTATTTGCTGCATCCGATGTGTGGGAACTGCTCAATAGAGACATGCAAGGCAAAGCAATTATGTGTCGCATGCGCTCCGGCCCCAAGGGTCTGGTCGATCGCTGCTTCGCCAGTAGTGTCATGCTACTGGACTGCGCCAAGCTAACAAGCTGGGACGCCGAAGCAAAATTTGAGGCTATGTTCAACTTCACCCAGGACTACCAGCCCTGGATTTGCCTCAAAGATCAGGACCGCGACAGCATCGACTACTTCGAATCCGAATGGAACGATTTCGACAAGTTCACCGAAGCCACCAAAATGTTGCACACTACACGACGACGCACACAGCCGTGGAAAACAGGCCTGCCCACCGATTGGCGCCCCGCAGAACGGTTCAGGCTTTTCCCACCTGCAGCATGGGTTATGCGGGCACGTAGAAAGATATTTGGCGAATATGGCTTGCTGGGTAACTACAAAGCCCATCCCGATAAAAACCAGGAGACTTTTTTCCTCGGTTTGCTACGTGAATGCATCGAAGAGGGGAAAATTACTGAAGAATTTGTGCGTCACGAAATGGAACAGAACCATGTGCGCCATGACATTTTCGAGGTACTCAAGCAGGTGCCACAGTTACCCCCGGCGCCACTGCATCCTCTCAGCCAGGCCGCAAACGCTGCCTGATCAACTCAGCTGTACTTGCTAACTCTCCATCTGCAGTCGCAGTTGGAGGTGTGCTGCTGGCTGAGCCCAGCCAGTTGGCTCGACCGCCCTCCACCAAAGCCTGCTGAATTTTACCGACGTCTCTGCGCATACGCATCGGCCCGAAACGCATAGCCAGCCTATGACTTAATGGCTTGTGGCGATAGTTGTGGCGCAACTGCCACCAGGGCGTATCGCCGTCACCCATATCAAAGATGTGTAATGGCTTACCCTGACTAGCCGTCTCGGCCAGCATCGACATGCTTTCACCAGTCACCACAAACTCGTCCGCCTCTGCAAGAAACGCCCGGTAAGGATTCGCTGTGTTGGAAGCGCAACGATAGCTGAAATGCGGCACGCTAATTTGTTCAAGCAGTTCATTCCCCGCCTCAGTGGGGGTGCGCGGACTATCGCTGACCAGCAACGAGCCACCGGCAGCTTCAGCTAAACGGTTGCATTCCCGCCCCAGATGCCTGGCCTTGTCGAGTGTAAACACGAACCGACCACTGTCGCCTCCTACCAGCACCGCAAACCAGGGCCGTGGCAAATGCTGCCATTGAGGTGCGAATTGTTGTTGAGCCGCTCGTATCTCTGTGGGTAACAGTCGATAGAGGGGCAGTTGGTTGTGCACAATATTGCTCTGTCTGGGCAAAAAATACTGCGGCGTAGTAACCACAATTTCGTAGTTATCAAGCGCAAACCAGGGCCGGCCAATGTGAACCAACTTTGTATGTCCACCCGACTGCTGACGTATCCAGTTGGCAACTGGTTCGTTGCGACGCCCCGATGTTATAAGTAAATCAGGCCAAGGAGCCTCTAGCGGACTGGATCTTTGCTTGTCGATTCCGGCAAGACCCGCGAAGCTCGCAAGGTGCATGGCCAATTCCCAAGGCTGGGCAACTATGCTCTTCTCCACCATTGGGAAGCCAATTTCTTCCGCCAGAGCACGCACCTGCGCATTGTCACCAGCCTTGCGGCCAAGCAAACACCACACATTGGGTTGTGTCGATCGGATATTCATCGCTGCTTTCAATACCATATATTGCCGAGTTTCACAGTTTACCAAGATCTCTGGCGCCAGTAGACTACATTACTTGTTTAATAGAAGACGAACCCCAATGAAACCTACGGTTTTTATCCACACCAATCACAAGCAGCTGCTGGGAGCGCTGGTCAGCCAGTACTCCCTGAAGCGCAATTCGGCCCATGCAGACAAATTTGATGTCAAAATCATTGAAGCTCGAGACTTCTCCTGCATGGCAGAAAAAGAGGGCCACCTCTATAAACGTGATGGTGAATTGCGGCCCTGGCTGAACGATGATTTGCAGTCATTCACCCCCCTGCGCTTCGCACCCGCGCAGCTAATGGGCTTCGAAGGACGCGCTGTAGTGATTGACCCGGATGTATTCGCTGTAGGCGATATCTGGGAGCTACTGGAACGCGACATGCAGGGACACGCTCTTATGTGCCGCCCCAAGGCATGGCGTAAGGGCCGCAAGGGCTCATTTACTTCCAGCGTCATGCTGCTTGATTGCGCAAAACTGACTCACTGGAATTTTGAGGAAAACTTCAATGACATGTTTGATCCCGCGCAGCGAGATTACATGGACTGGATTTCGCTGAAACTGGAAGACCCCGACAGCGTGGGCCTACTCGAAGAATACTGGAACGACTTCGACCACCTGTCCAGTGAGACCCGACTGCTGCACAACACCAAACGCAAAACCCAACCGTGGAAAGCGGGTTTGCAAGTGGATTTTCGCCCCGCCGACCGCTTCCAGTTATTTCCCCCTCGCCATTGGTTCAGGCGGGCCCGCCGTGCGCTGTTTGGAGAATATAAATTCTCCGGTACATACAAACGCCATCCGGACCCCAAGCAAGAGGAATTCTTCTTCAACCTGGTGAGAGAGTGTGTCGAGAAGGGTGTTATTTCCAAAGAGCAGCTGCACCATGAAATGGCTCAGGGCCACTTACGCCACGATGCTTTTGAGTTGATCGGGGCCTGAATCAGGCCACTGGTGTTTGCCGGGGGTTAACTCAGCTGCCCTCGTTAGCTGTATCCGAAATACGCATCCAACTGCTCGGCCAACTGAGTATCAATGGCAGCCACTTCGCTGTCTTCAAAGTAATCCCGATAGCCACCAATTTTTGCCCGCCGCACTTTGAAGCTGTCCGGGTTGTTTTTATCACCGGGCATCATGCGCCCCCCCGCCAACCTGAACTGCTGCTTGCTCTCCATTTTTTTCATATTCTCATATGAGGAGTAATCCACGGCCTTGTCAATATGCTCCTGCGTTGCAGACACTTGCATAAACTCCAACAGCTTGGCTAATTCCTCGTGAGGATTGGCGCGCAGGCTTTCGTAGCGCAACAGATGAAAGTTCTCGACCTTGGGCGACTCCTGCGCCCACAGGTTCATATACTCGGCAATGGCGTGAATACCACCACCTCCATCGCCGGTTACAAAATCGAAAATGCTGGTATCTGAACCCGCCAGCGGGTAATTGTTGATGGCCGATTTGTGCGGCTTCATACGGAATTTCCACTGGAAAAACTGGCTGACAGCCACATCCCGCGGGTCTCTGGCCAAAAGCACTACGCGCTTGCCATAAAAAGGCTGCTTGCTGCTGTGATCGCCGGTGAGATCTTTGATGTAGTTATCGTGGGTAAAAAATATTTTAGGTATGGAGCGGTTCATGCCGTGAAAGTTATCAAATCCCAATAGGGCATTTTCCGGCAGGCCGTGCATCACCCTGAACAAATGAGAGATCATCACTCGCAACCAGGTGCGGCCACTTTTACCGAATGAGACAACAACAATATCAGCGCGTTGCAGCTTGTCGAGTTGCTCTACACCGCGCATTTTTCGCTCGGCCGCCAATACTTCCGCCTCACTGGCATTGCGCATACGCAAGTGTAGAAAAAACCGGCCCATTTTTTTCGCAACAGTATCCAAAAACTGTCGCCCCGACTGCAAGATATGTTTCATGTTTGAGTTTCTCGATAATCGAAAATAGGATCCAGAGCGGAGGCCATTTGTTCCAGCTCGGCACATTGTTCATCGGTAAAATAGTCGCGGTAGCCACCGACCTTACCTTTGCGAACCTTGAATGATTGAGGGTTGTCTTTGTCTCCCGGCTTAACCCGTGTACCGGTGCCCTTAAAGAATTTGGTCTCTTCCATTTTTTTCATATTGTCGTAGCGCGCAAACTCCACCGCAGCGGCAATTTGCTCTGCAGAACAACCGGTACCGGTGAACTCAAGAATTTTCGTCAACACACTGCCTGGATCAGCTCGCATATCGCGGTAGCGCACCAGCAGGACATCACCGTGTTCGGGGATCGCCTGCGCCCACCCGTTGAGAAATTTGACTATTCGGGGCACACCCACCGTTTCATCGCGAACGAAATCCCAAATCTCTGTGTCCACAATCGGGTAATCATTGATGAACTTCTTGCGCGGGCGCATGCGAAAGCGCCATTGAAAATACTGCGATACTGCAACGTCCAACGGGTCGCGCACCAGCAGCACAACGCGTTTGCCGCGAAAATCAGCCAAGGGCTCACTATTACCTGTGTAGTCTTTGAGGTAATTATTATGAGTAAAGAATACCGCGGGGAGTTCGCCATTGAGCTTGCTGAAATTATCAAACTCGAGAAAGCTGTCTTCGTCCAGCCCACCTTTTAACTGATAGGCACGAGACAGCATAACCCGCAGCCAGGTTCTGCCAGACTTTCCCCAGCTTACCAACACCCAGTCGGCTTTGCCCAGCTGCTTGTATTCCTCACGCCCGCGCAGCCAACGCTCCAGCTTCTTGCGCGAAGGCGCCGGCAGCCAAAAGCACAGAGTAAGTACTATATGGCGAATTACAACGAGCACTTTATGACCCATAAATCTACTGAAGTCCTGTATAGAATATTTAGGCTGTAATCAGGCGGCCTATTCTAATTATTTGCGTCGTGGGAAAACAGTGCATTAATACGCTCTACCACCAAGCCAATATCATCCGGAAGCGGAGCACTGGAATGCCTAAAGCTCTGTCCAGACCAAACCGCCAGCTCGCTATCCACTAAATGCTGGTGAAAAGCGCGAAAGTCTCGAGTGGCGCACAACAGCTTAAAAAAATCGATGTAATAAACGCCGCGGGCCAAGTAATGCCTGAGTTTGTCGCCGCCAGTTTCACGCTTGGGATTGAACAACCAGTGTGCGAAAGAACGCCGATATTGATCCAACCCCAACCAGCCCAGTGGCAGCGGGAAGATGGCCAGGGGCTTGCGCAGATAGATAACCTCCACCATCATCGACACACTATCACCGGTAACAATGAAACCATCGGCGGTGCCCAACAGAGCGCGATAGGGATTCTCAGTTGCCTGTGCCGACCACTCGAAAAGCCTCGCCTGAGCGGGCAATTCGCGCCGTAAAATATCTACAACCTCAGCGCTGGTGCGCCGGCTGGTGGTGATATAGGGCGTGCCACCGAGTTCATCTATCACCCATTGTGCGCACTTCACCAGATCACGGGCCACTTTCTCGTTCATCACGAAGGGACTGGTCTTCCCCCCCACCAAAATTCCTATAAGTGGAGGGGGCAAGGGTTGCAGACGGTCCCGCCACTGCTGCGCCGCTGCTGTTACCTGATCGGCATCCATGCGCATCAGCGGGAGACTGATTGACAGGTAGTTTGGCATGGGCGGCAACTGGTTAATGGCACTGGCAATCACCAGGGAAAAGTCCATCATATGGGCCGTTGGCTTGCCCACCAGCACAATTTTTGTTCGATTGCCCGACTGTTTCCTGACCCACAGGGCCACCATAGAAGGGCGACGGCCCACTGTTAAAATCAGATCGGGCCATGGGGCCTCAAGCGCAGATGACTGTTGCAAATCAATGTGGTCCAGCGTCGCCTTATGGCGCGGCTTTCCCTGCACATATTGGGGGAGCATGTGTACATATTTTTTTTCACAGGGCCAGCCAAGACCCTCGACAATGGATTCGACCTGACCATTGTCACCCTGCTTGTCACCGACGATAACCCAGGTGTTAGGCGCCACGTATCAAGCCCTGACAGATGCAGGGCGCAAGCGAGTCCCATGTGACGATACAAGAGCGCCGATGGCACTACGATTGGAGTTTGGCATAGTAGTCTGCTTTTTCTAGCCCTAATGGGCTCGCAAAGCCAACAAGTATGCGACATGTGTGAGAAAATAACCAGATTGGAATGCGCTGGGGTACAATGCCAGCGAACCCGCAAAGCACTGTATGTGCCACACGCAGAGGAAGCTCTTCACCCTTGATTCTCGACCGCTACATTAGCTGGGAAATTGTTCGCCCATTTCTCAGCGGCTTGGGCTTATTGGTTCTGGTTTTTATTGGCTTTTCGGCCGCAAAACAGCTGAGCCTGGCCGCAGACGGGCAGCTTGATATGCTGGTAGCCCTGAAATTGGTGGGTCTCAGTACACTCATTACACTGGAGATCTTACTCCCTTCCGCACTGTTTTTTTCCGTATTGGCAGCTATCGGCCGCATTCACAGTGAGGCCGAAATGAACGTTCTATATGCCTCTGGTGTAAGTCCCATGCGCATACTGGAATCTGTATTCAAACTGGCGGTAGTGGTAGCCCTCATAACAGGTTATATCTCTTTGGAAGGACGGCCCTGGGCGTTTCGGGAAAGCTATCGACTGGAAGCTGAAGCACTGGCCAAATTCGACCTTAAAAAAATGGCCAGCGGCCGCTTTGTAGCCATGGAGGGCAGCGATTACACCTTTATTGCAGACGGTCTGGACCTGGAGAAGGGTATACACGAGGGCGTATTTTTGCAGCGGGGCTTCCAGGGAGAAAGGAAACGCACTGAAGTAATCGTAGCGCAGTCGGCATCCCTACCCATGCTGAACCCGGGACAGGCACTGACCGCCAAATTCTACAATGGCTATTACTACCTTCTCGACAACCGCAAACGCAAAGACGTGACGCTTGAATTTAAGCAGATGACCATTCATCTTCCCTTTCAGGAAGCGCATGAAAAGTATCGACGCAAGGCCGAAACGACAGCCAATTTACTCGCCTCCAGTGAGCTGAAAGACGTCGCAGAGTACCAGTGGCGCATGTCCACACCTCTGGTCACCTTACTATTAGCCCTGATGGCGGTACCTCTGGCGCGCACCCGGCCCCGAGAGTCTCGCTCGCGCGCTTTCTTCATTGCTCTGGTTGTATATATCGGTATTTTCAGCCTGATCAGCATTGCACGCACCTCTCTCGAACAGGGCAGGTTAAGCCCCATTCCTGGTTTGTGGGGTGCTTACCTCGTAATGATCATTCTATTGTGGGTATTACTAAAGCCACCGAGGTGGATGCGCCAATGACCATCTTGAAACGATATATCGCCCGCAATCTCATGCTTGGTTGGTTGGTTGTTTTCTTATTACTGGCAGCGGTGTTTGGCCTTATTGGTTTTATCGAGGAGCTTGAACGCACATCCGGTGATTACACCGTTGCAGCGGTCATTTACTACACGCTGCTCACCCTGCCGCAGAAGGTGCTGGGGCTATCGCCAGTTGTGGCTCTGCTCGGGACTATTGCCGCTTTGGGGCGACTGCAAAAGTCGAATGAACTGCTGATTGTCAGCTGCTCGGGTGTACCCTTGCGCGCCCTCCTATGGGCCATCGCCAAGCCCACGCTACTACTGATGGCCTTACTCTGGCTGAGCCTGGAGTATATTACCGCTCCCCTTCACCAAGCTGGTGAGGAATTGCGCAATACGCTGCGTAGTCACAGTTCTGTGGTAATTCCCAGTGGTGGAGTGTGGTCGAAAAGCGGCAACCGCTATATTCACCTGGGCAAAATGCTACCAGGCTACATCCCGGGCGACATAGACCTGTATGAGTTCGATGATAACGGCGAACTCAAACTACAATTACATGCGAAAACCGCAACGGTAAACCCTCAGCGCCGCTGGGAGTTCAACAACGTACGGCAAAAGCAGCAGATAGATGGAGAAATGAAAACCAGCCGCAAGGCTCAGGTTGAAATACTTAACCTGTGGTCGCAGCAGGAATTGCCAACATTAACACTCTCCAGCGACAGCATGGGGCTCGCTCTCCTATATCGCTACAGCGAATACCTGGAGAGCATTGAGCGCTCAAATCAGCAGTACAGCAGCGCCTTTTGGCAGCGACTGATTATGCCGCTAACTGTTGCCGCTATGGTACTTTTGGCAACACCACTGGCCGCTTCAATGGGCTCCATGCGGTCCAACAGTTTTGGTATTACTCTTGGCGTTGGTGCGCTGGTAGGTATCTTGTTCTATGTGGGCGCACAAATCGTATTTGCGCTGGGCCAATTGCTGGGACTGGGAATAATACCGGTGACCGGGTTTCCTACGGCTGTTGTAGTATTATGCGCCAGCGCCCTGATTACCCGAATGCGCTGGTAAACCACTCGTGACCAAAATCCGTAATAGCTGTAAAGAGCACCCTACATGCGTTTGATGCAAAGTTTCTTCCGCGCATATCCCCTGCGAACCGCATTAATGCTGGCTGCCCTATTACTATCTGCACTGGCTGAGGGTGTGGGCCTTTCGGTTCTTCTGCCCCTGCTCAATATTGCCCTGGGTACCGACTCCGGCGTAAGCCTACCCGGCAATGAAGCCGCAACTAACGACTTCGAGGTCACAGTGCGAAACGCGCTGGACAGCCTGGGTATCGCCATCACCCTGCCCAATATGCTGTTAGTTCTGGTCGGCGGAGTGGCCCTAAAGAGCGTCTTCTTGCTAATGGCACAACGCCAGGTTGGCTACACTGCGGCTCAGGTGGGCACCGATTTACGCCTGCAAATGTTGCGGGCTATTCTGCACAGCAAGTGGGAATATTTCTTGCACCAGCCCGTGGGCAAGTTGACTAACTCACTGGCTACCGAAGCCCAACGATCTTCCCAGTCATTCGTCAACGGCGCGACAGCTATCACATTCCTGATTCAGGCTGTCATCTACGGAGCAGTGGCAGTAGCTCTTTCCTGGCGCGCCTCACTGGCGGCGCTGGTCGCTGGAATAGTAGTTATCGGCCTTTCCCATTTTCTGGTGCGTATCACGCGCAAGGCCGGTAAGAAGCAAACAACCCTGCTGGCAACCCTGATGGCGCTGCTCACAGATACCCTACAGTCGGTAAAGCCGCTGAAGGCCATGGCTCTGGAGGAGCTAACTGACAATGTGCTGGCCCGGGCAGCCAATCAAATAAACAAGTCCCTGCGCCGCCAGGTACTGAGCTCAGCTGTGCTCGATTCTGCACAGGAATTAATGTTCACAGTCTTTATCGCTCTGGGTATCTACGTTGCCCTGGAAATGTTCTCCATGGAATTACCCACCGTCATGGTGTTGGTTGTGGCTCTGGGTCGGGCATTTTCTTTTCTCGGAAAAGTGCAAAAACAGTACCAAAAACTGGCCCAGGGCGAGAGTGCCTACTGGGCTATGAAAGGTGCTATCGACGAGGCAGAGCAGGCAGAGGAGCAACTGGACGGCGGCATCACACCCACGTTGCAACAGGCTATCACGCTAGAGAATGTGGCATTCGCTTACGACAGGCACCGTGTGTTTAGTGGCCTGTCCCTGAACATTAAGGCCGGCTCTCTCACCACACTTATTGGCCCGTCGGGCGCGGGCAAAACCACTATTCTGGATCTGGTTCTTGGCCTTATCCGTCCCGACGATGGCGCGGTGTTGCTGGACGGAAAATCGCTGCAGGAAATTGACATCAAGGCCTGGCGCAAGATGATAGGTTACGTGCCTCAGGAAACCATATTGCTGCACGATACTATCGAGCACAACATAACCCTGGGTGACCCGGAGCTGAAAAGCGCGGATGTGGAAGCAGCCCTGCGCAAAGCGGGAGCGTGGGAGTTTGTGAGCGCCCTGCCAGGTGGCCTGGATATGGTGGTCGGCGAGCGCGGCGGCAAGCTCTCCGGAGGACAACGTCAGCGAATCGTCATCGCCCGCGCGCTGGTCAACAACCCAATTCTGCTGATTCTCGACGAGGCCACCAGTGCACTGGACCCGGACAGCGAGGCGGCAATCCGCCAGACCATGGAAGACCTGAAGGGCCGTTTGTCCATCCTGGCCATTTCACACAACAAGGCCATGATACAGGCGGCCGACCAGGTATATTTACTTGAAAATGGCTCGGCGCGATTAGTCGAAGCCGGCAGTGACAGTAGCCTGGGGAAATAAGCCCTTCACAGCTTTCAGGGCGCGCTCCATATCGGTATCCTCTTCATCTTGCAATGACAGGGCGGCCTCTCCCAGCCACGCCGCCCGACCATGAGCGACAAGTTTCTTATGCACCAATGTAATATCGCGACTGAGAGCTTGCCAACCCCAGCGAATTAACGCCTCAAACAAAGTGCCTCCCAGACGGAAATCACGCTCTACTTCATATCCCTTGCGCATTCCTCCTATATCAAACATGAACACAGGTTTACCCGTAGCACAGGTCTCTGACAGCATCCCAATACTGTCCGCCGTAACGATAAAATTGTCTGCCGCACCCAGTATTCCCCAATAGGGATTGGCATCCCTGTCGGGGCCCCAGGGGTAGTAATAGTGCGGCGCATCCAGTGCATTGTGCAGCGCCAAACTCGCTTCTTTTGACGTACGTGAGCTAGTACTCACTAGCAACGAGCCCCCTGATTTTCTTGCTATTTCTGAAGCCTCTAGACCCAATCTGGCGGCAGCTTTGGGTCCAAGAGTAAAGGGCCCACTATCACCTCCGACAATTACCGCAGTGAATGGCCTAGGCAGATCCAGCCATTGCGGTGCCCACTGGGAAAAGCCCTCCTGCAACTTCTGCGGCGTAACCTGATGCAAGGTCAGGTCGTTTCGAACCACATTTGCGGCGCTTGGAACCCGGTACTGGGGCGTTGTAATAACAAGATCAAACAGGGACGGAGCAGCCCAGATTCTCCCCACATGAATGTAGCGGGTATGGCCACCCGATGCCTGCCTAATCCAGCGACACACGGGCTCATTGCGCACCCCACATGAAATGACCAAATCTGGCCAGGGTGCATGCAGTGACTCAGCGCTGGCCCGGTCTATTCCAGCCACCGATCCCGTAGGTAAAAGGTGCGTGATAATATTGTATTTTCGGTAGTTCAGTTGGCGAATCTCACAGGGCCAACCCAGTGCCTGCACCAGTGCACGCAGCTGGGAACGCTCTCCTGCACGGTAGGCATCAATCAGCCAAATCACTGGCATTGCTTATGTTCCATCAGTATAGTTCCCACTTTCAGAATGTAGCAGTCAGGCACAAGGATATAGCAGCAATGGCAGATAATCAGGATTATCTAAAATTCATGTACTCGATAATCAAAGGACTCAATAAAACGGACCTGGAGCTATCTGAAAAGACCGAATTGGTTGCGGATATCGGCTTGAGCTCGCTGGAGGTAATGGAGTTCATCGAGCAGGTTGAAGATGAATACGACATATCAATCCCGCTCAACATTCTCCCTGATATTACTACACTGGGAGACTTCGCGCGTAAACTCAACGAACTAAACAGCTGACTCCTATGCTATTCGACAAATTCAAAACCATGGCCGACTTCCTCGCTGAACTTGAGAGCAAGGACGTAAAACCGTTTGGCGCTGTTACAGAAAAGCTGCTCTCCTCAACACAGGGCATAGTAAACGGTCAAAACGTCATTCTCGCGGGCACCAATAATTACCTGGGCTTGTCCTACGATGCACGTTGCATTGCAGCCTCTCAGGAGGCTGCCGCAAAATGGGGCACTGGCACAACCGGGTCCAGAGTCGCCAACGGTTCATTCGTCGGGCATCAGGAGTTGGAAAGTGAACTGGCCGCGTTTTACGGCGTAGACCAGGCCATTGCTTTCACCACGGGATACGCTGCCACTATGGGTATGTGTGCCACCATCGCAGGCCCCGGCGACGTCATACTACTGGACGCCGACAGTCACGCCAGTATCTATGCGGGCGTGCAACTCAGCGGCGCAGACATTATCCGCTTCAAGCACAGCGATCCGGACGATCTGGCTAAACGCCTGAGGCGTCTTGGTGACCGCGCAAAACAAACACTGATTATCGCCGAGGGCATCTACAGTATGCTGGGCGACATCGCACCGCTGCAGGAAATTGCTGCCATCAAGCGCGAGCACGGAGCGTATCTATTTGTCGACGAGGCACACTCCATGGGTGTGTTGGGCGAAACCGGTCGCGGCGCAGCACAGGCGGCAGGCATCGAAGATGATGTGGATTTTTTGGCGGGAACTTTCAGTAAAAGCCTGGGTGCAACCGGCGGTTACTGTGTCAGTAAACATCAGATACTGGAAACCATTCGCTTCACTATTCGTTCCTATATATTTACCGCGTCCACCTCACCCTCTGTTGTTGCCTCCACCCGTAAGGCCCTTCAGATCATGCGGAAAGAACCTCAATTACGCAGCAAGCTGTGGGAAAATGCCAACCGCCTGTACACTGGACTGAAGGTGCTGGGTTTACCTGTAGGCCCAACAGCGAGCCCCGTGGTAGCAGTTAATCTGGAAGATCGTAACCAGGCCATCAATTGCTGGAATGAACTTATGGGTGCTGGAGTTTACGTCAATCTCGTTGTACCTCCCGCCTCCCCATCAACGGCTTTTCTGTTGCGCAACAGCGTTAGCGCTGCACACAGCACAGCACAAATCGACACTATCATTGCGGCTTATTCCAATCTCGTGAATGCCGGACTAATTAGCACCAATAAGGAATAACCATGGAAAAGCTGCTCATCACCGGCAATGGTCCACTGCACGGTGAAGTAGTCATGGCGGGAGCAAAAAATGCCGCCCTGCCTGTCATCGCCGCCAGTCTGTTAACCGCCGACCCCCTGCAAATAAGCAACGTGCCAGGCGTGCGCGACATCGCTACCGCGGTAGAATTGCTGCAACTGCTGGGCTGCAAGGTGGAGCGCCAGGGCACCGATATGAGTCTGGACGCCAGCGAGATTACCTCCCTGCGCGCGCCCTACGAGATGGTAAAAACCATGCGTGGCTCTATTTTGCTTCTGGGACCATTGCTGGCGCGTTTCGGCGAAGCTGACATTTCTCTGCCAGGCGGCTGTGCAATCGGCTCCAGACCGGTCAATGCCCATATCGAAGCGCTGCAAATGATGGGCGCGGACATCACCATCGACGCAGGTTACATCAAAGCCAAAGCCAGTCGCCTCATTGGGGCGCATATCGCAATGGACGTACCGTCTGTAACAGCCACTGAAAATATTATGATGGCAGCCTCTTTGGCAGATGGCACAACAGTCATCGAAAATGCTGCGATGGAGCCCGAGATCACTGACCTGGGTCATTTACTGACAGCTATGGGCGCCTCGGTAGAGGGAGCCGGCAGCAGCCACATCACCATTGAGGGGAAAAAGACCCTGCACGGCGCACAACACCGCGTGCCCCCAGATAGAATTGAAAGCGGCACATTCCTGGTTGCAGCGGCCGCAACACGCAGCAAGATTACCATTCGCGACACTGAGCCCAGTTTTCTTGGCTATGTTCTGGCCAAGTTGGAAGCAGCGGGCGCCAGCCTGCGCACGGGCGAAGACTGGATTGAGATTGACAGCCGCAACCGGCGTCCCCAGGCAGTGAACATCAGTACGGCTCCCTACCCTGCTTTTCCAACCGATATGCAGGCGCAGTTTATGGCCCTCAACGCAGTCGCTGAGGGCACCGCTACCGTCGCTGAGAATATCTTCGAAAATCGATTTATGCACGTGGCGGAATTACAGCGGATGGGTGCAGGTATCGCCCTGCAAGGCCACATTGCCGTCGTCAATGGCATAGAGAGACTACAGGGAGCACCGGTCATGGCAACTGACCTGCGCGCGTCTGCTTGCCTGCTTATCGCGGCAATGGCAGCCGATGGCGAAACTACGATAGACAGGATTTACCACCTGGACCGTGGCTATGCCAATATAGAGCAAAAGCTGGCCAGCCTGGGCGCCAACATCCGTCGCGTCTAAGGAGGCCCCACGTGCAACAACAATTTGCTCATCTCTCGGACCCCCACCTCACTACGCTTGAGAAGGTGGGATACGGGCAGTTAATGAGTAAGCGTCTGTTGGGTTATATTTCGTGGCGTCGCAAACGCCGCCACGAACACAGCCCTGAGGTACTGGCGGCGCTGTCGCGAGACTTGGTCGACTACCAGTGCGAGCAATTAATTGTTACCGGCGACCTGACTCACATAGGCCTGCCAGATGAATTCCATCAGGCACTGGCATGGCTGCAAGCTCTGGGCAGTCCGCAGCAGGTCGCCCTTGTTCCCGGCAATCACGACGCCACTGTAAAAGCCCCAAGACAAAGCACGCTTTCATTGTGGGACGACTATCTTGCGTCAGATGAAAACAGCACAGGCCAGGTATTTCCCAGCCTTCGCATACGCGGCCAACTCGCTTTTATCGGGCTGTCATCAGCTTGCCCCTCACCACCGCTGATGGCCTGCGGCACACTGGACAAGCAACAGCTGGATCGCCTGCCTGAAATGCTACGCAGCGCCCGAGAACAGGGTCTTTTTCGGATTGTTTACGTGCATCACTCCCCCATTCCCGGCACTGAAAAATGGCGCAAGCGTATGACCAATGCGAAAGCTCTTCAAGCGATCATCAAAACTCATGGCGCCGAGTTGATGCTGCACGGTCACGGCCACAGAGGCTATTCACGAGAGATTGAGACACTCTGGGGAAGCGTGCCAGTGCTGGCAGTTCCCTCGGCATCTGCGCTGGGCTTATATGGTGCTGATGTGGCGCACTACAACCGCTTTGCCGTAGAAAAAACAGCAGTGGGGTGGCAGCTGGAAGTACAGAGCAGGGGCTACAGTATAGAAACCGGTGAGTTTTCTGCACAGCAAAACCAAACCCTGCAGCTAGCCCGAGTTTAGAGTGGTACGTCAGTCTATGGCGTCGCTATCGGCGGCAAAAAAACCGTTCACTAATTTCAGATCGGCGATAGAGTCGACGTCTATCGCTGCATTGGGGTAAGGCAAAATAACCGCTCGAATACGCAGGCCGAGGCGCTTGCCCAGCTTTGCCAGAGCCTCCTCAAGAGGCAGCATACCCAGACGGTATCGCAATACGGTCCACCAGCCCAGCAAACCAATAACGACCAGGGGCTTCTTGCGTTGCTGCTCTATTTTTCGCCAAAAACTCGCGGCTCGTCGGCCCTCCGGAGTCAGGAAGGCGAACAGATTACAGCCACAAAACTCACCATCGCTGAATCGCAAAACCGTTTTTTTAATGCCGGGATAAGCATCGGTAATTATACCGTGGGGGGCTAGGCCAACCGTAATATCAACATCATCCGCCAGACTCTGACGGCCAAAAGCATCGATAATTTCCGGTGTGAGCAGAGGATGATCCGCTGTGGTCATCAGTACCGGTGTATCACGCGGCAGTGATTGCATACTGCGAAAAGCACTGGTGCTGGGGCTGGAATCGGGAGCACGCCAGGTGATGGTTCCTTCCGCAATCATCTTCTGCAGGCCCGCTTCGTGCTCAATTTCGTCCGCCTGTGGTCCGGCCAGCACGATATTATCGACTACTTTCGCTTCTCCAAGTGAAGCCAACACCCTATGCACCATAGGAGTGCCGTCTATATCGATAAGTGCTTTGCACGCAACGCCTGAGTGATCAATCAGGCTGTCTTTTTTAGTGCGGTCGCCCGCGAGAACGATAGCGGTCAGGTGAAATCTTTCGAGGTCTAATTGCATAAATACTCTACAGTGATTTTTCGAAGAACCGATAGCGTTTGTAAGCCACTCCACCAATAGTCTCGATGATGTTGCGCATGCCGTCATTGTCCTCGAGTATCCAACCCATTTCCACAGTGGTTACACCGCGAGCATGTAATTCTTTTCTCACCGCGTCTATCACCATAAAGGCCAGAGTGGGGCCAAGTCTGGAACTCTGAAACTCCTGCCGCACCCCCATCAGGGGAATTCGAGCAGAGTGGGGGTGGCGCACTTTCAGACGCCACAGCAATTTTGCCCAGCCAAAGGGCAGGAGTTTTCCGCCCAGGTCTCGCGCTGCTTCATTGATGTTGGGCAGGGCTACGATAAATGCGACGGGCTTACCCTCATATTCAGCAATCTGAACATACTGCTCTGGCATTATCATTGTGAGTGTCTTAACTGTGTCGAGAAAGTCCTCCATAGCCAGTGGCACAAAACCCCAATTGTTGGCCCACGCGTCATTAAAAATATCAACTATGATTTGCGTGTCCGCCTCCAGCTGGTCGCGTCGTAGTGGCCGCACGGTGACTTTATCGCTGACCCGCGCAGCGAGTTTGGTCATTACCCGGGGCGCTTCAAAATCGGGGCGTATATGGTAGGCCAGAACATCTTTAACCGGTTCATAGCCCTGTGCTTCAACGCGCGATCCGTACCACGGCTTACCGTGACCCATTAACACAAACGGCGGTGTGTCAAAGCCGTCCACCAAAAGGCCAACTTCTTCATTAACGTGGAGATTAAAGGGCCCACGCACCTGGCGCATGCCCTGCTCCTTCAACCAGGCTTCCGCCGAATCGAACAGCACTTGAAAAACCGCTGGGTCATCCACCGCTTCCACCATGCCGAAATACCCCATCCCGTCATCGTATTGGTGCAGGTGCAGATCGTCTATTTGAGCGGTAATACGACCCACTGGTTGACCGCCACGAAAGGCTATCCAACCCTTCCAGCGGGCGTGCGCAAAAAAATGGTTCTTGGGAGAGAAACGCTGACGTTGTTCAAAGTTCAGGGGAGCGATCCAGTTGGGGTCATCCGCATAAATGGAATGTGGAACCGCCAAAAACGCTTTCAACTGCGCGGGGGCAGTTATCGCCTCTACAGTGATCTGCTGTGCCAGCTGAGTAGTCATAGAGAAGGTATTTGAACTTCCAATAAGGTCACGAGTCGAAAGTATAGCCCGTGTTGCTGCAATGACAAAGAACTGTGAAAAAATACCTTTATATAACAAATAGTTGCCACCGCTAAAGGAAATGTTTCTGAACTTTATCGTGTTCGTGCAAGATACTGTAATCACACCGGCTACAGGCGATTTTACAAAGGCCCAGACCAAGGAGTCTACCGGTTTTTCGGCCGCTACAAGGTAAGGTAGATGGTATTATTTGGCGTAATTTAAATTGAGGGGTAATGATAGAATGCTCCCGCTGGCAAAAGTGAAATCGCGGCATTAAGAATCGCGACCATGCGTTACATCAGAACAACAGGTGCTCGGCACTGACAAACTATGTACCTGTAGTAATTACTTAACTTTCGGCTCGCCATTATTGCCGACCAACAAGGGGTATATATCCTTGCAATCACCCGCTACGCCAACTGCCAATTCCGTCCCTTTCAGGGCCGCCGACTTCGCCACACTGACGCAAGCGCTGGACTACGCAGCCCAGGGTGAGACCGGAGCAAACTTTTACACGGGCCGCGGTGCCATCTATGAGAGCATTCCCTACCGTGAGCTGCGCGAGCAATGCCGCGAGTTGGCCACAAAGTTACTGGAGTTTGGTTTAGTCAAAGGCGATCGCGTTGCAATCATTGCAGAGACTGACCCCGAGTTCATTCGATTTTTCTATGCTTGCGAATATGCCGGCCTGGTGCCCGTAGCGCTTCCCGCCTCGGTAAAAGTTGGCGCCCACAGTGTTTACGTCAAGCAACTACGCCTACTTTTAGAGGCTAGCGATGCTTCCGTTGCTGTCTCTTCAGACGGTTACCTGGATTTTCTTCGCGAAGCTGGTGAAAATCTGGCAGTGCGTATGATCGACACACCAGAGGCCTTCCATAACTTGCCCGCCGCTTCCGTCGAACTACCCCAGATCAAGGCTGACGATATAGCCTATATACAATACACCTCTGGCAGCACCCGTTTCCCACGCGGTGTGGTCATCAAACACCACACAGCAATGGCTAATCTGCAGGGTATCTCCCAAGACGGCCTACAAATGACAGCTGAAGATCGACTCATGTCCTGGCTGCCCTTCTACCATGATATGGGTTTGGTTGGATTCGTACTGACGCCCGTTGCCACACAGCTTTCTGTGGACTACCTGGACACGCGTGCATTTGCGATGCGCCCGCGTCAATGGCTAAGCTTGATGACACAGGCTCGCAGCACCATTTCATTCGCACCTTCATTTGGCTATGATTTGTGCGCTAGACGAGTTCGTGAGTCCGACGTCGCCGGCTACGACCTTAGCAACTGGCGGGCCGCTGGTATTGGGGCCGAAATGATTCGCCCTCAAACACTGGAGTATTTTGCTGAGATTCTGCAACCCGCCGGATTTAACCCAAATGCCTTCCTCGCCTGCTACGGTATGGCCGAGTGCACACTGGGTGTAAGCTTCTCTCCTCTGGGGCAGGGCTTTACCACACATTATGTAGACAGCGATCATCTGGCTGACGCCCATGAAGTCTCTCTGATAGCAGAGAGTGAGGGTGACCTCAGCGGCCGCGGACGTCATTTCGTTAATTGCGGTAAACCACTGCCCAGTTACGACGTCGAAATACGTGACGAAGATGGCAACAAACTCGAAGACTGGAAAAGTGGCGTGATTCACGTTCGCGGCCCCAGCGTAATGACCGGGTATTACAACTTACCCGAGGAAACCGGTGATGTATTGTCCGAAGACGGCTGGCTCAACACGGGCGATATTGGCTATCTGGTTGACGGCAGCATCACCATCACAGGTCGCAAAAAAGACCTGATTATCATCCACGGACGAAACATCTGGCCACAGGACCTGGAACACATTGCCGAGACCCAACCCGAAATCAGGGTAGGAGATGCATTGGCGTTTTCTGCTCCAACAGAAGAGGGAGATGAGCAAAGTGTGCTTCTGGTTCAGTGCCGCGAAACCAATCCCACTGCGCGCCACAACCTGCAGCGCCGTATTGTCGCCCTGCTGCGCATGGAAATGAGCCTGGATTGCACCGTGGAATTGGTCCCCAATAACTCCCTCCCAAAAACATCATCTGGAAAGCTGTCCCGCGCCAAAGCAAGGCTGAACTTTATCGCACTGCACCGCAGTGATACGACAGAAGACGCGCCTTTACAGGCGGGCAACGCCTGACCCCTTGGTCACAGAGCGTACCCACCTTGCTGTAACCGGGGCTACTGGCTTTATCGGCCAGGCCCTGTGTTCTCACTTAATAAAACAAGGTTTCACCGTTTCCGCTCTGGTGCGTGATATCGCGCGCGCCTCCAAACTCCTCGATGCACGCGTAACACTCATTTCTGGCAGCCTCGATGACCCAAATAGCCTGCATGCTCTGCTACAAGGCTGCGATGCGGTCATCCATTGCGCTGGAGCGGTAAGAGGCCAGTCTCAGGAAGACTTCAACCGCACCAATGTGCAGGGCACAGCGAAGCTGCTCGAGGCGGTGAATAATCAAGTTAAGACCCCAGGATTTCTAATGATTTCTTCTCTTGCCGCGCGTGAACCCAAGCTATCCTGGTACGCGCAAAGCAAATACCAGGCTGAACAACAGCTGCTCACCCAACCCGACACACTCGACTGGGCCATTTTGCGGCCCCCGCCGGTTTATGGGCCGGGGGACAAGGAAATGCTACCCGTATTTAAGGCGATGGTGAGGGGGATAGGCCCGGTACCGGGTGACACCAGTGCCCGCACGTCACTTGTACATGTAGACGATGTCATTTCAGCTATCACAGCGCTATTGCGCCTGGCGCAGCTTGAAAGAGCCACATACACACTGCATGATGGCAAGACCAACGGCTATAACTGGACTGAGATGGCAGATGAAGTAGCTGCCGTTTGGCAGTGCAAAGTGCGCCTTGTGTGCATACCCGCCCCACTGCTCAATGCCTTCGCTGCCACCAACCTCAAGCTATCCAAAATATTGGGTTATGCCCCCATGCTCACCCCGGCCAAACTTAGAGAGTTGCGTCACCCGGACTGGGTTGTGAGCAACGCAGAGATCACCGCAGCCACAGGCTGGCAGCCACACATCAGCTTTAAAACAGGCCTGGAGAAGCTGCGGGATTCGGTACTATGACCCGCATTAACAGTTCTCGCTCCAACAGCCAAAAGATATAATGAAGAGTCTGATTTATAACAGATTTTATATTGGATAAGACTAGTTTTGGCTGAATTTATAGTTGGCAATGCATTTCGCAAAATTGCGCGCAAGCACCAGTGGCTGCAGAATTTTCTGTGGCGCCTGGACTTCGCCCTGGTGTGGTGCCTGATCAATTTTTTTAGCCTATTGCCTGTAGATGCTTCATCGCGCTTTGGCCATCGCGTGGGCTCGTTTATAGGCCCCAGGATGAAGCGCAAAACTGCAGTTTACGAAGACAATTTTCGCATCGCTTTTCCGCAAAAGTCCGAGGCTGAAATCAAGGCACTGGCCAGGGCGTCCTGGAGCACCGCAGGGCGGATACTAGGCGAATACAGCCATATGAATAAAATCCTGGAAGAACACAACGGCGAGAGGATCGAAATCGAGGTACAAGAACCAAACGCTTGCCTCCTCGATCCCAGCCGGCCTACCGTTGTCGTTGCAGCACATCTAAGCAATTGGGAAGTACTCGGCGTGGCATTCGCACGCATGGGAATACCCAACACCAGCCTCTATTCACCACCCACAAACCCGTGGATTGACCGGATGTTACGCAAGTCACGCGAGAGTTTGCAATGTGAGCTAGTACCCCGGGACAACAGTGCGAGACGCCTCATGCAGTCACTCAAAAAGGGGCGCACTGTAGGCGTGATAATTGACCGCCGAGTTGATGAAGGGGAAAAAATCCCGCTTTTTGGCCAGGATAAGCTCACTACCACCATGCCAGCCAAACTGGCCTTAAAATTTGGCTGCGACCTGGTACCCGTGCGTGTTGAGCGGCGCAAGGATGCAAATTTTAAAGTCACTTTTTACCCACCAATTAGTCCCTTAAATAGCGACGACTGTGAATCTGAGCAGGCCGTTGATATGATTGGTCAGGTCCATGGCTTGTTCGAGCAGTGGATACGCCAACAACCGCAGGACTGGTTCTGTTCCAAACGCTTGTGGCCCAAGCGTAAACCCCAAAGCCCTACAAAAAACCAGGGCGAGATAGACGTAGACGCTTATGCAGCCTAGTAATGTAAATCATTCCAGCGAACATCAATCCATTCGCTTGTTTAAAAACGAGTTTCTGGAACGACTAACTCACGTGCACCCCATTGTGCCTCTATTGGTATGGCTTCCTGTCGCCCTGTGGCTAATATGGCGCAGTTTCGCAGTGCACCATCTGGCGGCATTGCCCGTTGTGGGGATAGGCCTTCTCGGCCTGGTGGTATGGACCATTACAGAATACTGCTTGCATCGCTACCTGTTTCACTTTCCCGCCCGCTCCAAAATTGGAAAATGGCTGGTTTATCTGTTCCACGGTAATCATCACGACGACCCCAGGGACAAGACACGTTTGGTGATGCCACCGGCTGGCGCTATCCTCATTATGGCGGTGCTGTATTTGCTGTTTGGCCTGGTTGTACCTGCGCCCTGGATAGAGCCCTTTTGCGCATTTTTCATTATTGGCTACCTGATTTACGATTACATTCACTACTCCACCCATCATTTTCCCATGCGTAACCCGGTGGCGAAATATCTCAAGCACTACCACCTCAAGCATCACTATTCCGGTGAAGAGGGGCGCTTCGGTGTAAGTTCTCCATTGTGGGACATGTTGTTAAACACAGCTGGCAAGAAAAACTGAGCTCAAGCTGTGCCTGAATACTACCTGATACCCAAAAAGGCAGGACGCGCCTTTCCTGCACTTGGCAAAGCTGCAAAGAAAGTAGAGGCCTGGGTATTTCAATTTCTTTTTTGGTTGTTAGGCCTACTTTCTCCCGAGCGCGCATCTTCTGTTGCAGCATGGGTATTCGGACTATTGGGGCCGCGCTCCGCAATGGCTCAAAAAGTTCAGCGCAATCTCAGCGTAGCCTTTCCAGAAAAAAATGATAGCGAAATTAAAAACACAACTCGCGATGTGTTCAAGCAACTGGGAATGGCACTTGCCGAGCTAATCAATATGCGCCAGATCTGGGACGAGCGGGATCAGCGTATACAGTTTGTTATCGACCCAGAGGCACAGGCACACCTCGATGCAAAGGGTGCCACGGTTTTTGTGACGGCCCACGTCGGCGCCTGGCAGCTAACAAACCTGATATCGCTGCACCAGAACCTGACTATTACCACCGTTTACGCAGCCGAATCTAACCCACTGATGCATAATATGATGTACCAGTTACGTGAGGCGTTTGGAGTCAAACTTTTGCCGGCGCAGGCTGGCGTGCGGCCACTTTTACGCGAGCTCAATCAAGGGAATAGCATAGGCTTGGCCATGGACACCCGGTTAGACTCAGGGGAGCCCCTACCATTTTTTGGTGTAGACGCTTTAACCAATACCACCGCTGCACGCCTCGCGCTGCGCAGTGGAGCCGCGCTGATCCCCATCAGGGCAGAACGGCTGCGGCCGGGCCATTTCAAGATAAGCGTGATGGCGCCTATTACAAGCCCCAACCCGCAAGATAGCGCGAACGATCAGGCCTCGGCCATGACGCTGCTCATCAACGAACACTTTGAGCAATGGATAAAGGCCGCACCCCACCAATGGATTTGCCTCAAGCGACGCTGGCCCAAACCGCCCAAAAAATAACCCCCCACTTTGCCTTTGGATCAATCTATAAATGCTGGTAACGGGGGCAGCATAAGCTCACTTATAAGTCTTTAACTAAGCTAAACGCTCCACGTATTTCCCCTAAAGAATAACCTGTAGCAAGATCATCTGGATAATGCTCATCAATCATTTTTCTCACATCAGGAGGTACTGAATTACCGTGACAGCCCAGGCAGATCCCCTCTACAGCTTGTGCCTTCATATACCTGAATTTGTTATCAACAATTTCTGAGTACTCGATAAGAACAGGTGACTCCCCTTTCGCTTGGAGCTCATTAAATTTTTCGAGAACATTTCTTTCAAAGTCATCTGGAAGTGCAGCGCTTTTATTTCGAGGCTTCAAGCTTACTCGCTTAATACTCCAGCCAGTTTCAGCACTTAAACTGTTAGCTATTTTAGGCGCTTCAATAGAACAAACCTTGATCGCATGCTCTAACCCTCCAGCTTGAATGCCTTGCTTCAACTTGGGTTTCAGCTCGCCGCCAAATGTTTTGACGATAGTGATTGCTTCTTCCTTTAGATCGGCTTCGCTGGGTAAATCACCTGCCTGCAATTGAAGTGAAAAAAGAGAAAAAACAAAAGCCGGTAAAAAATAGTTTTTTGTATTCTTCATATTTTATCCCTAGCTGGAAATTTGTGTACTAGGTATCGCCATCAGTAGATGGAGCCTGTTCAGTGTGAGCTTCCTCGGGACCCTGGCCCAATTTTTTTAAACGTTTTTCTTCCTTTTTCTTCTTTTTCGCAAGTTCTTTCTGTCGCTTTTCAAATGTGTAATTAGGCTTTGCCATTGAATTTCTCTTTCTGTAATTAGAATATTATTTCTATAGATTTCATTTAATCGACTAATTCGATCTCAAGGCTATCAAGAAGCCTAACAGCTTCAAAACGGCTAAACTTAGCTTTCTCAATTCTATTCTGGTAAATATCAATATCGTAGTCCGTAGCTTCCGAGAAGTCTGCACCGGATAAATTAGTGTTGCCGAAAAAACTGCCCGAGAGATCAGTGTATGTAAAGTTTGAATTGCTAAAATCACCTTCTCGGAAGTCAACATTATGCGCCTTACACTCCTCCAATACTAAGTCTTGTAGAGAAAGCCCATAAAACGAGCAGTCGTTAAGTATCGATTTATAAAATTTAATTGGCGAACTAAATATAAATTTTGACCACGCAACTTTAGTCCAATTAATACCAATTAACTTTGAATCTCGGAAACAAACATCAGAGTATTTACTGTACTCCATTCTGACAAGGCTTAAGTTGCAGGCAATAAACTCACAATCAACAAAATTACAACTTTGAAAAATCGCTTCACTAAAATCACAGCTCTCAAATGTACAGCCATCGAATTCTTTTGATGAGATTTCTATTCCCGAAAAATCTACATTTTTAAATCTCTCTGACCAGTAGTCACTTTTTCCTTCCAAATCCACCAAGTTTCTCCATTCATTAGAATAATGGTGTTTCCCCCAGAATGCAGACACTCTAACCAAGCAGCCTCTGCCATAGAGCTGTATTGTGCTGCCGCTCAAATCAGCTCAATCTTCAGCTGGCCCAGGAATGACTCCATCCATGCTGACACTAGAAAATATGTAAATATTCCTATTATCACGGCATAAAAAGTATACTCAACTATATCACCTAAGGAACTACCGGGGCCGACCTGGCCCTTCTTTTACTCTGTTTAAAAGGGCACTAACGAATGGCCAGTAACGTAGATGAAGACGGGGCTCAAAAGACATCCCGGGAACTATTGAAACCTTACTCTGGGCCCAATTTTGACACACATGAACTCATCGAAACAAACAGAATTGAAGTAAGGGCAACAGCAATTATCCGATTATTCTCTCGTACAGGCATTGTAGTGGGGATGATTGTTATACTGCTGGCGTTTAAAGATGAGCAATCTGGTGCAGTCGGGCTATTTCTTGTGGGCTTTGTACTGATCATAATTACACTAACGCTTACTAGTAAGCTTAACCAGCGGGTGGTATTTGACCCGGCCCAAAAGGTACTTTGGAGAGCGACTAAGTTCCCCGCTAAAAACAGTAAAGGCAGGGTGTTATTTAGAAATGTAAATGCAATTCAGGTTCTCAACGAAAAATGCAGAACAAACAACGGGCACTACTACACTCGATACGAAATCAATTTAATGCTATCTGACGGCTCACGCTTCCACGTCATGAATCAAGTGACGCCAGAAGGCAGCAAGCAATGTAGTGAACGATTGTCTGGTTTGATGAAAGTTCCCATCCAATTCTGAGGCTTTCGATACATCGTCAGCATCTCAAAACCAAAGCGAAGCGGAGGCTGCGAAAGCTCATCAACACTAGGCTCGCTCGGAAATACACTCGAAACCGCCCATTTCAAATTCACGACAAATTAATGGCCGCTTATCATATATAGTACATAGCATAGTGTTTCGATCCAAAGCTGCACACCATCCATCGTCTAAGCGAGCCATACTCATCCCGCCCCAATTATCCAACTCAACATACTTTTCAGGGACACCAGTATCCGTAATAAGGATCACCTCCAAGCGGCAACAATTCGCCTTGCAGCTTGCGCATGTGACATCATGCTCAGGCAAACTTATTACTTCAATTGTCATTCTTTATCATGCGACTGCACCGGCGAGATCGCCCTTACTTTCAAGCCACGATTTGCGGTCGCTGGCGCGCTTCTTGGCCAGCAACATATCCAGCATCTGGTTAGTGCCATCACCCGCATCAAGCACCAGGCGCACCAGACGGCGGGTGTCGGGATCCATGGTTGTTTCGCGCAACTGCAGGGGGTTCATTTCACCCAGCCCTTTAAAACGCTGCACATTTACTTTGCCGCGCTTCTTCTCTGCTTCGATGCGATCCAGTATTCCCTGTTTCTCACTCTCGTCCAGCGCATAAAAAACTTCCTTGCCGACGTCGATGCGATACAGCGGAGGCATAGCCACAAACACATGACCTGCGGCCACAAGTGCGCGAAAGTGACGAACAAATAAGGCACAAATAAGTGTGGCGATGTGTAAGCCGTCTGAATCAGCATCCGCGAGAATGCATATTTTATGGTAGCGCAGCCCAGATAAATCGTCGCTGGCCGGATCGATACCCATAGCTATCGAAATATTATGCACTTCCTGCGAGGCCAGTATTTCCTGTGAATCCACTTCCCAAGTGTTCAGAATCTTTCCTCGCAACGGCAGAATCGCCTGAAAACTCCTGTCTCGCGCTTGCTTGGCCGAGCCACCTGCCGAGTCTCCCTCTACCAAGAATAACTCGCCTTGCGCCGGGTCTTCTCCTGAACAATCCGCCAGCTTGCCCGGCAGTGCAGGTCCAGCAGTAACTTTTTTGCGGGTTACCTTCTTGGCTGTGCGCAGGCGGCTCTGGGCGTTGTTTATGCACATTTCCGCCAGTTTTTCCGCCTCTTCGGTGTGCTGATTAAGCCATAAACTGAAGGCATCCTTGGCAACGCCGGAAACAAATGCCGCCGCTTCGCGCGAAGATAAACGCTCCTTGGTCTGGCCAGAAAACTGCGGGTCGGACAACTTGGATGACAGCACATAGGCACAGCGCTCCCAGATATCATCGGCTGTGAGCTTTACCCCTCTGGGTAACAGATTGCGCAGCTCGCAAAAGTCGCGCAGCGCGTCGAGCAAACCTGTGCGCAGACCGTTAACATGGGTGCCACCCTGTGCGGTTGGAATCAGGTTAACGTAGCTCTCTGTTATTAGCTCGCCACCCTCAGGCAGCCAGGTGATAGCCCACTCCACACCTTCATTGGAGCCGGCAAAACTACCCGTAAAAGGCTGCTCCGGTACACACAGCTCATCTGCTGTCGCACCCATGAGGTAATCTCGCAGGCCGTCTTCGTAAAACCATTCATCGGATTCACCCTTTGCCTCATCCTTAAAGCGCACTCTCAGCCCGGGACACAACACTGCCTTGGCCCGCAAAACATGGCGAAGTTTCGATACCGAGAAGTTTACCGAGTCAAAATACGTCGGGTTGGGTTTAAAGCGAACAGATGTTCCGGTATTTCGCTTGCCGCAGGTGTCGATCACCGTTAGCTCCGAAGCTTTCTCGCCATTGGCAAACGACATCTGGTGTACCTCGCCGCCCCGGCGTATAGTAATTTCCAGCTCGCTGGATAAGGCATTAACAACTGACACCCCCACACCGTGCAGTCCGCCACTAAACTCATAGTTCTTATTGGAAAATTTACCGCCCGCGTGCAGTGTAGTCAGAATTACCTCAACGCCGCTAACGCCTTGCTCCGGGTGTATGTCCACCGGCATGCCACGGCCATTATCCGTGGCAGTGATAGCACCGTCTTTATGCAAGGTTACGTCAACCAGGTCGGCGTGACCGGCAAGGGCCTCATCGATGCTGTTATCGATAACTTCCTGTGCAAGGTGGTTAGGACGCGTGGTATCAGTGTACATTCCGGGACGCTTACGCACCGGTTCGAGACCCGTGAGGACCTCGATATCTTCAGCGGTATATTCACTCATTCTTGTGGTTTTCTTCCTGTTGTGCGGATAATAATTGAAAGGCTGGAGAGCTGTGACAGCACGGCCTTCCCAGCTGCTTATTCTGCACTACTGCAGGCATGAAGCGCTAGAGGTAACCCCCGGAATCCAGCTCAACAGAGAAAGAAACACCTTCCACACGGGAAATACCCGTGTCAATAGAGCCGTCATCATGAAGGTCCATCCAGCGGTAGCCCGGAGATTTATCGTCCACCTTGAAGCCAGCAAGGCCCGGCGTAAACTGAACACAGGTTGAGGGAGAGGCCAGCAACGCAATATCACCACGTGCCAGGTCAATTTGCTGATGCACATGGCCCCATAGAACTGCCCTAACAGAGCTGTGACGTTCCAACACTTGAAAAAACTGATCAGCATCTGCCACCATTTGTGCGTCTATCCAGGCACTGCCAATGGCTACGGGCTGGTGATGCAAGCATACTAAAGTATGCAAATCCTCGTCGCATGCTCTCGTTAGACATTCGTCCAGCAGCGCAAGCTGAGCACTTCCCAGCTCACCACCCACTTCACCGGGAATCTGCGAATTGAGCATGAGTATCTGCCAGTTGGAGATCCGGATTTCATTACTCATCTGCGTATTGGGCCCTGAGTCAGCCCACATGTTTTCCCAGCTATCGTGGTTTCCTGGTAGCCAGAAGTTGTGCTTACAAACTTGATCAAAATAATCACGCAGGCGCCAGTAGGCAGGGTTGGCACCGTGATCAGATAAATCGCCAGTGCCCAGAACCAGGTCCGTGTGGCCCCGCTCACGCAGTACCAAATCAACAACCGCCTGCAAAGAGTGGTCGGTATCCATACCAAGCAATGTGCTGCCCGGTACTTTACCGAGATGGCAATCGGTAATTTGCGCCAGCCGCACCTTACCACCCGGATGATCCAGAGTAATTTGCCGCAATTTCGACGGTGAGTGTATCAAGAGTCTATTGACCACATGGTAAGCTTAGCCGCCGCTCTTACGGGCGAGCACGGGAAGAGGCTGCAGGCTGACACCGGTATTCAGGCAATGCTCCAACCAGTCGGCCAAAAATCCATTTTGCTGGCATTTTTCGTCCTGTTGATACATGCGCTGATTGGGGTACTTATAACGTCCCTCTACACGCCGCTGGGATTGGAACATCCCCACCTCGGCCATATTGGCATCGTGATAAAGGCGCACCTCGACTTTCAACCCTCCCACCCATTTGCTATCGGAGCCCTGCTGAATCACCTTAAAAATAGTTGTGTAGCGACAGCGCTCCACGACTTCCAGTAACACCCGTGCCAACCCAACTTTAAACTCTTTTTTGTTACTCACTTCATAGTCGGGAAATAGACGAACGAACCGAGCATAATTGGCCTCACACGTACTGTGCAGCTTGGTCAGATCCAGTTTATAAGCTTTTTTGTTGGCGAGTTGCACGCAAACCCCTGTGATTTACAAAGATAATTCTGGACTTCAGCGCAGTATGAGACGAGTAGCCCTGTGCTCTCGACGAACGCCCCGAAATTCCATAGACACGTTCTGAGTGTAGCACTTAAGATGATTTAAACTACCGGCATAATGCATAATTTGCGTGAGGCGTTTTACATGCGCCGAAGGCGAGACACTGTTAAACTGCCTAATGCTTAGAAACAGCTTAATAAAGGGAAACTGCATGAAAACCTCCAGAGTGGCGCTCATCGCGCTTGCACTCACACTCTCGTCCGTCACCTCACAGGCTGAGTCCCTGCGCGATGTCTATGAACTGGCACTGGCTAACGATGCACAACTTAAAGCCGAGCAAGCGCAGTACCTCGCGAACCTTGAATCCGAAAAACTCAGCTTGTCGAGCTTGTTGCCGCAAGTTAATGCCAACTACGATTATTCCAATTCCGACCAGGACGTCGAAAGCGAGAGCTTTGACATCGAAGGTGGCGCCGGCACTACGATAGACACTCTGACCAACACCGACCTGGACCGGGAAGGCTACCAAATATCGCTCAATCAGGCGCTGTTTGATTTACCCGCCTGGTTCAGCTTTCAATCGGGCAAAGAGCTGACAAAACAAGCAGAGGCCACCTTTGCCGCCAACCAACAAAACCTGATTGTGCGCGTGGTCGATGCCTACTTGCTTGTGTTGCGCGCCCAGGACAACCTCGCAGCCTCCTCTGCAGCAGAGCGCGCTTTCGAGCGCCAACTTGAACAGACCCAGCAGCGCTTTGAGGTTGGTCTTATTGCGATTACTGACGTGTACGAAGCGCAAGCAGCCCGCGATCTGTCTCAAGTTGATCGCATCGTCGATGAGAACAACGTTTCGGTCGCACTGGAACGGCTGACAGTTTTAACTGGCCAGGCTCATAACAACATCGATATTCTGCAGGAAGATTTTGAGATAAAACTACCTGAACCTGCCGACCGGGCCGCATGGGTAGAATTTGCCATGGAAAATAACTTCACTCTTCAGGCTGCACGATATTCTGAAGAAGCAGCGCGTCAGTCAGCCAAAGCAAGTAAAATGGGCCACGCGCCAAAAGTTAGCGGCAGATATGCCTACTCCGATTATGACGTCGACGGAGACCTGACTCGAAAGCCGGCGACCACCTTTGACACCTCACCCGATAACTCCACCGAGCTTAATGCCTGGGAAATTCGTGTAGACCTGCCGCTATACACCGGTGGTGCGCTCAGCTCTAACCGGCGCAGAGCTGCACAAGATTTCAATGCCACACGAGAAAACCGTATTAACCTGTCCCGTAACACAGTCACCAACACGCGTTCGTTACACATGACAGTTATCAGTGATGTCTCACGGATTGCCGCCCGCAGGCAAAGTATTGTTTCCTCCCGCAGTGCACTGGACGCCACCCAGGCGGGCTATGAAGTGGGAACACGTAACGTCGTGGATGTATTGAATGCGCAGAATACGGTCTTTTCTGCCGAACGCGATTACGCCAACGCGCGCTATGACTATATTCTCAGTATCCTCCGCCTAAAAGAGCAGGCTGGATTACTGAGCCCGGAAGACATCAACAACCTGGACTCTTTTCTTGAATCACCGCCGCCACCCACAGCCGCGTCCGCCAAGTAGACTGTTGTGATTACAGGTCTTCCCCCCAATATAGAGTCTATCAAGGGGTTTTTAGCCGACGACGAAGCCGCTGCCCTCTATCAGCACGCGGCACTCGCCAGCACCCTTGGCCCGGTACTCGAAATTGGTAGCTACTGTGGTAAATCGACTATTTACCTTGGCCTCGCGTGTCAGGCAAACAATCGAACGGTATATGCCCTGGATCACCATCGCGGCTCTGAAGAGCATCAAATGGGTGAGTTTTTTCACGACCCCGACCTGTACGATAGCAATGCGGGGTTGATGGATACCTTCCGCGAGTTTCGCAACAACATTCGCAGCGCCGGTCTCAACGACGTAGTTGTGCCGGTTGTAGCGGACTCAGAAAGTGCCTCCAGAGACTGGCAAACGCCACTGGCAATGGTGTTTATAGACGGCGGTCACAGCCTCGACGCCGCTCTCACCGACTACCGCTGCTGGACACCGCACTTAATGCGCGGTGGCATTCTGGCCATCCACGATATATTTTCCGACCCACATGCAGGGGGACAGGCGCCCTATGCGGTGCTCAGGATGGCGCTTCAATCGGGCCTTTTCGAAAAAATAGGGCAGGTAAACAGTCTGGGGCTGTTACGGCGCCTCTGACCCCACATAGGGAGCTTTTGCCGTATGAGTAGCAAAACCACAACCCTCGCTGTCAGTAATGTCTCCTGCGCCGGCTGTGTGCGCAATATTGAATCCGCCTTGAACGAACGGCCCGATGTGTCACTCGCATCGGTAAATTTCGCCAATCGAGTTTTAACCGTAGAGGGTTCGGCTTCAGTTGAAGACCTCACGGGCGCACTCGAGAGCTTGGGCTACGGAGCAAAGTTAGCACAAGACAAGGGGCTTACCCAGGAAATCGAAGAACGGGAAGCTGAAGACGCCGTCCACTACAGGACGCTGATAAAAAACACCATCCTCGGCCTCTCACTCGGTCTTCCATTGATGGCCTACGGCATCCTCGGCGGCAGTATGGCCGTTGAGTCTTCAAGCCAGCGCCTTGCTTGGTTGATTGTGGGCGCGCTAACCGCAGCGGTCATGTATTTTTCGGGTAAACACTTCTATGTGGGCGCTTTTAAAGCTTTTCGCAATCACAACGCCACCATGGATACTTTGATCGCTATGGGCACTGGCACGGCATGGCTATATTCCATGGTAGTGGTGTTGTTTCCCGAGATGGTGCCTCCTGTAGCACGCCACGTTTACTTTGAAGCAACGGCCATGATAATCGGGTTAATCAATTTCGGCCTGGCCATGGAGTTGCGTGCACGCGGGCGCACATCACAGGCAATCAAGCGCCTGATTGGATTGCAGGAAAAAACTGCACGCGTTGTGCGTAATGGCGAAGAAGTTGACGTGCCAATTGAATCCGTCGCAGTGGGCGACACATTACGGGCGCGGCCGGGTGAAGGAATTGCGGTTGATGGCGAAGTGCTGTCCGGACAAACCAACATCAACGAGTCTATGCTTACAGGTGAGCCCATGCCGGTTAGCAAAGAGCCCGGGGACGCTGTAAGCGCCGGCACACTGAACAAGAATGGTACAGTCCTATACAAGGCTACGCACGTAGGCGCCGACACAGCCCTGGCCCACATTATTAAGATGGTCAGAGAGGCACAGAACTCCAAACCCCCCATAGGACGACTGGCAGATATCGTGTCGGGCTATTTCGTGCCCAGCGTTATGTGCATAGCAATTGCGACTGCTCTGCTATGGCTGAATTTTGGCCCACAGCCCACGGTCGCCCTGGCCATTGTATCCGCTACCACGGTACTTATTATCGCCTGTCCCTGTGCCCTGGGTCTGGCCACCCCAATGTCG
Source organism: Halieaceae bacterium (assembly GCA_016744355.1). Classification (GTDB taxonomy): domain Bacteria; phylum Pseudomonadota; class Gammaproteobacteria; order Pseudomonadales; family Halieaceae; genus JBALVT01. Next base: position 39,007 of record JADGEN010000008.1, read on the forward strand.
GTTATGGTCGGCATAGGCAAAGCCGCGGAGTACGGCATATTGATTCGCAATGGCGAGGCCCTGCAAAAGGCCACAAATCTATCCATTATGGTGCTGGATAAAACCGGAACAATCACGCAGGGTGCACCAACCGTTACAGACCTTATCGCGATCCGAAGTCACACTGACACAGAGATTCTGGAGTTGGCTGCCAGCCTCGAGACAGGATCTGAGCACCCTCTTGCCCAGGCTATCGTTGCCCATGCAAAAGAACAGCAGTGCCAGTTAGCGCCTATCGATAATTTTGAGGCTATTTCAGGGCGGGGAGTTTGCGGGAATGTCGGCAGCAAAGCTCTTCTGTTGGGTAACGCCAAACTTATGGGCGAACACCAGATACAACTCAGCGAACAATGTCGTGCGCAGTCAGACGCACTGGCAGCCGAAGCAAAAACTCCTATGTATTTGGCAACAGATGGAACCCTCGCTGGCATCATAGCAGTGGCCGATCCCATAAAGCCTGATTCCGCCGAGGCTATTGCGCGGCTGCGATCACAGGGTATTGAAGTGGTTATGCTCACCGGGGACAATACACTCACAGCAAAAGCGGTCGCCGCCAAAGTTGGAATTGCAGAGTTTTACGCAGATGTATTACCCGCACAAAAATCTACTATGATTGCCGAGCTGCAGCGCAAATACGCCGTGGTTGGGATGACCGGCGACGGTATTAATGATGCCCCCGCGTTGGCTCTGGCAGATGTCGGCTTTGCCATGGGCAGTGGAACTGATGTTGCCATCGAAAGCGCCGATATAACCTTGATGCGAAGTTCGCTGCATGGCATTCCCGACGCCGTAAATATCAGCAAGGCGACAATGGGCAATATCATACAAAATCTCGCCGGTGCCTTCGTCTATAACGTCGCGGGAATACCTATCGCCGCGGGTCTGCTATACCCGTTCTTCGGGATATTGCTCAACCCGGTTGTCGCCGGAGCTGCGATGGCTATGTCTTCAGTGACAGTGGTCACCAACGCCAACCGATTGCGGCTGTATAAGCCCTAGGGGAGTACAAGCCATGTTACTTATAAACATTCTCGGTATCGCTACCATGGCTTTTATCGTCTGGTGGTTTTGGTTGTGGAAACCCAAAGCTGGCTCAGATACTGAATAGGCACAGCCTCACCGATTTTTGGCCGGGACTAATCCTGGCTCGGAACGACCTGCGGTATTGCCGTGTTCTTGTCAATCTCTTGACGAAGCTCTTGCAGCGCTTGACGCACAATCTGTACCGCAGCACTTAAACTCAGACCGGCGATAATGGTAGCCGTAATAAGGTCTGGCCAACGCGACGACGTCGCAAACACACCCAATGCAGCGATCATCACCGCGATATTACCGATAGCATCGTTGCGACTGCACAACCAGATTGAACGCATGTTGGAATCACCAGAACGATAGCGGTAGAGGATGATTGCAACACCCAGATTGGCAATCAGGGCGGCAAAAGCAATCCCCCCCATAAGCGAAGCGTCCGGAACACTGCCTGCTACGGCGCGATCAACTGCTGCACCAATCACCCACAGGCCAAACAGGCCCATGCATACCCCCTTGAACAATCCAGCTTTGGCTCGCACGGAGAGAGCCATACCCAATACGAACAGACTGATCGCATAATTAGCTGCATCACCAAAAAAATCCAGCGCATCGGCCTGTAGCGACATGGAGCCACCCACTGCACTGGCGATGATTTCGACAAAGAACATACCGCCATTAACAATAAGTGCCACCCACAAGGCTCGCCGAAAGACCGGGTCTTTGTGCCCGCCGTCCGACCCACTTTCAGATGGGCAATGTGTACAGCCAACCATTAGTGTTGCCCCCCAGTGCTGCCCGGTTCGCCAACGTGGGCCACCATATCTTCAATCACACATTGAATGTGCGCATCTGCCGCAACGTAAAACACCTGCTTGCCACGCCGCTCGGCCCGCACAATACGTGCTCCGCGCAACAATCGCAGATGATTACTTACCAGTGACTGGGAGAGCCCCAACAGCTCTGCGATATCTGACACGCTGATTGGTTGATGCAGGCAGCACAGAATAATGCGCAGACGACTGCTGTCTCCCATGAGGCGAAACATTTCTGCCAAACGAGAAATTTCTTCATCTGAAGCACTTTGTGTAAACGGATCTATATGAGCCAACATAAACATATCATCATCTATTAATATGTTTATATATTTACTGATAATTCACAAACTGTCAAGCCCGAACAACAACATGCCTTGGTAAAGCCGTGGAAATTGCACAGGCAATGAGCAGGAAAACCGCTGAAACCCACAAACAGGCTTCCAGCCCCGCTACCTGATAAAGCCAACCGGAGAGTACAGTACCCAACAAGCGGCCACCGGCGTTGGCCATGTAATAAAAGCCAACATCCAGTGACACGCCATCTTCTTTGGCATAGCTGATAATCAAGTAGCTATGCAAAGACGAGTTAATGGCAAACAGTGCGCCAAACACCATCAAGCCTCCAACCAACACCCACTGGTTGTCCAGCCCGCTGGATAAACCCAATGCGATCATCGCAGGGACGACCGCCAACACACCTGCCCAAATCAGTGCAGAGATACCATCCGGCACCTTGGCTGACTGTACGCCAGTAAAATGTGGAGCCAGCGATTGAACAACTCCGTAACCTATGACCCACAGCGCCAGAAAACTACTTACTCCCCAGTAGTCCCAGCCCAGAACACCACTGAGATAAACAGGTAGCGCCACCACAAACCAGACATCGCGAGCGCAGAACAGAAACATTCTCGCCGCCGACAAAGCGTTAACCGCACGACTCTTTGACAACATTTCTGAAAATCTGGGCTTGCGCGTGGCCTTGCCCAACTCTGATTGCGCGGTGGCCATGCTGAAAACCCAGACAATGGCCAAAGCCAGAGCCATCACTGCAATAGCACCCTTAAACCCCAACAGTGAAAGCAGTGCACCACCAAGAAAAAAACCGACTCCTTTCAATGCATTCTTGGAGCCGGTAAGAGCCGCAACCCACTTATATAACTTACCTTGGGCATGGTCGGGAAGCAGTAACTTCACGGAACTCTTGGCGCTCATTTTATTCAGGTCTTTAGCAATCCCGGAAAGCGCCTGTGCAGCCATAACCCATGGAATAGTCAGGGCACTGGCAGGTACCAACAGCATGCCCAGGGCCAACACCTGTATCGCCAGGCCAATATTCATGGTTTTATTCAAACCCAGATGGGCGCCTAACCAACCACCGACAAGGTTGGTAACCATGCCAAAAAATTCGTAGAACAAAAACAGCATGGCAATTTCAAGCGAGCTATAACCCAACCCATGAAAATAGAGAATCACCAACATGCGTAAAGCGCCGTCGGTGAGTGTGAACGCCCAGTAGTTGAAGGTTATCAACATATACTGACGTGTCTCGAAGGAGAGATTACTGAGGAACATCGATAGTAACTGCTATACGGTTACGTGTAGAAAGTCATACATCTGCCAGCCATTTCTCAATGTCGCCACGGGAGGGAACAGAACCGCTGTACACAAGCTTTTCGTCGACAACTACAGCAGGTGTGCGCATAACCCCAAAGGCCATGATGACCTGTGGGTCGTTTACCTTTTCAACAGAGACTGCAATATTTTTCTCCTCAGCGACTGCACTTATCGCCTGCGCCGTTTTACTACATTTAGCGCAACCGCTGCCAAGAACTTTGAAAATTTTCATACGATGCTCCCTAAATATACTGTGTCGCAAAATTAAATACCCAGCCTACCAACGTAAATGCGGCGAGCAGCAGCGCAAACAATACCGCCAGCAACTGCCACTGCATGACCTGCTTGAGCAAAATAAACTCCGGAAAACTGGCCGCTACAGTGCTCATACAAAAAGCCAAGGTTGTACCCACGGGTAAGCCATTACTTATCAGGCTTTCCATCACAGGGATAACACCCGTTGCGTTCGAGTACAGAGGTATCCCCACCAACACCGCCGCTGGCACAGACCACCATTGTCCATCACCCAAGTGCGCTTCAATCCATCCATCGGGAACAAATCCATGCAGGGCGGCACCCAGACCAACCCCTACTATCACCCACTTCCACACTCGGCCAAAAATTTCCAAAGCCTCGTCTTTCGCGTATTGATGACGCTCAACGAGGCTCAAGCTGACCGCGGCTTCGCCTTCCCGACTGGCCTCTATCTGCGATTGTCCACGCTGTAACGCTTCAGCCGCAAACGATTGCAACCAACGCTCGGCCTTTATAGCATCCAGAAACACCCCACCGAGAATTCCCACTGTCATGCCGACAAGTACGTACAGCGCGGTAAATTTCCAGCCAAGCAAACTCAACAGCAACAACACTGCTACTTCGTTTATCAGTGGCGAGGTAATAAGAAATGCCATGGTGATGCCCACCGGAATCCCTGCAGAGGTAAAGCCAAGGAAAACGGGGATACTGGAACAGGAGCAAAACGGAGTGACCGCGCCGAAGCCAGACGCCATAACATAGCCGGTACTTTTGTGCCTGACAGCGAGATAATCGCGCACGCGCTCAACATTCATAGAGGCGCGCAACAGGGCGATAACGTAGATCATCACCAACAACAAGACGAAAATTTTGCTGACATCCTCAACAAAGAAATGCAGGGCATCACCCAGCTTTGTTTGCGCTACAAACCCCAGCAGGTCAAATACAATCCATGTCGCAAAATCTGAAAAAACCTGGAACATCAGGTCGCCTCACGTTCACTGATCATACGCAGTAGGTCGATGACACGGTTGGCGTAGCCCCACTCATTGTCGTACCAGAGATAGAGCTTTACTTGAGTGCCATTAACAATCATGGTCGACAGGGCATCGACAATACTGGAGCGCGGGTCTGTTTTGTAATCTATGGAAACCAACGGCTTTGTTTCATAGCCTAGAATGCCTGCAAGTTCGCCGGCAGCAGCCACTTCCAGCAGTGCGTTCACCTCTTCGACACTGGTTTCCCTAAGCACTTCGAATACGCAATCAGTCAGCGAGGCATTAGCCACCGGTACCCGCACCGCGTGGCCATTTAACTTACCTGCTAGTTCGGGAAAAATGTGTGTAATCGCAGTTGCCGAACCGGTGGATGTTGGAATCAGGCTGATGCCACAGGCTCTAGCGCGCCGCAGGTCTTTGTGCGGGGCATCGAGAATTGTCTGGGTATTGGTAACATCGTGAATGGTCGTCATGGAGCCATGTTTGATACCAAGACTCTCATGGATAACCTTCACCACTGGTGCCAGGCAATTGGTGGTGCAGGACGCCGCGCTGACAATCGTGTGGATGTCGGGGTCATACAAGTGATGGTTGACACCCATGACCACATCAAGAACACCCGCTTCCTTCACCGGTGCAGTCACTAGCACCCGCTTTACACCCTGTTTGAAGTAATCCTGCAGTGACTCTTTACTCTTGAACTTTCCCGTGGCGTCGATAACAATATCGCAGCGCGACCAGTCGGTCTCAGCAATGGCACTGTTGGCGCTAAACACGAGACCAGAATCTTCAATGGCAATCTCTCCAGCCTGACCATGGGCAGTGTGCTGCCACGTCCCATGTACCGAGTCAAAGTTGAGCAGGTGGGCAAACGTAGCCGCATCGCCGGCCGGGTCGTTCAGCTGCACAAATTCAAATTGTTCACAGTCCCAACCGGCACGCAAACTGAGCCTGCCCATTCTGCCCAGACCATTAATACCGACTTTGAAAGCCACTGCGTTACTCCCCCAAAATGTTGTTAACCCTATACATATTACGCACAAAGAAACCCTGTATCGAGTCACAGAGCTTGCCGGCACTGCCCGATCTTGTATTATCTGTGATTAGAGGCAATATCAGGCCAATAGGGCGCAAAGGACACATCAGTGAACAGTTCACAAACAAACAACCCGCTACACGGCATCACATTGGAAAAAGTTGTCGTAGAGCTTGAGGAGTACTACGGCTGGGATGCCCTGGCGGAGAAAATAAACATCAATTGTTTCAAGTCAGACCCCTCGGTGAAATCCAGCTTGAAATTTTTGCGCAAAACACCCTGGGCCAGAGAAAAAGTAGAGCAACTTTACATCTCAACCTTCACCAAAGCCAACCCCTGGGTAAAAGCTTAGTTAATGCGTTTTTGGGAATCCTGCGATTCAACATCGAGTAATTTAACCCGGGTAAACAATTCCGAAGCAGCTGTGTGATGGGTTAATGCGTCAGCTGCCAGTAATATGGCACCCGCCGTCCAGGTAGGTTTTTCATCCGGCCAGAGCAGGTCTTCCACCCACTGATAACCCGTCCAGTAAGAGCCATCAGCCGCTCGCCACTGGTGCAGCCAGCTATACACTTCCACTGCCCGTGCGTGATCCCCCGCAGCCAACAAAGCCATCACCAGTTCGCAGGACTCTGCCACCGTCGCCCAGGGCTCATCGGAGACACAGCGACAGCCCAGACCAGTTTCAATAAACTCATCCCAACGGGCCATCAGTCGTGCATGCCCTTCAGCCTGTGGCAGAACACCTGCCAATACAGGGTAGAACCAATCCATGGAATAGCGGGCCTTGCTCTCCCAGGTACGGTCAAAGCGCTCTGGCTTGAAACGCAAAGCTTGGCCAAGCCCGGTTCGCGCCTCTTTCCAGTGCGGCTTTTCCTCTCCCAGAGTCAACGCAATATTCATCGCGCACTCAAGGCTCTTATAGATAGAACTACATCCGGTGACCAGCGCATCACATTTTGCTTTGCCGTCACCATCCACAGCCCAGTGAATTTCCCCGTGTTCGGTCTGCAGCGACAAGACAAAACCAATCGCGCTTTCAACCGCAGGCCAAAGCGCTCGTAAAAAATCACGGTCTTCAGTTACTAGATAGTGGTGCCAGACGCCGGTTGCTATATAAGCCACAAAATTGGTTTCACGGCGCTTGCTGTTATCTATCTCATCGCCTCGATAGGACGCCCACCAACTGCCGTCATCCAACTGAGCATCGGCCAACCATTTGTAGGCACGCACCGCTGCCTCATGCTCGCCGCCAATGGTCAAGCCCATCGCTGCTTCGATATGGTCCCAAGGATCAGTGTAGCCACTCTCAAACCAGGGGATTTCCCCGCTTGGCTGTTGCACATTGAGAATAAACTCGACCGTAGGACGCAAAAATTCTTCGGGAAATAAGCCCCTGGTTAGATACAGTCCACTCATACGCTTACATCCTTACGAAAATACATCACCACACTTTTACCGACAACAGGGTTCATTATCTTCTCCAACACCCGGGTAAACGCCGGCTTATCCATTAGATCCCAAACCAAAAAACGATGGTATTGAGCAATTAACCAGTTGCTGTCCTGAGTCTTCCAAAACAGGCATTTCAACCACCAAAATGGCGCGTGCAATGCATGCGCCCAGTGACGGTAGTAGTGATTGAAGCCCACTCTTTCAATTTCACCACGCAATTCATTGCTGCGAAAAATGCGCAGATGTCCACCCAATACCTGATGGTACTCATCGCTGAGTGCCCAGCATATTTTCTCTGGCCACCGCCGTGGCACACTGGCGCAAAACAAGCCGCCGGGTTTTAGCACACGCGATATTTCTTCCAGCGCACCATGGTAATCGGGGATATGCTCCAGTACTTCGCTGCACATCACCTTGTCAAAGGTATTGTCGGCAAACGGTAGCTGCAAGGCATTGGCGGTGGAAAACTGCAGCGACTTTGCGTCGTTGTCCGCCTCCTCAAAGTCCCGAGACTTGCCCTGTGCCGCCTTCAAATCGTCCAATGACAAATCAACGCCAATAGCCTGTACGTCCGCCTCTATGTAGGCGGAAATGATATGACGACCCTCACCACAACCCAGGTCAAGCACCACATCGCCCGACTCCAGGGGAAAATAATTAAAATCAACGGTCTGCATGAGTCAACACCTGTTGATAGTATTTCGCCATCTGCCCGGCGCACACATCCCAGCAAAACTTCTGCAGAATTCGCTCACGGCCCTGCGCGCCCAACTGGTCACGCTTGTCGGGATGCTGCAACAGGTTGTCGATCGCATCTGCCAGGGCATCAACGCTCTTGGCCGGCACAATAACGCCGGCGTCACCCACAACCTCTGGTAAAGCGCCGCCGTCTGTGGATATAACGGGCACACCGCAGGCCATTGCCTCTCCCGCAGGTAAGCCAAAGCCTTCATAGACCGAGGGTACAACCGCAATCGTCGCCTCTGCATAGTAGCGCACCATTTGTGCGGTACTGATGCCACTCACAAACTGTACCTTGTCACCGATGCCCAGATGCTTAATCAGGCGCTCGGTTTTTCCGCCCGGCTTGGGCTTACTGACGATCAACAATTCAAGTTCGGGGTATTGCGGCAGAAGTTTCGCATAGGCCCGCAATAAATATCGCAGTCCTTTAAGCGGTGCGTCGGCAGATGCTGTGGCCATTAGTCTTAGAGGCTGGCGCTCAATCTCTGGAATTGGCATAAATTCGTCTGTGTCGATGCCGTTGTAGACAATGTCTATGCCCGCCGGCTGTATGCCAAAATCTTCGGCTATATCCTGTCTGGAACAGTCTGATACCGTCACGATATTATGCAGCTGCTTCACTACTCTGCTCTGCATGGTCAAAAACGAATGCCAGCGTTTGATTAACAAGCGTTCGTACCAGTTTCTGGCTGCACTGAGGGCAATGCGTAAATCACTAGTGATTGGATGGTGTACCGTGGTCACCAGAGGCAAACCCATTTCTTGAATTTGCAACATGCCGTCACTCAAGCTCTGGTTGTCGTGAATCAAATCGTAATTGTGGCCATTTTTCTTCAAGTACTTCACTGCGCGTCGGCCAAAGGTGTAAGGTTCGGCGAAACCACCCGTTAATTTGCTCAGCCATTCGATAATATTAGTCCATGAGCTCAAATGGTGCGGGCGCAGTGATGTGAGGCCATTGGCAAACAAATCGAGGCTTGGCAGCTCAATCAGCTTTACCCGGGGATCCAGATGTGGGTAGGGAGGCCCCGAAATCACATCAACACTGTGTCCTGCCTCTACCAGGGCCTTACTCAAGTATTTCAGATAGACGCCCTGTCCGCCGCTAAAGGGCGCGCTGCGGTATCCCAACAGAGCAATGCGCAGGGGTTTTACAGGGCTTACAACAGCACCGGGATCATCGCCCGGAGGCAAGATTTTGGGAGCCTCGGCGAGTGAATTGTTAGGATTTAGTTTCTGGGAACTGATAAGACCGACCTGCGTGGGGAAAAAAGGCTAGATTTTAATCAGCTTGGGGCGGAAAATCCACCATCTTCAACGCTAGCCCACTGTACAGAACTATACGGTATATCGTTTTGCACCATCGTTTTGACGTATAATTCCCTCCTTATTTAGATAGGATTCACACCAATGACCGGCTCAAACTACAAGGGTATTATTCTGGCAGGTGGCTCGGGTACTCGTCTGCACCCCCTTACCAGCACCGTCAGTAAGCAGTTAATGCCCATTTACGACAAACCAATGATTTACTACCCGCTCGCCACATTGATGCTTGCTGGCATACGGGACATCCTGATTATTACTACACCTCGCGACCAGAAGGCTTTCAGTGATTTGCTGGGAGATGGCTCCCATTGGGGTATTAACATCAACTATATGCCTCAGCCAAGCCCAGACGGCCTGGCTCAGGCCTTCATTCTGGGTGAGGACTTCATCGGCAACTCCCCGGTGAGTCTGGTGTTAGGCGACAATATTTTCTATGGCGGTGGTTTCACTGACAAACTAACCAGCGCTGCGGCGCGCGATACCGGCGCGTCCGTGTTTGCCTATTATGTACAAGACCCCGAGCGCTACGGCGTAGTGAGCTTTGATACCGAGGGTATGGCTCTGGACATTGAAGAAAAGCCCGACAACCCCAAATCGCACTACGCAGTGACCGGCCTATATTTCTACGACAACGATGTGGTCGATATTGCCAGAGCCATCAAGCCCTCACATCGCGGCGAGCTTGAAATTACCGACGTCAACAAAGTGTATCTGGAGCGCGGCAACCTCAATGTCGAAATTATGAGCCGCGGCACCGCCTGGCTGGACACAGGCACTCACAACTCATTGTTAGACGCGGCTGTATTCATACGTGTCGTGGAAGAACGCCAGGGGCTGAAAATTGCCTGCCCCGAAGAGGTCGCCTATCGCATGGGCTATATCACCGCTGAACAATTACTCGCCCTGGCCGCTCCTTTAGAAAAAAGTGGCTATGGTGTGTACTTGAAGCGCTTGCTCGATGAGACCGGAGTTGTGTTCCATGAATATTGAGACTACCCCCCTGCAAGACCTACTGGTCATCACGCCTCGCGTGTTCGGTGACGAACGCGGTTTCTTTATGGAAACCTGGAACGACTGCAGTTTTCGCGATGCGGGCCTGGACCTGACATTTGTGCAGGATAATCACAGCCGCTCTTCCCGGGGTATTTTGCGTGGGATGCACTACCAAACCGAAAACACCCAGGGGAAGTTGGTTCGAGTAAGCCGCGGCGAAGTATTCGATGTGGCAGTGGACTTGCGTCGCTCATCCCCAACGCTAGGCAAATGGTTTGGCGTTACCCTAAGTGAAGACAATCACAAAATGCTATGGGTTCCACCAGGCTTTGCCCATGGGTTTTACGTCACATCCGCAACCGCAGACTTTCAATATAAGTGCACTGATTCCTACAATGCCTCGGCAGAGGTGTCGTTGGCGTGGGACGACCCAACAGTGGGCATCCAGTGGCCGACTGAAAGTGGAGGTACGCCACAATTATCCGGGAAAGACATAGCTGGTTTAGCCTGGGATTCTATTCCGTTGTTTGATTAAAGCGCTCCACATGAGGTAAACACAATATTATTCCGTTTGTTTCAGCCACTTGAGTTTAGACTCTTCATGTACAGCAACCGTGGGAACAAAATCGTCGGGATTATCCAAACTGCCACCGGTAATATCGAGATAACCCGGCCTTTCGGTACTGAAAAATGTCAGTGGAGTGCCGCAATCAGAACAAAACTCTCGCGTACCTTTACTGGAAGATTGTAGTTGTCTGGGTTTGCCGCTCACATAGGTAAAAGCTTCTTTCCGCGCCACAAGCCAGGTAACAAATGGCGCGCCGCTGGTTTGTTGGCACATGCGGCAGTGACAATTGGCAATACGATAATCGCCCCTCTCAACGGTGTATCGGATTTTTTTACAAAAGCACCCACCTTCTATCATCTGACGTCTCCCTTACAAAAAGCTATCGCTCCAGAATTGTCGCATCTACAAAAGCGGCCGCCACCAGTCTTCGTTGTCCAGGTACCAGTCCAATGTGCGCTTCAGGCCAGTTTCAAAACTTTCGTGGGGCAGATAACCCAGCTCATCCATGACTTTGCTGGCATCAATAGCATAGCGCCAGTCGTGTCCGGCCCGGTCTTCAACAAACTCTATAAGCTCACTGGCACTGCGCCTGGTAGCGCCTGGTGCCAATGGAAACCGCTGTGCCAATGCGGGATCAGCAGCGAAGCGTGCGTCCAGTTGTTCACACAACAGCTTTACGATAGCCAAATTCGACCACTCGTTGTTACCACCAATATTGTACACCTCTCCTACTTCGCCCTTCTGCAGCACTAACTCAATACCGCGGCAGTGGTCTTCTACATAAAGCCAATCTCGAATATTGCTGCCGTCACCATACACAGGCAATGGCTGGCCTCCCAGAATATTGGTCAGGCACAGTGGGATAAGCTTTTCCGGAAAATGAAACGGGCCGTAATTATTAGAACAATTACTGGTGCTCACCTGCAGGCCATAGGTGTGATGATAGGCGCGCACCAGATGATCAGAAGCCGCCTTACTGGCAGAGTAGGGGGAATTGGGCTCGTACCTCTGCGCCTCAAAAAAACCCGGTGCATCCGCGGCGAGCGAACCGTAAACCTCATCGGTGGACACATGGTGAAAGCGGTGAGGGACAACCGTATCACCACCCAGCCAAACCTCTCTCGCTGCTTTGAGCAAACTGTGAGTGCCCACGATATTAGTTTCAATGAATTCATCGGGTCCGGTTATAGACCGGTCGACATGACTCTCGGCGGCAAAATGCACAACCGTATCGATACTGTGCTCGCGCATCACCGCCTTTACCCGCTCGGAATCACAGATATTGGCGTGCACAAAGCTGAAGTTTTTATTGGTGCGCAAACCGTTAAGATTGGCCTGGTTCCCCGCATAGGTCAGCGCATCGTAACCAACCAGCTTGTCCGATGGATGCTGCTGCGCCCAATAGTGCATAAAGTTAGCGCCAATAAATCCCGCGGCGCCCGTCACCAACAGCTGCTTACTCATTTCTGTGTTCCTTCATATCCAATAACATCGAGCGCAACTGGTCTCGCCAGGGCACTCCCTCTATTTCAAAATCGCGCCAACTATCGGTTTTATCCAGCACGCTATAAGCTGGTCGATGTGCCGGAGTGGGGTAACTGCTGGCCACAATGGGCTTAACAATTACTTCATTGCCGAGCAACCCAACTGCCCTACCCTCCTCATAAATTGCACAGGCAAAATCATGCCAGCTACAGACTCCCGCATCAGACCAGTGATAAGTGCCGCGTAACTGTGGCCGCGCCGCTGCAGCCCAAAGTGCCTGTGCCAGCCCTCTCGCCCAGGTGGGTGTGCCCAACTGGTCGCAAACCACGCCTAATTCTTCTCGCTCCGACATCAAGCGCAGCATGGTTTTCACAAAATTACTGCCAAAACGTGAGTACACCCAGGATGTGCGCACGATCAAAGCTTCGGGCAACACGCACTTTACAGCCGCTTCGCCGGCCAACTTGCCGCGGCCATACTCACTGACTGGAACCGTCGGTGAGTCGGGCTGGTAAGGCTGTGTGGCCTCGCCATCAAAAACGAAGTCAGTGGAGAGGTGTATCATTCGCACGTCATTGGCCGCACAGGCACTGGCCAGATATCCCGGCCCCAGGGCGTTCACCCGTCCAGACAACTCTGGTTCAGACTCCGCTTTATCAACAGCCGTATAGGCCGCTGCATTGATGAGCACATCGGCTTGGCAATCACGTAAAACATTCGCTATCGCTTCGGGATCGCAAATATCCAGCCCTTTGTGATCCACACCGATACAGTTAAACGTCGACCCTGCAGTTAACAGTAACTCGCGGCCAAGCTGTCCTCCTGCACCCGTAATGAGCACTGTTTGCTTCAAAGTACTTCCTCTGGCATGGTGAATTAGCAGGCTATATTATACCTGCGCAGCGGTGAAGCCCACCGCAGAAGCTAACTCTTCACTACTTCATGTTTCACTCACTTACCAACAAGCAGGGGCAGCGAAAATAGACGACACGCAACCAGATCAGGATACCTTGCATCAGTGCGCCATATTGCTGGCGGACGAAAAGCTGCCCGATGGCTGGAAAATGGACATCGGCTCCAGGTATACCCACGTGGCCCACCATAAAAAATGGAAACTTTTTTACCGGGAGTTTCCCCCACGCAGCCCCGCGGAAAGGTTCAAGGCATTATTCAAAGGCAGTGACGCCAACCGCGCCTGGGACAACAATCAAAACCTGCTTTGGTCGGGGTTTAGTGCACCGCCCACTGTAGCCCGAGGGAAACTACCCAACGATACGGAATATATTTTTACTGGCAGCGCGAAAGGCGAACGCCTCAGTATTTGGATTAAACAAGGGCATAACAACAAAACATGGCGTAAGCCCAGTGGAAAGTGGAAATTATTGCGAGAACTGGGGGTTTTTGTGGGGCGTTTGCACGCCACCGGATTTATCCATGGCAATCTACAAACGCTCAACATTCTAACTTACCAGGGGCCCTCTAGATTTGAATTTTCCCTGATCAACAATGAACACAACACGCAAATACAACCTGTACCGGGCAAGCTGCTATTGAAAAACCTGATGCAGCTTAACCTGCACCTACCAAGTGAAATAAGCCGTAGCGACCGCTTGCGTTTTTTCCGCGCATGGCACTCGCAAATGAGAGACCTGTCGGACCTGGAAGCAAAGTTGTTAGCTCGCCGCTCTTATGAGTGGGCTATGTCGCGTCTGAATTAGACCCAGCCATCCCCTACGCCAGACTAAATTCTAGCCTCTATCCAGTTGGCCAAATCACCCAGCACTTGCAAACGTTCCGGCTCATTGAATATTTCGTGGTAAAGGCCATCGTAGATTTTCAGGTTTTTATCAGGGGAGCTTATGCCTTGATAGTAAGCGTCGGAGCCAGCACTGGTCGTCATTGCATCGGCACTCCCATGCATCACAAAAATAGGCAATGTAATCTTGTCCTGGTCTCGCTCTACCCGCTCCATCTCCTTGAATAGTTCTACCACCAATCTGGCACTGGCCTTGCCGTTATGCACCAGCGGGTCTTCCAGGTAGTCTTGCACCACCTCAGGATCCCTGCTGATCTGTGTCGCATCGAGTTGCAACATGCCCATTTTCGGTAAAAATCGAGAAAACAGGCGTGCTAGAAGCATAGCAAAAGCAGAGGGCGGCTCTGCCGCCTGCAGCGCCGCACCAGACAATGCAGCAGCGGCAAATTGGCTCTGGTGATCGAGCAGGTAGCGCGCCGCTATTAAGCCACCCATGCTGTGCCCAACCAGAATACAAGGCAAACCCGGATACCAGCCAGCTACTAGCTCACGTAGCTCATCCAGTGGCTGTAAATAATCATTAAAACTGTGCACATGAGTTCTATCGCCTGGAGAAGCGCCGTGGCCCATGTGGTCGGGTGCTACCACTGAAATTCCCCGTTCACCAAAAAAACCCGCAAAGCTTTGATAGCGACCGCCGTGTTCACCCAAACCATGAGCCAACAAAATTACTGCTCGCGCCGGTTCATTGGCACGCCAGTGTCGGTAAAAATTTCCGCCGCCAAGATTGCCTTCTTCTCCCATTTTGGGACCAGAATCTTCGGGCTGACTGTTTATATCTACCGGCTCATTCATGGTGATGTTCTCCTGCAAACCTGTGTTGTCGTTGTTAGCCTACGTAATGGCTGTATCTTAGCGCGGGATTGCGCATCTCACGATTCATTCAGCCTTCGGGTGTAAACATTTGCTGCCACTTGTCACTCACCGCCTGCCGCTGGCGGCTAAAACGATCAGCCGGGGCGATACCCGGATGTTGCTGCAAAGCGTATTGATGTGAGGCAGATCTAAAGGCGAGGTAGGCTTCGGTGAGCGCGTCACATTCACCGCCCTCAAATAAACCCTCGCGCTCCAACACCTCCAAAATTCGAACATTGTCCGTCCAGCGCGCCAACTCGGGGATACCCCTGGACCAGGCCAGTACCGCGTACTGCACCATAAACTCGATATCGACTATGCCTCCAGCACCCTGCTTGAGATCAAATTCTGTGGGTTTTACTTTCCCCGGCGGCAGTAAGTGTTCCCGCATCCGCGCTCTCATGCGCTGCACATCCTTAGCCAGCTCTGCCTGGTCCCTTTCCTGGCACAGTATGTCTGTGCGTGTTTTCTCCACTTGCCCGGCCACCTCGACGTCCCCGGCAACAAAACGGGCGCGCACCAAAGCCTGATGCTCCCAGGTCCAGGCGGTGCTTTCCTGATAACGCCTAAAGCCCTCAGTGGTTATCACTAACATGCCGGATTCCCCGGAAGGACGCAGCCGCATATCCACCTCATAGAGCTGCCCCATGGCCATGCGGGTATCCAGTATATGAATTATGCGCTGCCCCAGCCGGGTATAAAATACGGTGTTATCAATGCTGCGTTCACCATTGGTTACGCCCTGTTTGTGCGCATCGTATACAAAGACCAGATCCAGGTCTGAGCCGTAACCCAACTCTATGCCACCCAATTTACCGTAGCCAAAAATAGCAAAACCATTACCCTTGCCCTCCCTCGGTGGCTCCCCGTACTTCGCAACCAGGTCTGCCCAGGCCACGCTGATAACCTGTTCGAGAATGACCTCGGCAATCCAGCTCAACTTATCGCTGACCTGCATTACGGGAAGGCGCCCGGCCAGCTCACTAGCGGCCACTCGCAGTACGTGAGATGCCTTGAAATACCGCAGTGCATCCATTTGGGCTTCCAGGTCATCCAGAGCGAGACGCAGTACTTGCTGACGCAGCTCGTCGCGCAACATGAGCTTGTCCTGTGCGGTATACAGGCTTTCACGATTTAGAAATTCATCAAGCAACACAGGGTGCCGTGACATCTGTTTTGCAATCCAGGGGCTGGCTGCACACAACACCAACAGTTCGTGCATGGCCGGGGGGTTTTCCAGCAGCAGGGCCAGATAGGCACTGCGACGCAGAACAGAGGTTACCAAGGGCATTACCCGCTCCAACGCCAGACCCGGATTGTCGGTTTCGCCACAGGCTAGCAGTAGCTGCGGCATAAACTGCTGTAATCGCGCCTTGCCTTCAGCCTGCAATGTAACAACACGGGGGCTTTGACTCAGCTCTCGTAATAGTTGCTGTGACTTCTCCGCATGGGAAAACCCCAGCTCTGTCAAAAACTCCGGGGAGAGCTGATCTGTCCATAGCTGTAATTCACCAGCAACTTCGCTGTCACTACTGTTGTCCTCGGCCGCTATCAAGGCCTGAAAATGCTGAGCCACCAGGGATCGAAAGGTATCCAGCTTCTCGATATAGCTGTCCCAATCATCAAAACCCATAACAGTGGCCATAGCCAGACGCGGCAACTCATCGATGGGCAGCGCTTGAGTTTGCTTATCCTGATATCCTTGAATTGCATGCTCGCTGTCGCGCAGGAATAAATAGGCACTTGTGAGCTCGTCAACGACTGCGGCAGGTAGGCAATCCAATGCAGCACATTCCTGCAACACCGGCAACAACTCCCGTCGTTGTAAACCCAGGTCTCTGCCCCCACGAATCAACTGGAAACACTGGGCGATAAACTCTATTTCTCTAATGCCTCCGTGTCCGAGCTTCACATCACCCTGTAGTTTTCTGCGTCGGACTTCGGAATTGATCATCGCCTTCATGCTGCGCAGGCTCTCGATAACACCAAAATCGACATAGCGCCGAAACACAAAAGGCCGCAGGGTTTCCATAAGTTGCGCAGCACACGCAGTGTCTCCCGTCACTGGCCTCGCCTTGATCAGTGCATAACGCTCCCAGTCACGACCCTGCTGCTGGTAGTACTGCTCCAGCGCATTAAAGTTCGACACCAAAGCGCCGCTATCGCCATAGGGTCGCAGGCGCATATCCACACGAAACACAAAGCCATCAACTGTCACCTTGTCCAGCGCAGTGATCACTGCCTGCCCCAACTTGGTGAAGAACTCCTGGTTACTGATTGAGGCGGTTTCGCTATCGGTTGTACCGGCTTCCGGATAAACAAAGATCAGGTCAATATCAGAGGACAAATTCAGCTCGTGCGCACCCAGCTTGCCCATGGCCAGCACAATCAACTGCTGGGGAGTGCCACTTTCGGAGCCAATGGGCACGCCAAATCGTTGCTCAAGAGCTCTAGCGGAATACGCCAGCCCTTCTTCGATACAGGCATCGGCAAGCAAGGAGGTATCGCGCACCGTCTCCCTCGTATCGGCCAGTCGACAAAAGTCTCGCCACAAAATTCGCAGCATATGAAAACGTCGAAAACGGCGCAGCACCGGGGCAAGCTCTGCAGCTTCGTCGCTCAGCAATTGCCGCAGTGAACTGCGAAGTGGGCCCGGCCCTTCGTCTATCGACAACGAATCCTGCAGGCTCCCTGTAAGCAGCAAGTCCCGCAACACCTCTGGGTAACTACGCACCGTTTGTGAGAAAAATGGGCTACAGGCTAGCACCAGTGACAGTTGCTGTTGCACAGCTGGCTCAGCTGGCTCAGCACATAAAGCTACCAGCTCTTTGGCTATATCGGGCTGCGCGCGCTCCAGAGTTTGTTGCCAGGCAGATTGGGCCTGCCCGGCGAGTGTTTCGTTCAGGGTGGTTTGCAGTGATGTCATGTTTTATCCGTCCAGCATAGGGGCGACTCGCATCACCTCCTCAATAGTGGTTTCCCCTTTCGCCACCCGGGAAGCCCCGCTGAGGCGCAGCGTTCGCATACCTTCTTTCATCGCGATATCGCGAAGTTTTGCCGTATCGATATGCGCCGTAATTTGCTCCTGCACATCTCTGCTATTTACCAGCACTTCATAGATTCCCTGGCGGCCACGATAGCCCGTATCCCTACAGACCTTACAACCTACTGGTTTAGCCATTTGCTTCGGTGGCGTCACCTTCCACGGCTGAGTTAACTCTTTCCAGGCGGCCTCATCGACATCCGTTAAAACCTTGCAATCGGGGCACAGGATGCGCACCAGGCGCTGGGACATAATACCCCGCACCGTTGCTTTAATCAGATAAGAAGGAACGCCCAGCTCGAGCAACCGCGAGATGGAACTGGGGGAATCGTTAGTGTGCAACGTGGAAATAACAAGGTGACCGGTAAGAGCCGCCTGCACTGCCATATTGGCTGTTTCAAGGTCGCGAATCTCTCCCACCATAATAATATCGGGATCCTGGCGCATCAGTGCGCGCACACCGCTGGAAAAATCGAGATCGATACTGTGGTTGACCTGCATCTGGTTAAAAGCAGGTTCAATCATTTCGATAGGGTCTTCAATAGTACAGACATTGACCGCTGACGTAGCCAGTTTACGCAAGGTGGAGTAGAGCGTAGTGGTCTTACCCGAGCCGGTAGGCCCTGTTACCAGAACAATGCCATTGCCACTGTCTGTCATGTGCTGCCAGCGTGCCAGGTCGGAATCAGCCAGACCCAGTTCACTAAATGATTTTTGCAGTACATCGGGGTCAAAAATTCGCATCACCAACTTTTCACCGAAAGCTGTAGGCAAAGTGGCAAGGCGCAATTCCACTTCGTTACCGTCGGGCGTGCGGGTCTTGAGACGACCGTCCTGGGGCCTACGCTTTTCAGCAACATCCATGCGCCCGAGAATTTTTATGCGACTGGTAACAGCCGCGCCCACCTGCTGGGGTAGCTCATAAACGCTGTACAACACCCCATCGATACGAAAACGCACATTGGCTACATCGCGTCGGGGTTCTATGTGGATGTCACTGGCGCGTTGCTCGAACGCATATTGCAGCAACCAGTCAACGATGTTCACTATGTGCTGATCATTGGCATCCGGATCTTTCATGGAGCCCAGCTCGAGCATCGCCTCAAGATTACCCGACTTGGCCGCCGCCTCAGAACGCCCCGTGCCGCGAGCACCGCGCACCGAACCAGCCATGGTATAAAACTCAGCGGTGTGCCGGCTTATCTCTCTAGGATCTGCCAACACTCTTCGTATAGGTTTACGCAGAACATGCTCAAGATTGCTCTCCCAGGCCCGCACAAAGGGGTCGCAGCTGGCGATTATCACTTCGTCTTTACTCACTTCAACGGCCAATATGCGATGTCGTTGGGCGAAAGCTTTTGACATCACCTCGGTGATAGCACCCAGATTAATTTTGAGCGGGTCGACCTGATATACGCTTTGGCCGGACTTTTCGGACAACCAGGCGAGTATCGCTTCCATGTCCAGTAACTTACCAGGGCTGGCCTGATCGGCCAGTTTTAGCTCCGCCAAGTAAACAGCAGGGTGAACGCTGCCCGCGACAGCTTTGCCAATTCGCTCCAGATCGATTCTGGCCAACCGACCATCAGCATTCAAATCGAGCGCCATAGAGGCCAGGGCCAGCGGCTGCTCCATCACTTGCTCACCAAAATTCGTCGACATACTTCAATCCAGATTACGCAACTCACACACATTTAATGCTAACACAGCGGCTTGTAGAATCGCTTTGATTTCAAACCATCTGAAATGCTCTCGGCAGAAAATATCCACCAACAACCCCATGCATGTTTTTCTGTGACAGATTCCAAGATTGCCCCTATACTTCGCGAACTGAGACAAGGAGCAACACTATGGCTGGTAGAAATCCCCTGGGTAATTTGTTTGGTCGATCGCCGATTGGTCCAATCCAGGACCACATGACGGTTGTGGACACAGCGGCCCAGCTACTGTGTAGCTTTATTCAGGCCACGATTGACGACAAGTGGGAAAAAGCTGAGAAGATCTACAAGCAAATTTTGGAAGCAGAGCGCGAGGCCGACCGCCTGAAGCGCAATATTCGCCAGAACCTGCCCAAAAGCTTGTTCCTGCCAGTTCCCAGAGGCGATCTGCTGGAGCTGGTCACTATTCAGGACCATGTCGCCAATAGCGCCAAAGACGTTGCCGGCATTATTACGGGCAGACACATGCAGTTTCCTGAGAAAATGCAAAAAGGCATCATGGAATTTATCAACACCTGTGCTGCTACTTCCACTCAAGCCCTGGCCTCTATCCAACAGCTGTCTGAGCTGCTGGAAGTGGGCTTTACCGGGCGAGAGGTAAAGCTGGTTGAGAGCATGTTGAATGAGCTAAACCGGCTGGAGGGCAAAACTGATAAACAAGCCATCGCCCTGCGGTTGAAGCTGTTTAAAATAGAACACAAGCTGCCTGCGGTAGATGTGATGTTCTACTACGAAATTATCGGCCTGATCGGCGGTGTTGCCGATGCCGCCGAAAATGTCGGCGATCGCCTCCAGATATTAATAGCCAAGTAGGGTTTCCAGATGAATATCATTGCAGAACATGGAACCCTCTTTCTGGCATTGGCCTGTGGTTTTGGCTTCTTCATGGCCTGGGGAATAGGCGCCAACGATGTAGCCAACGCTATGGGAACTTCGGTAGGTTCGCGCGCCCTGACCATCAAGCAGGCAATCTTGATCGCCATGGTGTTCGAGTTTATGGGCGCCTACCTGGCAGGTGGCGAGGTCACCGCCACCATTCGCAAAGGCATTATCGACGCTGACCTTCTCACTGATACACCCGAACTCATGGTGTACGGCATGCTCTCCGCACTGCTGGCCGCAGGTACCTGGCTAATGATAGCCAGTATTAAGGGGTGGCCTGTTTCAACAACACACACAATTGTGGGCGCTATTGTAGGTTTTGCATCGGTAGGCATCTCTGTTGATGCGGTTCACTGGGGTGCCGTCGGCAAAATAGTCATGAGCTGGGTCGTCTCACCTGTTTTAGCGGGCACGATTTCCTTTAGCCTGTTTATGAGCGTCAAGATGTTAATCCTCGACACCGACGATCCCTTCCACAAGGCCAAAAAGTTCATCCCAATCTATATGTGGATGGTGGGCTTTATGATTGGCATGGTAACCCTGCTAAAGGGATTGAAGCATGTGGGGCTGGATATCGACCTCGGGCTGGGTAGCAATTTTGCCAACGCTCTACCCATTGCAGCCGTTATAGGACTTGCCGTGGCTGCACTGGGCGGCGTATTCCTTGCTCGAATCAAGGAGACGCCCAACCCTGACAGCCGTTTTGATAACGTAGAGCAAATTTTTGCCATCCTGATGGTATTTACCGCTTGCGCCATGGCCTTTGCCCACGGCTCCAACGACGTGGCGAACGCCGTGGGACCGCTGGCTGCTATTGCCAGCACGGTGCAATCGGGAGGGCTTATCGCAGCCAAATCGGCTATGCCCTGGTGGATTCTTCTGGTGGGTGGACTGGGTATCGTGGTGGGTCTGGCTACCTATGGCTGGAAAGTGATTGCCACGGTAGGCCGAAAAATCACCGAACTCACGCCTTCGCGGGGTTTTGCCGCCGAACTTGGCGCCGCCTCCACGGTGGTCATCGCATCTGCCACTGGCTTGCCGGTTTCGACTACACACACTCTAGTGGGTGCTGTGCTTGGCGTAGGTTTCGCACGTGGTATTGGCGCCATTAATTTGCGCACCATAGGCGTCATATTCATGTCCTGGATTATTACCCTCCCCGCTGGCGCTGGCCTGGCCATCATTTTCTTCTTCTTGTTTAAGGGCATTTTCAGTTAAGGCGCTCATCCCTCTGCTGGGATACTGTAAGAGCGCTTATGCCATTGAGGACCTGCGCCTGTGAACAACAAAGTCATACTGCAACAACTTGAAGAGTTGGTAGGAACGCCATCTGTCAGCTCTACCGACCCCGGCTGGGATCAGGGCAACCGCGCCGTCATAGATACACTGGCAAGCTGGCTTGCCAAAATGGGTTTCGCCATCGAAATCCAGAACGTCAATGAAGACGGCAGTAAAGCAAATCTGATTGCCACTCTGGGCAGCGGTCCTGGCGGGCTGGTTTTATCTGGCCATACCGATACAGTGCCCTTTGATGACGGACGATGGAAATCCGACCCGCTCAAATTAACCGAGAGAGGCCAGCGACTCTACGGCCTGGGCAGCACAGACATGAAGGGCTTCTTTCCCCTTGCTATCGCCGCAGCATCGGCTTTCACCGACAAAAAACTTCAACAACCACTGATTATTCTCGCCACCGCGGATGAAGAGAGCTCCATGAATGGTGCCAGGGCATTGACGGCCGCCGGATACCCCAAGGCACGCGCCGCCATTATTGGCGAACCCACCTCTTTAGTGCCGGTAAGAATGCACAAAGGCATAATGATGGAGTCGGTCCATATAACAGGCAGAGCAGGTCACTCATCCAACCCGGAACTGGGCAACAGTGCCCTGGATGCGATGCACGCTGTTATGGGCGACCTTATTACCTACCGCGCGCAACTGGGCGAACGCTACAGCAACCAGTTATTCGAAGTGGCATTTCCTACGCTGAACCTGGGCTGCATTCACGGCGGCGACAGTCCCAACCGGATTTGTGGCAAAACAGAGCTGCACTTCGATTTGCGCATGACGCCCAACGGTGACAATGACACTGTTAGAGGTGAAATCGAGCAGCGCATGAAGCACATTGGAGAGCAGCACAATGTGGATGTAGCACTAAAAGCTCTGGTAAAAAATATCTCTCCCTTTGTACAGGAGGAAGATTGCGAATTGGTGCGAATTGCGGAGAAACTAACCGGACACCAGGCCGAATCCGTCGCTTTCGCCACCGAAGCCCCCTTCCTGCAGCAACTGGGAATGGAAACCATCGTTATGGGGCCCGGCTCCATAGACCTGGCCCACCAGCCCGATGAGTATCTGGAGCTGAGCCAGATACAGCCCTGTATTACTTTGCTGCAACAGTGCATTCGCCACTACTGCCTGTAGTTTTCACCGCAGCCCTTGTGCATTATTGCCATTAGGGAATAGCTCAGGGTTTGTTAAGCTTTTCCTTTTACATAAACGCTTGGACTTCAACGTGACAACACCGGCCCGGGACAATATACGCTGGTTCAGAAATACTGCGCCCTACATCAATGCCCACAGGGGAAAAACCCTCGTCTTAATGCTGGGCGGAGAAGTAGTCCTGCATGAAAACTTTTCCCATATCGTTCACGATATTGCCCTGCTAAACAGCCTGGGTATAAAGCTGGTATTGATTCACGGCAGCCGACCCCAGATTGCTCAGCGTTTGCAGCGAGCCGGCATCAACAGCCAATTTCACAAGGGTCTGCGCATCACCGACGCCGATGCCATGGAGCACGTCAAAGACGCTGCCGGTTCATTGCGCGCCCAATTTGAAGCCTTGCTCTCAATGGGCTTGCCAAACTCCCCCATGCAGGGAGCACGCATGCGTGTCTGCTCCGGTAACTTTGTCAGCGCCAAGCCTCTGGGTGTCATCGATGGCGTCGACCTGCTGCATACGGGAAAGGTGCGCCGCATAGACAGCGCCGGCATACACCAGCAACTGAACGAAAACTCCATTGTTTTGCTATCACCACTGGGCTACTCCCCCACCGGTGAGATATTTAATCTCTCGCTGGAAGACATTGCGGTGCAGTGCGCGGCAAGCATAGGCGCCGACAAATTAATGCTGTTTGGCGAAGCACAGGGCATCAACGGGCCTGACGGAGAACTCTTGCAGCAATGTGCGGTGCAGGACATCGATACACTGGATGTCACAGATCCTCAGCAATTGTCATTGCTGAAAACTGCCCGCCTTGCCTGCAATGCCGGAGTGGATCGCTGCCACATTATTGGCTTTGGGGACGACTGTGCTCTGCTGGAAGAACTGTTCACCCACGATGGCAGCGGCACTCTAGTCGCCAAAGACGACTATGAACAATCGCGCACTGCCACGATAGATGATGTGGGCGGTATCATTGAGTTAATTGAGCCTCTGGAAGCAGAGGGTGTGTTGCTGAAGCGCTCGCGCGAGCTACTGGAAACCGAAATCGGGCATTTTCGCCTGCTGGAACGCGACGGCAGAATTATCGCCTGTGCCGCACTCTACCCCTTCACCGAAGACGACAGTGGCGAGATAGCCTGCATTGTTTCACACCCGGACTATAGAGGCAGCGAACGCGGCCAGCGCCTTCTGCGCGAACTGGAGGCTGAAGCGCAGCGCCAAGGCCTGAGCAAAGTGTTTGTTCTGTCCACCCAAACTGCTCACTGGTTTATCGAGCAGGGGTTCAAGGAAGCCAGGCATGAGTCTCTGCCCACGCAACGCCAGGCGCTATATAATCTGCAGCGGAACTCCAAGGTTTTCATCAAAGCCTTAAGCTAGCGGCAGTTATTTGCTATCCTGCGCGGCCTTACTGAGTTTTAATACGCCGGAATACGCTAATGCCTGAATATCGCTCCAAAACCTCCACCCACGGCCGCAATATGGCCGGCGCCCGCGCCCTATGGCGCGCCACTGGCATGAAAGACGGAGATTTCGGCAAACCCATTATTGCCGTAGTGAACTCTTTCACCCAATTCGTACCCGGACATGTGCACCTAAAAGATCTGGGGCAGCTGGTCGCCAGGGAAATCGAGGCGGCCGGCGGCATCGCCAAAGAGTTCAATACCATCGCTGTAGATGATGGCATCGCCATGGGCCATGACGGCATGCTCTATAGCCTGCCGTCGCGGGATATCATTTCTGACTCAGTGGAATATATGGTGAATGCGCACTGCGCCGATGCCATGGTATGTATTTCCAATTGCGACAAGATTACTCCCGGAATGCTCAATGCAGCCATGCGCATCAACATCCCGGTAGTATTTGTCTCCGGCGGCCCCATGGAAGCGGGCAAAACAAAGCTGTCCGAGCACAAGCTGGACCTGGTAGACGCAATGGTTATAGCGGCCGATAGTTCAGTCAGCGACGAACACGTTGCAGAAATTGAACGCTCCGCCTGCCCCACCTGCGGCTCCTGTTCGGGCATGTTCACCGCCAATTCAATGAACTGTTTGACCGAGGCGCTGGGCCTGAGTCTGCCCGGCAATGGCTCCATGCTGGCCACCCACGCCGATCGAGAGCAGCTGTTCCTGCGTGCTGGCAGAACCATCGTAGACCTCTGCAAACGCTACTATCAGGACGATGACGAGTCCGTACTACCGCGCAACATCGGTAATTTCGAGGCGTTCGAAAATGCCATGTGCCTGGATATTGCCATGGGCGGATCTACTAATACCATTTTGCATTTAATAGCGGCCGCGCAAGAAGCCCACATTGACTTTACCCTGGCGGATATCGATCGCTTGTCCAGAGTAGTGCCACAGCTATGCAAGGTCGCGCCCAACACACCAAAATATCACATGGAAGACGTGCACCGTGCGGGCGGAGTGATGGGCATTCTCGGGGAGTTGAACCGAGCGGGGCTGCTGCACAGCAATTGCTCTACCATTCACACGCCTACCATGGGTGAGGCGCTACAGAAGTGGGACATCACAACCACCACTGATGAGAGCGTACGCAAATTTTACAGCGCCGGCCCGGCGGGCATCCCGACCCAGACCGCTTTCAGCCAGGACACACGTTGGTCCAGCCTGGATGATGACCGCGAAAACGGGTGCATACACTCGATTGAAAATGCTTTTTCACTGGAGGGGGGGCTTGCTGTTCTGTTTGGCAATATCGCCGAAGATGGCGCCGTAGTAAAAACCTCCGGCGTGGATGAGGGCAGCCTTGTATTTTCAGGCCCGGCCTATATCTGCGAGAGCCAGGACGAAGCTGTGGAGGCCGTTCTGAGCGATAAAGTTAAGGCAGGCGATGTCGTCATCATTCGCTATGAAGGGCCAAGGGGCGGGCCGGGTATGCAGGAAATGCTCTACCCCACCAGTTACCTTAAATCAAAGGGTCTGGGCAAAGCCTGTGCCCTGCTCACCGATGGTCGTTTTTCAGGTGGCACGTCGGGTTTGTCCATTGGACATGCCTCACCAGAGGCCGCTGGCGGTGGTGCGATAGGCCTGGTTGAAGCCGGTGACATTATAGAAATTGACATCCCGTCCCGCTCTATCAATGTAGCGATCAGCGATGAGGCATTGGCCGCGAGACGTGTAGCGATGGAAGCCAGGGGCGCTCGTGCCTGGCAACCGGCCGAGGCAAGACCGCGTAAAGTTAGCGCGGCACTAAAGGTCTACGCAAAAATGGTAACCAGTGCCGATAAGGGCGCAGTTCGGGATTTATCGCTTATCGACTGAGTACTACTAGCCTGAAATACCCTGCGCGATAAGCCCCTCGAAGTCTTCGCGCAGGTTCTTAAGCTTACCCCGCAGACGTTTGTCCTGCTTCTCACTACGGCTGTCCACAATCTCCGCTATAGCGCCCTCGATAACCATTAGGTTATGCGCGTACATTGCGGAATACTCCGGCGCGGAATTGTCCTCTCGATTATTTTTCAGGTCACGTAGTTGTTGTTTCCAACCGGGCTCTCTACGCAACAGTTGAGTCAAGTTATCCAGCCATACCGCTCGTTCTTGCAGCCACAGGACGTCCATTCTCTGCAGCTGTGCGGATGCCCTGCGCAGGATCTCACGTTGATCGCTGCCAAGGCGGCCCATGTAATCTCCAAGCCCATCTGAAAAATTCTCATAGGACTCTTCAAGGTACTCTTCATCGCTGCGAGGCAGGTACTTCTCCTCATACTCTTCCTGTTCCTCGCCCAGCACCGCAAGAAACTCATTTATCTGCTCATCACTGAGTTCATCACCCAACTTGAGCATCCATTCCAGACTGCGATCTTCCAAACGACTCCATGCCGTTTCAATACTGGTGAAAATTCTGGCAACGACCTCAAGGTTAAGCGGTTGGTCGAGGCTGGCCTCTAAATCGCTCAGTATCAGGACGTATTGCGGTAGTTCCTCCTGTCGGTGCCAGCCAAGAAACGGTTGTAACAAGCCATCCAATGAATTCTTCTGCTCGCGGTTCAGGTCTACATAATCATCCAGATACCAGGGCAGAATAATGTCGAGACGATTGTAGACAAAAGAGGTGGAACTACAGGCGCTCAAAAACAACACGAGAGAAATTGCGCCTAAACGCAGTGACCGTATACGGCGCAGAAACCTCTCCTGGAATTGTATTACTGTCATTTGAAACATATTTTCGCAACCAGCAGCGTAGCGTTCACAGTGAAGCCCAGCTGCAGGGGCAAACACTCTTACCAGGGCAAGTTATCCAGATCGAGGTTACCACCACTAATAACCAGAGCCACGCGGCGATTACGAAATCGTTCGGGGTGCTCCAGCACACCCGCAAAACTTACCGCACCGGAAGGCTCCACAACGGTCTTCAAGCGACTCCACTGCAGCTTCATTGCATTAATGATGCTCGACTCTTCTACAGTCAGGATTGTATCGACATTTTTCTGCATGATCTCAAAATTCAATTCGCCCAGACTTGAGCGCAGTCCATCGGCTATCGTATTCGGGGATGTTTGTGGAATCAGCTTACCCAGACCAAATGAGCGAAATGCATCATCGGCGCCTGCGGGCTCCACGGCGACCACTTCAATTTTTGGATTGATGCTTTTTACTGCCAGAGCGACGCCTGCAAGTAGACCACCACCGCCCACAGGCACTACCACCACGTCAAGGTCCTGCACTTGCTCAAGAATTTCCAGTGCCACACTAGCCTGACCGGCAATAACACGGCCATCGTTGTAAGGGTGAACCACATGGGCGTGCGTATTAGTGACAACTTCGCCCAGTGTTTCCTCTCTGGCTGCAAGTGTCGGGGCACACTCAACAATGGTTGCGCCATAGGCTGCCACTGCGGATTTTTTAACCGCTGAGGCGTCTGTAGGCATCACAATGTGGGCGGGAATACCACGCTTGGCGGCGGCCATTGCCAGGGCGGCACCATGGTTACCGGAAGAATGTGTAGCGACGCCATTTTTAGCCTCTTCATCGCTCAGGCTAAACACAGTATTGCTGGCACCACGCGCCTTGAAGGCGCCAACCTTCTGCAGATTTTCACACTTGAACATCAAGCTGGATGAGAACTCACGGTCCAATAAGCTGCTGGTGTAGATAGGCGTTCGGTGCACGTGGGGTGCAATGCGCTCTTGCGCCTCCTTTAGGGACTCGAGGCTGGGTATTTCTTGCACGCCGCTCATAGCACTACTCCACACTAAATTTCGCCATAATAACAGCTACATCCGCTGAACCCTCATGCTATCCTCAAAGCTCTCTAACAATAAGAAAAAAATATGCTTGGCCAACTGGAACAAATGTCGGTGGCGTTCGCCGATTTCGTTTGGGGCCTTCCCCTGATTATCCTGCTGTTGGGTGGCGGGTTATTTTTCGCACTATACAGCCGCTTTTTGCCCTACCGTCACTTCGGCCATGCTATTGGCATTGTGCTCGGCAAGCACGACACCCCCGACCAACCGGGCCAACTCTCACACGCTCAGGCTCTAGCCACCGCTCTGTCTGGCACCCTGGGGCTGGGCAATATATCAGGTGTGGCCTTAGCTATCGTGGCCGGAGGCCCCGGGGCCGTTTTCTGGATGTGGATGTCTGCACTGGCAGGCATCGCAACAAAGTTTTTCACCTGCTCACTGGGCGTTATGTACAGGGGTGAAGACAGTCTGGGTGAGATTAGAGGGGGCCCCATGTACATCATTCGGGAAGCTTTACCCAAACGTCTGTACCCTCTGGCTATTCTGTTTTCCGCAGCAGGCCTCATTGGAACCCTGCCCATGTTTCAGGCCAACCAGCTCACCGCGCTCATTCGAGGAACCCTCGTCCCTAACTCACTGTCGATTATGCCAAGCGTGGTGATAGGGCTTGTTCTTACCGCTATTGTAGGCAGCGTAATCTTTGGTGGTGTTAGCCGTGTGGCAAAAGTGGCTGTGGCTCTATTGCCTCTGATGGTTCTGATTTATCTCGCAATGACGTTCTATATGATAGCGATTAACTTTGAAGCTGTTCCCGCTATATTAGCGAGTATTGTGCACGATGCCTTTAACCCCAAGGCAGTGGGAGGCGGCCTACTTGGCGTTATTCTTATCGGTGTCAGCCGTGGCGTGTTTTCCAACGAAGCAGGAGTTGGCAGCGAAGTTATGGCCCACGGTGCGGCCAAAACCAATGAGCCTATTCGCGAGGGCCTGGTGGGTATGATTGGCCCGGTGGCCGACACTCTGATCGTTTGCACCTGCACCGCAATCGTCATTCTTCTGGCGGGGAACTGGCAAAGCCCCGGCGACCTGTCTGGCATTACGCTAACCGCTAATGCCTTCGAGGCACACATGGGAACAGCGGGCGTCATTTTATTAGCCTTTGTAACTCTGGTGCTCAGCACTACCACTATGTTCACTACCTGGTTTTACGGCGCTACCTGTTTTGGGTTTCTATTTGGTGCTGAGGTCCAGCATTACTATCGCTGGATTTTTCTGGCCACGGTCATCTTTGGCGCAACGGTCAGTATCGATGTGGTGTTTAACCTGATCTCCGGTGCTTATGGCCTGATGGCTTTCCCCACTATGATTGCCACTTTGATGCTTGCCGGGCGGGTGAAGGCTGCGGCGGCTGACTATTTCCATCGGCATCCTTATTAGCGACTACTTCCTGAAAGCGGTTTAAGGCGGCCTGGGAATCAGCTTTTTGGAGTGATCCGCGAATACAGCGCCGGTAACACCTCTCTCAGTTCATACTACAGGCCTTTGAGAGGTGTTACCGACACTGCATTCGCTGGCAGCGCTGGATATCTGGGGTCATTCGCAAATCTTAATGCGGTGAAGCCTCTCTCAGTTCATACTGCAGGCCTTTGAGAGGTGTCACCGACGCAGAACTCGCTGGCACTGTCGAAAACTGCGGACAAGAAAGTATCTCCTAATCTGGAGACCTGTTATTGAGATTACCCCTCAACCTGAACTTACCATTCAAGTAGCAGTCCGTTGTGGGTGAAGCCGCTCCAGGGCGTGGGGTATCAACCAAGAGTGGCTTCACCCACACCGGACTGCGGCAGGCAAGTCACATGCTGCCGGCTACCAAGGACCTGGCTCAGGCAGCATCAGATCGAATCAGCTCAACGTCGCTATAGGCTATTAAGCCGCAGCTACCTGCCCTGTCTCGGCAGACTTGTTAATAGCCTGCAGAATCCCAGCCAGAGAGGCCTGGATAATATCGTGGCTGCGGCCCACGCCACAGTAGCGCTCGCCGTCGATATTCAGCTGGATATAACAAATCGCCTCTGCATCAGCGCTCTTGCTCAAAGCGTGTTCGCTATATTCCACCAGAACAATCTGCTTGCCTACCAAGGACTGCATAGCATCTACGAAAGAAGCAACGACGCCGGTGCCCGAGCCAACCAGTTTATGCTCCTGAGCGCCTTCGCTCAGTTGTGCCTGTAGTTTGTCCACGCCCTCTTCACGACTCACCTGATAATTGCCCAGCTTCCACCGGCCGTCTCCAGACAGATACGTTGTCTCGAAAAAATCAAACAGCACTTCCGGGGAAAGCTCAGATTTCTTTTCTTCTGCCAGCGCCTGTACAGCCGCACTGAAATCAATCTGTAGCCAACGCGGCAAATTCAAACCATAGTTCTGTTCCAGCACATAAGCGACACCGCCTTTGCCGGACTGACTGTTAATACGAATAACCTCTTGATAAGAACGCCCGATATCCGCTGGGTCGATGGGCAAATAAGCCACTTCCCAGGGCTTCTCCTGGTCGCGTTTTGAGAGACATTTGTTTATCGCATCCTGATGGCTACCAGAAAACGCAGTAAACACTAACTCACCTGCATAGGGGTGCCGTGGATGGACTGGAAGCGAGGTACAGGCCTTCACAGTCTGGATTATCTCATCCATATTGCCGAGTTGAAGACACGGGTCTACGCCCTGACTATAGAGGTTCATAGCCATCGTAATAATGTCCATATTACCCGTGCGCTCACCATTGCCCATGAGAGTGCCCTCCACCCGGTCAGCTCCCGCCAACAAACCCAGCTCGGATGCCGCCACACCACAACCACGGTCATTATGCGTGTGCAGGGACACCAGCAGGCTGTCTCGATTGGCCACGTGATCACAGAACCATTCAATCTGGTCGGCATACACATTGGGTGTGCTCACTTCTACAGTCGCGGGCAAGTTGATAATAACGGGGTTCGCCGGCGTGGGTTTCCAAACCGCCGTAACCGCATCAACTGTCTCGACTGCAAAATCCAGTTCGGTCTGGGTAAAGCTTTCTGGAGAGTATTCAAACACCCATTGCGTCTCAGGGTTCTTGTCGGCATGGGCCTGAACCAGCTTCGCTCCCTTCACCGCAATATCCATGATCCCCGCACGATCAAGACCAAAGACCTGGTCTCGCTGTATGGTGGAAGTAGAATTATAGACATGAACAATCGCACGCCTCACACCCTTTAAAGCAGCAAAAGTCTTTGCAATCAAATCTTCCCTGGCCTGGGTTAGCACCTGAATAGTGACATCCTCAGGAATCCGGTCCTCTTCGATTAAATTCCGTACAAAATCATAATCGTGGCTGGAAGCCGCGGGAAAGCCTACTTCAATCTCCTTGAAGCCAATTTTTATCAACTGGTCGTAAAGCCGTGATTTCTGGCGCACGGTCATCGGCTCCAGCAAGGCCTGATTACCATCCCTGAGGTCAACACTGCACCAGTGAGGTGCCTGCTCAATCACCCGGTCTGGCCAACGGCGATTCTTCATAGTCACCGTAGGAGAAGGCTGGTATTTATTGTGGTCAAAGTTATTCATGGTGCGTTACCAAGCTAAAGAATCAATAGACACAGTATAGTTGATAGGGAGTAGGGAAATATTGCAAATATAGCGAAACACCTTCACATATAAGCCATTAATCTCTATTTATTGCACTTATAGAACAATTATTCTCTATAATATACCTATAC
>JADGEN010000090.1 GCA_016744355.1 Halieaceae bacterium
CCTGAGCGCACACTGGTGCGAAAGCTAACTGAAGTTGTGATGGCGGTACTGCTTGAGCTGCATTACAGCAAGGAGCAGATTCTTGAAAGCTATATTAACGAGATTTATTTAGGGCAGGAGGGGCCGCGAGCAATCCATGGATTTGCGCTGGCCGCCAGACATTATTTCGATACGCCTCTGGATCAGCTAGGCCTACATCAGCAGGCGTTGTTGATAGGAATGATTAAGGGGCCTTCGCTGTACAACCCCAGGCGCAGTCCAGAGCGAGCCAGAAAACGCCGCGAAGTGGTGCTGGCCGTGATGGTAGAGCAGGGCATCATTTCTCAACAACACGCAATGATTGCGCATGCTATGCCACTGGGGCTGAATTCGCGTGATCGTGCCAGAGATTCCTACCCGGCTTATCTTGATCTTGTGCGTCGACAATTGCGTCAGGAGTATCGAGAGGAAGACCTGAACAGTCTTGGCCTGAGTATTTTTACCGGTTTTGACCCGCTTGTGCAAAACCAGCTGGAGCAGAGCAGCAAAACTGTGATGGAGCAACTGGACCCAAAAGGTAAGCTGCAAACCGCGACGGTAGTAACACGCTTTGACACAGGGGAAGTTGCGGCTTTGGTGGGTGGTAGAAAAGTCAGCTACGCCGGGTTTAACCGGGCGCTGGATGCACGACGTCCGGCAGGCTCTCTGTTAAAGCCGGCTGTGTATCTGGCCGCATTGGAACAGCCTAAGAAATATAGCCTGGCTACTTCTCTCAGCGACAGCCCGGTGCATGTTACAGACTCCGGTGGGCAGTCGTGGCAGCCACGTAACTTCGACCGCACATCCCATGGCTCTGTATTGCTGCACAAAGCACTGGCCAAGTCCTATAACCTGGCTACCGCTAGACTGGGAATGGAAGTTGGTCTGGATGTCATCGTTGATATGCTGCATCGGTTGGGTATTAAACGTGACATTCCCAGGGTTCCAGCCCTGACACTTGGGGCGGGAGAGTACTCGCCTATGGATATGGCGGCTATGTATCAGACGATTGCCGCCGGTGGTTTCGAGATTCCATTGCGCAGTATTCGCGATATCGTAGACGCCCGTGGCGAGCCACTGCGCCGCTATCCTCTTGAATATGATCGCACCGTTAGCCTGCAGGCCGTTCACTTGCTGCACTATGCTATGCGTGAAGTCGTGCGTGAAGGCACAGGGCGTGGCGTGTATCGAGAATTGGATACATCATTTGATGTGGCAGGTAAAACCGGCACGACTAACGATGGGCGCGACTCCTGGTTCGCCGGGTTCAGCGGTGACCTGCTCGCAGTTTCCTGGATTGGCTACGATAATAACGACAGCACACACCTTACCGGTGGCAGTGGTGCACTCAATGTGTGGGCGCACTTCATGGCGAGGTCGAGTAAACGCTCTTTGAGTTATCGTATGCCAGACGGCATTGAGGCCTCATGGATCAACAACGGCACAGGGCGGCTAACTGGAGAAGGGTGCCCGGATGCGCGTATGTTACCGTTTATTGCAGGTTCTCAGCCGCGCGATAGCACCGGCTGTAGTTCCAGAAAGTCCGCTGGTATTGTAGATTGGTTTCAGTCGCTGTTCAGCCGCGAATAATAAGTAAAGTTTAAGGGGTTTAGGTTAAATGTTGCACAATACTGGAAAAGGAATTGCCCTGTGTATGATGCTGTTACTGGGAGCCTGTGGCACCGTTCCCGACAGTGGCCCGGCTCCAGTGGAAAGAAGGCCGGAGTCTGCACCAGTGACCACATCACCCACCCCCGCCCAACCGCCCTCTCCCCAACGGCTGCCGGTTAATAGTGCTGCAAAAAACCTGATGAACAGGGCCGAGGCTGAGTTAGATGCAGGAGATTACGAGCAAGCCCTTGCGCTGCTTGAGCGCGCACTACGTATTGATCCGGATAGTGGAGAAATATATCTGGCTCTGGTGAAAACATACTCATTAAAAGGCGACACTGCGATGGCGAGTGCTGCCGCGCAGCGCGGCATGCTCTATTGTAGCGGTAGGGCGCAGTGTGATGAACTGAGGGCATATTCACCTTAAGCCGCGTGTTTGGGTTAGTTACCTATGTTTTCTAGCATTGATTTATGAGGTATCAGGCATTGCCAGCTTTAGGGCAAGTGGTAGCCAATGATGGAACCTATTAATCTATCTGTGATCGTGTTTATCGCCGTAGTGATCTACTTTTTCTACTGTATTGTCCAGATGTCGCGCAACATGACCCCGGGTGCGCCGCGATGGCCAGCCTGGGTTTCTGCCGGGCTCACCAGGTCGGACCTGTATACCGAAAAAGGGAACAAATATCGGAGACGAGCCCTTGCCATGAATATCTTGGGGTTGGTCCTTGTTTATCTCCTGTGGGGAGACAACTAGAAACGACCTGTCCGGCTTTCGTCAGGCGTATCGCCAATGCCGCTTGTGAGTGATCTCGTTGTTTTTAGGTCAAGGTTTCCTGTACTGCAACTGTAAACCCATGCTCAGCCGCTTCAAAGCTCAGGCGTTGGTTGATGCAGGCGGGCATGTCTCCCGCCGAGTGACTGACAAAAATAATCTGGGTGTCCGACTCTGCCGCTATGTGGTCTATGGCGCGTAAAATCAATTTTCGGTGGTGGCCATCCAGTCCCAGGGTAGGTTCGTCCAGCAGCAGGATGATGGGAGATTTAACCATAGCCCTGGCCAGTAAGACCATGCGTTGAATACCAAAACTCAAAGTGTCGAAGCTGTCCGCTGTGTACTGTGCCAGGCCCAGAGCCGCCAGCCACTGCTCCGCGATGGCGCGCTGCGCATCCCCCCAGTCATCGTATAAACCTACGGTGTCAAAGAACCCGGATACGACGACTTCGATCACGCGCATACCGCGCACATAATTCAGGTGCAATTGCGTATCCAGCTGGCCGTATTTTTGCTTTATGTCCCAGACGCTTTCTCCGCTGCCCCGGCGGATGCCAAACAGAGTGATGTCCTGGCCGTAGGCTTTATGGTTGTCGCCCGTTATCAGGCTTAGCAACGTGGTCTTTCCGCAGCCGTTGGGTCCCGAAACGCAGCAGTGCTGCGCGCGGGAAAAGGTCCAGTTCACTTTATTCAAAACCTGCAAGTCGCCGTAACTCACCGAAACATTGCGCAGCACGATAAGCGGAATTTTCTGCTCTGGGAGATGGTAGGTTCTGGGTGCAGGAGGAGGGAGATCCTCTAGCTCCGCGAAGGGTGGGTTCATCAGTGCCTGAACGTGCTCATTATTCAAGATCTCTTGTGTGGGTCCCGTTGCAAGTATGCTTCCTTGCTCTATAACCAGAACATTGCTCACTGCTGCTGGGATGTCTTCAATTTGCCGACATAATAGTAATAATGAAAGTTCAGAATGTAACAATTCATCGATGATTCCCTTGAGTTCCCTCTGGCTGGAGAGATCCAGTCCATCCAGCGGGCTGTCCAGTATCAGTAGTGCAGGATTACTAAGGATGGCTTTAATTAGGAGGGTTTTGCGCATTTCTCCGGTTGAGACGAAGCGCAGGCCCCGCTGTAATATATGACCGATATTCAAACGATCTACCCAGTGCTCAAATAGCGCTGAGGGATGTTTTCCCTCAAGTATCACATCGGCGATACGTGTTCCTGGATCAGAGGCGTCAGCTCGAAATTCTGAGTCATCCAGTTTTTTGTCGCGATCACACAGAGCCTTTTGCTGCTCGAAACAGACATAGGCCACGCCTTGCTCTGCCAGATGACCTGCGCGAACAATCTCTCCCGATGCGTGACTGGCCTGCCCGGTAATGACGTTGGCCAGGCTCGTTTTTCCCGCCCCGTTGGGGCCCAGGCAAACCCATTGCTCTCCCGGCCGAACCGACCAATTTATATTTTGTAATGCAGGCTTTGCTCGATAGCTGAGGTTGACTTCCTGCAGTGTGAGTAGGGCTGAGTTGTTTATGGGTTGTTTTTCGGTTTGTGGCACGGTGTAGTCTCATCCTGCATTTCGTTTTCGGTTACACTATAGTTTGTGTCGATATCACTACTACAGCTCATTCAATCCAAACTCTCTTCCCATCGGCCGGGCAAGAAACTGCTGCGTCCGTTGATGAAGCGCTCAGCCGTGGCCCTGATACTTCAGGTGCGCAATGGCGAGTTGCACATTCTAATGATCAAACGCGCTGAGCGCGAGGGCGATCCCTGGTCAGGTCATATGGCTTTTCCGGGAGGGCGAAAAGATCCCGTGGATGCCAATGGTTTCGCCTGCGCCCTGCGCGAGACAGAGGAAGAAGTTGGTTTAAGCCTCCTCCCTGAAGACACATGCATCGGGCGACTATCTGAAATTAACGCCATGAGCCGGGTCCGTGGTCTTGGCTTGGCCGTAACGCCTTTCGTTTTCAGGCTGAACAGAGAAGTGGTTTTTGAGCCTAACCACGAGGTTGCTGAAGTTGTCTGGGTACCTCTGGAGTTTTTGTTAGAAAGCTCTAATCGGGAGCAAATGGAGTGGCGCTTCAAAGGCGTGAATATTTCTTTGCCCTGCTACTATTATGAGGGCAGGAGAATCTGGGGCTTGTCCTTGAATATGTTGGATGAATTGTTGAGTCTGGTAGAGAAGTGAACCCTGATTACTTCCACTGTGCTTATATCAGGCACATCGTTTTACTTGAGCTCATTCCCGCAAAAATGCCCTGCTATCGTTCATCAGTTCACGCAGCGCCGGGTCTATTTTACTGGCTTCTACCAGCGCATCTGCACCCACTTCGCCGCGTACAAAAGCTGAGACTACATCAATTAAAACCGGGGACATCTTGGGTTCACGCACCCACCGCGGCGCGTTGACCAGATTTCCAGTTACCCATTGTTCATTGCGCTGTAACCAGTATCCACCACAGCTCGACAGGCTGTAGTCTCCTTTACGGCCATAGCTGATACTCGGTGTGGCGGGATTAAACCCGCCGGAAACCTCATCTTCTATGCGGTGTAATGCCATAACCCACTGGCTGTTCCGGGGGAATAGTGAGGCCTCGGGGCGGCAGTAGTCCCTGTCTTTTAACCATACCCTTATTGTGGGTAGCCATTCTTCCCCGTGCATCAGTTCGTCTACTTGCAGGTCAATTGAGTTGCCCTTGCCGTCTGTGACCGTGCCACTTAACACGATACTGGCACCAGATTGTACTTCACTGAATGAACCTTCCCACAGGCACCCGCACTCTGCCTGAGCTGGGTTGCCAAACAATAATGCCGAGATAAAAACACAGCAGAGAATCGTCGGTGTGTTGGGCATCTGCAGCGCCTATTGCAGAGCTTTAGCCGCCGCCACGGCAAAGTAGGTGAGAATACCGTCGCAACCCGCACGCTTAAACGCCAGTAGCGACTCGAGCATTACCGAGTCGTGATCCAGCCAACCCTGTTGAAACGCAGCCATGTGCATGGCGTATTCACCGCTCACCTGGTAGGCGAAGGTGGGAGCTTTGAGCTCGTCCTTTACCCTGCGCACAATGTCGAGATAGGGCATGCCAGGCTTCACCATGATCATATCTGCGCCCTCAGCAAGATCCAGCGCACATTCATGCAGTGCTTCGTTGCTATTGGCTGGATCCATTTGATAGCTGAATTTGTTTCCACCCTTGATGTTTCCCGACGAGCCTACAGCGTCGCGGAACGGGCCGTAGTACGCCGAGGCATACTTGGCAGAATAGGCCATTATTAAACTGTTGTGAAAGTTGCCCGCTTCCAACTCTGTGCGAATGGCGCCAATGCGGCCATCCATCATATCTGATGGAGCTACTACATCCGCGCCGGCATGAGCGTGGGAGAGTGCTTGTTTAACCAACACCTCTGAGGTGACATCATTCAGGACATAGCCGTTTTGGTCGATAATTCCATCTTGTCCGTGTGTTGTATAAGGGTCCAGCGCCACGTCAGTGATGACGCCAAGTTCGGGAACGGCATCCTTGAGTTCGCGTACTGCGCGTTGCACCAACCCATCTTTATTCCAGGCTTCATCGGCGCCCAGGCTTTTCAGTTTAGCGTCAATCACGGGGAACAGTGCAATCGCGGGAATGCCCAGAGAATATACCTCCTTTGCCTGTTCGATCAGTAAGTCGACGCTCAGTCTGTCGATACCCGGCATAGATGGAATTGACTCTTGTTGACCGCTGCCAGGCAGGATGAAAACCGGATAAATAAAATCTGCTGGTGATAGCGATGACTCTCTTACCATGCGGCGAGAAAAGTCATTGGCTCGCAATCTGCGCATTCGCGTCTGGGGGAAAGGGCTGCGTTGTGAAGTAAATCCCATGTCGGTGTTTCCCTTTAGAGTGTGGCAAATGCCGCGGCAGCTGCCACAATGGTCTGTTCAATGTCATCATCGGTATGAGCACTGGACATAAACCCCGCTTCGTAGGATGCAGGAGCCAGATAGACACCTTTATCTAACATAGCGTGGAAAAAGCGATTGAAGCGCTCCGTGTCGCATGCCATGACCTGCTCGTAATTACTGACGCTGGAGGCCTCGGTAAAAAAGCCGCCGAACATAGTGCCTGTGTGATTGGTGGTAAAGGCGATTCCCGCCTCTGCAGCGGCATTGCGCAGGCCAGAACATAGCGCGGCGGTGCGAGCGAACAGCGGCTCGTAGAAACCGGGCTGAGATATAATATCCAAAGTGGCAAGGCCCGCGCTCATCGCAATGGGATTGCCCGAAAGAGTTCCCGCCTGATAGACCGGCCCGATTGGTGCTATCTGCTCCATAATTTCGCGCTTCCCGCCAAAGGCACCCACCGGCATGCCTCCACCAATGACTTTGCCCAGTGTGGTGAGGTCTGCTTCGATATTGTAGTGACCTTGGGCGCCTGTCAGGCCGAAACGAAAACCTGTCATAACTTCATCCAATATCAGCACTGCACCGCTTTGGTTACAGACCTCTCGCAGAGTCTCCAGAAAACCGGGGGCAGGGGGGATGCAGTTCATATTGCCCGCGACCGGTTCCACGATGATGCAGGCGATGCTGTCACCGTGCTCAGCGAAGGCTTTGCGCACACCTTCGGGATCGTTATAGGTCAGGGTCATGGTGTGCTCGGCCAGAGCAGCGGGCACGCCGGGGGAGCTTGGTACCCCCATGGTTAATGCGCCGGAACCGGCTTTAATCAGTAATGAGTCGGAGTGGCCGTGGTAGCAACCCTCAAATTTTACGATGGTATCGCGGCCGGTGTAGCCACGGGCGAGCCTTATCGCACTCATTGTGGCCTCAGTGCCGGAGTTCACCATTCGTACCAGATCCATACCGGGCATAATGTCGCAAAGTCGCTCAGCCAGCTGTGTCTCAAGTTCCGTGGGGGCTCCAAAGCTCAGGCCTTTTTCGCTCGCCTTAATAACCGCTTCTCGCACAGCGGGATGATTGTGCCCCATTATCATAGGGCCCCAGGAAAGTACGTAGTCTATATAACGCTTGTCCTGTGTGTCGAATAGGTAAGCACCATCGGCGTGATCGACAAAAACGGGTGTTCCCCCTACGGCTTTAAAAGCGCGAACAGGGGAATTTACGCCACCGGGAATGGTTTTATTGGCGCGGTCAAATAATTCTTTGGAACTGGTCATTAATATCTGCTCTTACAAGTGGGGGGTGGAATTTTAAAAGGGCTTGAGAACCGCCAGAATAACAATGAGAAACAGGAATATCACGGGTACTTCATTAAAAAATCGGTAGAACACGTGACTGTGTGAGTCCTCATCGTTGTTAATACGAGTGACATATCGCCCGCACTGGAAATGATAAACCACTAAAAATGTCACTCCGGCGAGTTTTATCCACAGCCACTTGGCCTGCAAATAATAGTCCCAATTGGTGTTCATCATGGCGAGGCCCAAGGCTATAGCGATAAACATAAAGGGCGTGACAAACCGGTACAGCCGCCTTGCCATGACAGCTAATTGTTGCCGGGTCTGTGGGTGCTCACTGGCAGCGTAGTACACAAAAATACGCGGCAGATAGAATAAACCGGCAAACCAACACACGACAAAAATAATATGGAGAGCTTTAAGCCAGAGCATGTTTTGTTCCTGAAAAGTAATCCATGGCGCTAGTTGCGAAGCCCGGCTAGCGAAAATGTTTCGATGGTCTCTCGGGTTACTATACCGTGCAATACCCGTTTACCCTCGGGATTTCTACCGTAAATACAGGCCGCTTCCGCTGTATCGGAGCGCATGCTGTCCATGGCCTGACGGAGCGTGGCCTGAATTGGTACATCGGAAATGGACCAGCGTCGTATGTTGACCTCGGTGAGGTCTGCAACTTCGTCATCTGCGGCCGGGTTGTCGTTTAGCCATTGCACTAATTCTTCACCCCTGATGAGGTAAAGAGGGTCAGTATCTCGTTCAATCAGGCACCACGCCGGTGTGGCCATCAACAGAGGTTGGGCGGTGGAGCGCAAAAGCAGTATTGGGACCTTCACAACGCTG
Source organism: Halieaceae bacterium (assembly GCA_016744355.1). GTDB lineage: Bacteria > Pseudomonadota > Gammaproteobacteria > Pseudomonadales > Halieaceae > JBALVT01. The sequence goes on from JADGEN010000090.1 coordinate 8,435, forward strand.
ACTTCCATGCTGGAGCTTACGTCCGTTCGGTGTAGGAGTTGGTTTAGTGGGTCGTTTGGCACCAGGCGTCGCAATTGTTTGAGCACAGTTTGGTGGGCGGAGCGTTGCTGAAATATACCGGTGTTAGTCAATGTGGCAGCTACGATGGCCAAAAGAGCTGGCATGGCGATACTGACAGATTGGGTCAGTTCTATTACCGCCAGAATAGCGGCCAGAGGCGCATTGAGAATTGCTCCCATCGCTGCTGCCATGCCCAGTACAATATAGAGGGCGTAATCCGAGGCTAAAGCCGGCACGATCGACTGGCCAAATAAACCGAGTGTGCCACCCACGCATGCGCCGATAATCAAGCTTGGACCTATCACCCCAATGGGCATGCCAACGCCGGAGCTAAAACTGGTGGCTACTATTTTGCAGACCCCAATGGTAAGTAGCAGCCCAATAGCCAGTTCTTCGTGCAGTACCAGGTTTAAAGTGTCGTAACCAATGCCCAGAATTTCTGGTGCGAGTATACCCAGGCCTCCAGTTAGCGCACCAGCGATGCCAAACCGAATTGCTATCGGCCAATGCAGTATTTTGGCGGATAGCTTACTGATGGTGATAAAAGCGGTTATTGCGAAACCGCAGCAAATTCCCAGAAGAATAATGAAAGGAATCTCCCACAGGGAATTGAGCGCGACCTCGGGAATCATGAACAAGGTCGAGCCACTGGACAGAGTTCGACTGACTGCGGAAGCGGAGACTGCTGCCAGGATCACAGGGATGAAACCCACCACGGTGTACTCGGCAATAATAACTTCCATGGCAAATATGACACCCGCCAATGGTGTGTTGAAGGCCGCTGCAATCCCTCCGGCTGTGCCGCAGGCAATAAGTACCCGGAGACTGTTGTTTGGCAGGCCCAGCCACTGTCCCAGTTTGCTGTTAATGGCTGCTCCAAGGTGTACTCCGGGTCCTTCACGCCCCCCGGATTGCCCGGTGGCTAAAGCAAAGGCGCCGCCTATAAATTGTACTAGCGCATTCTTGAGGTTTAGCATGCCGTAGTGGGAGTTCATACGACTGATTACGTGGACAACTCCGGTCTCTCTGTCCTCTGGCTTTATCACTGACAGGACAAGACCCAAGATCAGAGCGCCACCTGTGGGTAGCGCAAAAATGGCCCACATAGGCAGAGCTTCGAAACCCTCACCTTGTCCGGTTACTCCCCACAGCATTGCCAGGCCACCAATGGACCTTTCAAATGCCAGTACAATGAGTCCCGAAGCCACGCCGCCCACGATACCCAAAATTGCATAGGATAAAATGGACTCGTGGTTTGTCAGTGTACGACGATATTTGTCCAGCAAGCGTTGCAATTTGTATCCACAAGGACGCCTAAAAGGACAATATTACCAGTTTCTCACCGTTTATTGCTTTTATACTATGCGACCGCTGTATTTTTCGCGTAGCTTGCGGTGGGAATCAATGCACAGCAATGGGAATAAGTAATGGTTAAGGTTGGTATTGTTGGTGGTACTGGATACACGGGCGTAGAGCTTCTGCGTTTGTTGGCTGGGCACGACAAAGCAGAGGTAATATTGATTACCTCCCGCGCGGAGTGTGGCCGGCGCGTGGACGAGATTTTTCCAAGCCTGCGCGGACACTACGACTTGGCTTTCAGTGACCCTGATGTCAAACAACTGGCTGCTTGCGATATCGTATTTTTTGCCACACCGCACAATGTGGCGATGCATCTAGTGCCCGAGCTTTTAAGGGCAGATACACGGGTCATCGATCTCTCTGCGGACTATCGGATCCGTGATGCGCAGCTCTGGTCCCAGTGGTATGGCGAGCCGCATGCTAGTCCGGACCTGTTATCTTCAGCGGTGTATGGCTTGCCCGAGATCAATAGGCAACAGATAGCCAGTGCGCAGCTGACGGCGTGTCCCGGATGCTATCCTACTTCAGTTCAGCTGGGATTTATTCCGCTGCTGGCCAATGGCTTGATCGACCCCACTCAGTTGATAGCCAGCTCGGCTTCGGGCGCCAGTGGGGCTGGCCGACAGGCCAAAATTGATAACTTGCTCAGTGAGGTCTCTGATAGTTTCAAGGCTTATGCGGTTGCGGGGCACAGGCATTTACCCGAGATAGAGCAGGGTCTGTCAGATGTTGCGGGCACTGAGGTCAAGCTTACTTTTGTTCCACATCTTCTGCCAATTGTACGCGGCATACATTCCACCTTATTCGCGCAACTGTCCGGGCCAGTGGACGATCTACAAGAGCTTTTCGAGTCATTTTATGCGGATGAGCCATTTGTAGATGTTTTGCCCGCCGGTGTTTTCCCTCAAACACGGTCTGTGAAAGGCTCCAATCGGTGCCAGTTGTCTGTAATGCGTCCCCAAAATCGCGACACAGTCGTGGTTACTGTAGTGGAGGATAATCTTGTTAAGGGCGCCTCCGGCCAGGCAATTCAGAACATGAATATCATGCTCGGTTTACCTGAGGGGATGGGACTGGCCAATATTGGCCTCTCGCCCTAAGTAATAAGCGACATGACGAGCGACAAGTACCGCACTATTGTTAAGCGGCAGCACGTGAGACATCGTGAATCTCGATTATTGCTTGGCATATTGGCCATCGCATTATTATTGGGCCTGGGTTATGTGCTCGGCCAGCGCGGTATTCCCGACGAGCTGCCGCAGCCGCCAACACCGGGCGTCGAGGAGGAGCTGGTAGCTCTGCGAGATAGCTTTGAAGTTCAGCGAGTGCAACATCAATTGGATGTCGCCACACTAGAAATTGTGCGCAAAGAAATCGCTGCACAAAAAGACCAGATTGCTCAGCTCGAAGAGGGCCTGCAATTTTACCAGAGCTTGATGGCTCCGGAAGTGATCGCGCAGGGGCTGAGTTTGCGGAAGTTGGAGTTGGTCTCAACCGACGAACCTGACCGCTTCGTCTTTCGTCTTGTTGCACAACAGGAGGCAATGAAACACCCGCTTCTAAAGGGCTCTTTGTCGATAGAACTTTTTGGTCAATGGGACGGCGACGAGATATCCTATTCCTTGGCCAAACTCAGTGATAATTTCGAAGCGAGCACAGTGGCCTTGCGCTTCCGTTACTTTCAGGCCGTCGAGGGCGAGTTGCAGATACCGCCGGGATTCGAGCCACGGAGCTTTAAGGTCGTAGCTAAAGCCAGTTCACCGCACACAGCCGAGATCAGGGAGGAATATCCTTGGGAGGTTCAGGAGAGGTTCACGTATGTTGGGAAATAAGAAATCGGGCTTTGGTGCGTCGGGGCACACAACCCTTGTGTCGCGGGATACCGTAATTGTGGGGGATATCCATTTTAGCGGTAACCTCGATGTTGAAGGGCTGGTGCAGGGAAATATTATTGCCCTTCCAGATAAGGATGCTTTTATAAGGGTGGTTCATGGTGGACAAGTCGAGGGTGAGATACGCGTGCCATCGGTTGTCATCAACGGCACAGTAGAAGGCACCGTTTTTTCGAGTAATCGTCTCGAGTTAGCCACTCACGGACGGGTCAATGGCGATGTTTTTTATTCCGAGGTAGAAATGGCCGCAGGTTCAGAGGTAAACGGCGTGCTTAAACACGTGATGGAGTCTGATTCCGCAGCGAGTGAGAGCGATGTCGATGGCTCGTCAGTAGAGCCTGATTTACAGCCGCCTGCGATCGAAAGTGCAGCCAAGGCAGCGGGGAAGGGGCAAGGCGGTATACTTGACTAAAATAGTCGGATTTAAGATAATCGCCGGGCTACCTACGGTGGCGTGAGCACGTATATCTAAAGAGCGGCCTTAAACGGCCCCAGTGAGTAACCATGTCTGCAGTCGAGTCCTTTAATC
>JADGEN010000091.1 GCA_016744355.1 Halieaceae bacterium
GGGGCGTCGCTGTATATTCGCCCGGCCATGATAGCTACCAGTGCCAAGTTGGGGTTGGGAGCAAGCGCTGAATACTTACATTTTATTATGACCGGCCCGGTTGGTCCCTACTTTAAAGGCGGCTTTAACCCTGTCTCGGTTTATATCTCCGACAGTATCAGGCGAGCGGTTATTGGCGGAATTGGCGAGGCCAAAACCGGTGGTAACTACGCCGCCAGCCTCTATATGAGTGAGAAGGTTGCGAAGCTGGGCTATACGCAGGTGCTGTGGCTGGACGCTATTCACGGCAAATACATGGAGGAAGTAGGCGCCATGAATATCTGCTTTGTCTATGAGGGTGCGCGCATTGTTACGCCCAAGCTTAGCGGTAGTATTCTGGCGGGCATCACACGCGATTCTGTGCTGAAACTGGCGCCGGCGTTGGGCTATGAAATATCTGAAGAACAGTTGGACGTGAATGAAATTCTACGCGACATCAAATCCGGCAAAGTAACCGAGGCATTTGGCTGCGGCACTGCCGCTGTTATTTCTCCCGTAGGAAAATTAAGTTTCAAGGAGCAGGAATACCTGATCAACGATAACCAGTCCGGACCTGTTGCGCGTCACTTGTACGATGAGTTAACGGGCATACAGTATGGTGTTAAGGAAGATCGTTTCGGCTGGATAGAAGACGTCGACAGTTAAGCTGATCTGCGTTGTAGGAAACTACTACTACTATAGCGAAAAACATAATGAAAGCACTGGTGAAAAAAGAAGCCCGCGAGGGCCTGTGGCTGGAGGACGTACCCCTGCCGGAGGTGGGCATCAACGATGTCCTCATCAAGGTCAAGCGTACCGCTATCTGCGGCACAGATATGCACATCTATAACTGGGATGCCTGGGCACAGAAGACCATTCCGGTTCCCATGGTGGTGGGGCATGAGTTTGTCGGCGAAATCGTAGAAATTGGCAGTAATGTCCTCGATTTTCGTCCCGGACAAATTGTCTCAGGAGAGGGGCATGTTGTTTGTGGGCGCTGCCGTAACTGTATGGCGGGGCGGCGTCACTTGTGCTCCCGTACCAGTGGCATTGGTGTTGATAGGCCCGGCGCGTTCGCTGAGTATCTGGTATTGCCCATGTCAAACGTATGGGAACACACGGCGGGTATAGATCTTGATGTCGCTTCTTTGTTCGATCCCCTGGGCAATGCTGTGCACACCGCGTTGCAATACGATTTGCTGGGCGAAGACATTCTCATTACCGGCGCAGGCCCCATCGGGGCAATGGCAGCTGCAGTGTGTAAACATGCGGGCGCCCGTCATGTAGTGATTACAGACGTTATTGATTCGCGCCTGGAGCTGGCAGCAAAACTGGGAGCCACTCGTACTGTCAACCCAATGCGTGAGAGCCTGGAAGATGTACAGAAGCAGCTAGGTATGAATGAAGGCTTTGATGTGGGGCTGGAGATGTCCGGTAATCCACAGGCCTTCAATGATCTGCTTAACAGTATGTGCCACGGTGGCAAGGTAGCCATCCTGGGCATCCCCGCCGAGAACACAGCCATTGACTGGAATAAAGTCATTTTCAATATGCTGACGCTTAAAGGTATTTATGGCCGGGAAATGTATGAAACCTGGTACAAGATGTCAGTGATGATTGATTCTGGCCTGGATATCTCACCGGTTATAACGCATCGATTGGACTACACTGATTTCCAGCATGGCTTTGATGTCATGAACAGCGGTGAGGCAAGCAAAGTCATCCTTAAATGGTCTGAGTAAACCCGCCTACGGCAGGGTAAGGGAGTTGAGCAATGAACCAGCGCTTTGGAGATCATCTGGTCGCTGAGCTTGCCAGCATCGAGTCGGCCGGCCTGTATAAGCACGAACGCCAGATCACCACGCCCCAGGGTGCCCATGTGGGCGTTCAAACAGCGGGTGAAGTACTCAATCTGTGCGCCAACAATTACCTCGGACTGGCCCAGCACCCGCAAGTAAACGCCGCCGCCGCAAAAGGCCTGCACGATTGGGGTTACGGCATGGCCTCGGTGCGTTTTATCTGCGGAACACAAACCCTGCACAAGCAATTGGAAGACAAGCTCAGCGAATTTCTGGGCACAGAAGATACGATTCTCTATCCCTCCTGTTTTGATGCCAACGGTGGTTTATTCGAGACCTTGCTGGGTGCTGAAGATGCGGTTATCTCCGATGAATTGAACCACGCCAGTATCATCGACGGTGTGCGCTTATCGAAGGCGCAGCGCTATCGCTACAAAAACAATGATATGGCCGATCTGGAGCAACAGCTTATTGCCGCCGATAAGGCCGGTGCCCGTTTCAAGCTGATTACCACCGACGGTGTATTTTCCATGGACGGCTATATTGCTCGCCTGGATGAGGTGTGTGATCTGGCAGATAAATACGACGCACTGGTGCATTTTGATGATGCCCATGCCACGGGGTTTGTTGGCGCTGGAGGGCGTGGTACCCATGAGTTTCGCAACTGCATGGACCGCATCGATATTACCACTGGAACACTGGGCAAAGCGCTGGGTGGGGCGAGTGGTGGGTATACAGCCGCAAGCAAAGAAGTCGTTGCGCTACTGCGGCAGCGATCGCGGCCCTACCTTTTTTCCAACACCGTGGCACCCCCTGTGGTGGCCGGTGCATTGGAGGCTCTTGATCTGGTGACATCTTCCAATGCGCTGCGTGACAAGCTTACTGCGAATACCGCGCGTTTCAGGGATGGCTTGCAGGGTCAGGGGTTTGAGCTGTTGCCGGGTGAGCATCCCATCGTGCCGGTGATGCTGCATGACGCTGCCCTGGCGGCGAAGTTTGCCGATGCCATGTTGCAACGAGGCGTCTATGTGGTGGCGTTTTCGTTTCCGGTAGTGCCTAAGGGGAAGGCCAGAATTCGTACCCAAATGTCAGCGGCATTGAGTGAGGACGATGTGGATTTTGCCCTGGATGCTTTTTCGTGGGTGAAAAAAAACGTCCTGGATTAGGTTTTCCTAGAGTGTAACGTCCACCCCGTCATCGAGACGCCGCCCGTGATCTTTGCGACGATCTTCTTTGCCGATTTCAAAACGTATATCAATGCGGCGATCGGTTGTTGTGCGACGGCTGTGGTGGCGACGTTCCCCGCCCCTGTACTTAACGGCACCATTACCCGCCGCGCCGGGGTCAAGCTCTTGACCAAAGCGAGACTTCAGGTCGCGTGATTCGAAGGGGTTTTTTGGGTCGCTCATTTCTAACTACCTGCCACAATCCTGGGCTTTTATGCCTTTAATGGGAGTTAGTCTGGCCTATTTTAGGGATAGGCGCACGGGCAATTGATAGAATTCACCGAAGATCTGTCGGCTTTGTGACTGTATTCACAGACGCGATAGTATCTTGATCGCAGCACCCCTCTATAAACGAGGCAGCTTATACCGAATACGCGCAAATACGGCTCAGATGACTGTATGCGAGTCCAGATTTTGTATGCCACTGATTAAATTGGTCTTGTATCAGGGCCATCTCCCGCTTGCTGCTGGGGGTGTCTTTTATATCCAGTCCTGCTCGCTGTAGGGCGCGCACCACGTCGCCAGTAATCACAAAGGTATCTTTGCCCATGTTGCGCAGAACCCGCTGGCCTGTCATACCGCCTAGACGGCTGCCATGTTTCTTCAAATAGGCAAATAGATCGATAAGTTCCTCGCTTGGCCAGTTGGCGATAAACTTACCAAAGCTGCCGTGTTCCTTGGCTACATCGAGAATAAAGCGTGCGTTGTGTTGTACCCCGACGATTTTTTGCATATTGCGGATGATGCGTTTGTTTGTGCCAAATTTTTCCAGCTGCTCCGGGCTCAGAAGCACTATCTTTTCCGGTGGAAAACCAAAAAATACATCCTCAAAGTCATCCCATTTATTATTGACCACACGCCATACAAACCCCGCCTGAAATACACAGCGCGTCATCTCGGCTAAAAATCTATCATCTTTTACGCGGCGCAGAGCAAGAGCTGTGCGAACCTTGGGCAGTAGTGCCTTGAGTTCACTTTCTCCCCCTTTGCGCTGACAGGCGTGGGCATAGATGTCTTCAAACTTCCTCATAAAACGCTCCGGTTAAACCATAAGGCAAAAAAAACCCGCACCTTACGGCGCGGGTTCATTATGCCTTGCTTGATTTAGAAAGAGTATTTGCCACGCAGGCCAAACACTGCTCCCTCATCCATGTAGTTAAAGTGTGAACCTGCCAGTACCGGTGTGTCGGCACTCTGGGAGAACACTTCTTCGTCAAAGATGTTACGACCGTAAGCCATAACTTCCCATGCGTCGCCGCGCAGGCCCAAACGTAAGTTGGTTTTGATGAATGAATCCAGTCTGTCCAGTGGATCGTTGTCACCCGCTGGAGACATCTCATCCTTGTAGTTCACTTCGCCGCCGGCAAAGAACTCCATGCCATTGCTCATCATTAACGAGTAATCTACAAAAAGTGCAGCACTGAACTCGGGGGCATAGGTTGTCTCATCATCGGAGAGGTCATTGTTGGTGGTGCCACCAGCTGTGCCACATCGTGGGTCGATATCCAACTGAATAGCGGTACACGGTGCATCCTTAAAGTCATCGTATGACGCATCAAGCCATGAACCATTGGCGCCCAGACGCAGTGAGTCAGTTGCCTGCCAGGCCATGTCAATTTCAACACCTTGCACTATTGATGTCGCCGCATTGGTCACACCAAAGCCTACGCCTTTAAACACAGAAGTTTGCAGATCAGTGTACTCGGTGTAGAAGTAGGCCCAGTTAAGGGTCATGCCGCCATCCATCAAGGTGTGCTTGCCACCGATCTCCAGTGCGTCCACTTCTTCATCATCAAACTCGAAGTCATCACTTGGAGAGGTAAATACCGTCGAAGGGTCATCAGGTACCTGGCCTACGAGGTATCCAGCGGGCTCACCATCATCAGCTGAGGTAAAACCACCACTCTTGAAGCCTTTTGACAGACTCAGGTAAAGCATGGTGTCTTCGAAAACGTCCCACTGAAAGTTCGCTGCGGGAAGCCATGCGTCGGTAGAACGGTCCTCCTGGTAGTTGTAGGTGTATGTGTTGAAGCTACCCGCCTGAATGCCCACAAGGAAGGGGTTGTCGCTGCAAATAGCCAGACTGGTGAGGCGATCGGCGTCGTTAGTGCTGTCGCTCAGGCACTGGTTAGTGTCAACGTCCTTGTCTTCCTTGGTATAACGCAGACCCAGGGTGAGGCGGAAGCTGTCAGAGATATTGAACGTACCCTGACCGAAAAAGGCGTATGACTCAGAGTCGAGTTGGTAAGCGTGGTTACGTGCAATCTGGTCGGCACTGTAGGCCCCGCCCGTCAAAGCGAACATCAGGTTGGGCGCTCCGATGGTGGCTGGCACCAAACCATCCATATTGGTGTCAATGGTCACACGACGATCAAACTCCAGGTCACTCTTTTCGTAGTACGCGCCCGCCACGTAGTCAAAGAACTCGCCACCGGGAGAGGTGATGCGGAATTCCTGACTGAACTGCTTGAAATCCTGATCGTCATCGCGAGCGATAAACTGCAGGGGCAGCCAGTCTACGTCCACAGCATCGACAGAGTTATACTTGGAATAGCCAGTGATGGAGGTCAGCAGGAAGTCACCCATGGAGTAATCCAGCTTGACTACAGCATTGTCAGTCTCATTATCGGTACCGTCCTGATCGTAGCCGATGCCGACCGTTTTACCGTCCTGCCCCAGATTGTTATCTTTGAATGTCACGCCTTCCTTGCCTGCGATTGTTCCGAAGTCAGGGAAGTGAGTGTCGGTTACCAGATAAGCAATGGTCGCGAACGCAGATTTGTTGGGGAAATCCGCAGCTCTACCCTCTGCATCCAGGTATTGCCTGGTGGTGGATGGTGCGCCCGTACGTTCATAATCGGAATGGCTGTACTTAAAGTTCACATCCAGGTTGTCAGTGGGCTGCCATACGGCTGTCAGACGGTAGCTGGTGTCTTCTATGTCAAGCTCGTCATCGTTGAGGAAGTCGTTGTCATAGGTTCCCGCATTCTCGCTGTACTTGAAGGCAAGACGCATGGCCAGAGTGTCTGTGACAGAACCACTTACATAGCCTTCAGTGATGAAACCATCCTGGTCTTCAACGGCCGCCGCGATGCTACCGTTAAATTCTTCGCCCATGTCAGGTGACGCGGTGGTCACGTTAATGGCCCCGGCAACGGTGTTTTTACCGAACAGAGTGCCCTGTGGACCACGCAATACTTCCACGCGCTCAAGATCCATGAAAGGGGAGCGGTATTGGCGCCCACGACCCATGTAGATGCCGTCGATGTACATACCTACAGATTGCTCAAACGCCTGGTTGTTACCGGAACCCATGCCGCGCATATAAATGTTGGTGTTTACGGCGGCGTCCGAAATTGTCAGGTTAGGGACATAATCTGCAAGAGCAGACATATTGGCAATACCTGCTTCTTCCAGTTTATCGCCTTGGATAGCCGATACAGAAATAGGTACGTCTTGCAGGCTTTCCGTACGTTTCTGTGCAGTTACGATAACTTCTTCGAGCATCTGCGCCTGCGTAATAGGTGCAGCAGTCACCATCGCGATGGCTGCAACCAAGGGAAGCTTTTTGAATGAAAATGACATGGATGTTCCTCTTTGTGTATTTCGTTTTTATAAGTATTACGAGACGCCAGCCAATGAGGGGGCTGTCACCTGAGTAAATACTAAGCTATAACTGCACCAGATACAAAGGCCTGGTGGGGGCAGTAATACCATATTATGGCGCTTTTCAAAGGAAGGTTTTCCATTCCTGATGGAACATCCAGTATGGGAGTACATGAATTGAGTACCCAGCCCATCCATACGGTGAAAAATTGCTATTTCTGGATGAGTTTCACGGGCATAAGGTTGAAATTACGTCACCTGCTTACCGCGCTATTCGAGACGGCAATATTGCGAACATTCCCGATGTTGTTGAACCTGTGGCAAGTGAGGCAGTAGGCGACGATAAATAGTGAGATGGGCGCTAGTTGTTCGGGGGTGCGCTAGCATAGGTCCAGCGCTCTTTTCAGGGGGCCAAGATGTGCCTCGAAGTGTCTCCATTGTTGCAGAGCTTCTGTGTAAATAGGCTGGCGCACCTGTTCTGAGCTGGGTGTGCGAACGGCGCGTTCAGTCTCGTAAAATTTCAGGCACTGCGGTTCGAATGGCAGATCGCAGTGGCTTAGCAGGCGCCGAATTTGCACTTCTGGAGAGGCCACCACTTCTTCATATTGAACCCGTAAGACTCGCCCCGGAAGTACTTTGTTCCAGTGTTCCATGACATTTAGATAGTCGCGATAGTAGCGGCCCAGGTCGCTGAGCGTGTAAGTGAATGATTGGCCCTGCGCAAATAATTGCTTGTAAGCCGAGAAACAGCCGGCCATGGGGTGGCGTCGCGCATCGATAACTTTGGCGTTGGGTAGTATCAGGTGAATTAGCCCAATGTGAAGAAAGTTGTTCGGCATCTTGTCGACAAAAAATGGTTTTCCAGCACGCTGTAGTTGAGTGGAAGTGAGATATGACTGTCCCAGTTCATGCCGCTTTTCCGGCGAGAGGTCAGCAAGGATTTCAGGGTATTCAGTGTCAGGGCTATCACGCTTGCGCCCGCCGAGTTTACGCGAAATGGCGATGATGTCAGGGAGTTCTGCGGTACCTTCTACCATGGAATGGCTGGCGAGTATTTGTTCCAGCAGAGTTGAGCCCGCTCTGGGCAAACCGACGATAAATATTGGGTCGCGGGCTGGGCAGCCGCCACCGCTGTGTGCGGCATAAAACGCTTCAGTGCAGGTTTTTATTACCCGTTCCGTATTCAACTGATTTATTCCGGGGTCGTAGTGATGTTCCTTGGCCCGGATTGCATTGCCACGACAATAGTACTGAAATGACTGGTCAAATCGCTGGTGATCTTCCAGGGCCTTACCCATAGCAAATGCCAGATGACTCTGGTTGTCTGCATCGCCTGCATCAGAGGTAATCGCAGTTCGCATCGACTCGATGTCGTCGAGGGTGAACCTGAATGTTTTGAGGTTGGCAAGACTCCAGTAGGCTTCACCATGTGTTGGTCTTATTTTAATCGCGCGGCGATAAGCGGCAATGGATTCCTTAAACCTGCCTGCGCTCTTTAGGGTGTGGCCGTAATGGAGTTGTGCTGGAGCGTGAAAAGGGTGACATCCGAGCACAGCCTCAAGGGTTTCGAGTGCTGCCTTGTGATCTCCCATGCGCACCAGAATTACACCCTTCAGGGTGAGGTAGTGGGGGCTTCCTGCGTTATTCGCAAGCGAGAGATTTACTTGCTCTAGTGCATCGGTGTATTTCTGTCTGCGCAGCAGAGCCCGGAGGTAATCGATCCGTCCAGGACTATAGTCCTGGACGAACTCAGTTGCTGTGCCTGGCATCCGCAACGGTTTCATTTATTTCCAGGCGTAAATATTTGCGCAACATGTGTACCAGAGCGTAAAACGGCCCGGTGTCCAACAGCGCTACCATGGCCTTGAATAAGTAATTGCTGCCTACCAGGATCAGCAGCGCTTTAAACGCCATGTCCCCGCGCAAAAACGCCGCCCCAAAGGTGACGCTGATCACCATAATGGAATCAACCATTTGGCTGAGTAAGGTGCTGAAGTTATTGCGAATCCATAAGTGTTTTCCCTTGGTGATTCGTTTGAAGAAATGGAACAGCTGCACGTCGCAGTACTGGGCGGCGATATAGGCGAGCATAGAGGCGAAAACCGCACCTGACGTTGTTGCGTAGATGAGTTGATAAAGCCCTATGCTGCTTTCCACGATGTCGCCATTGGGAAGTGCAACGGGCGCTGCCAACTGTATGATTTGCCACGGCGGCATCGTCTCCGCGGGCACGGCGGGAATGGCATTTCCTAGATATAAAACAGCGAGTATAAAAAAATTCAGGCCAAGCCCCACGCTGACCAAAAAGTTAGCGCGAGCTTTACCATACAGTTCACAAATCAGGTCGGTGCACAAAAATGTGAGAGGGTAAGGCAGTACGCCAACCGCCAAAGCCATGGGGCCAAGCTGGATAAAACGTGTTATGCCAATCACATTGAGAAGTGTCATTGCACATAAAAATGTTCCCGCCAAAACAAGAAACACACGCTCTCGGCGTTCGCGCAATTCGGCCGGCGAGATCACGACTCCTTTTGCCCGAGATTGGCGTGCAGTACCGCTCCGTTTATAACCGGATTACAGTGCGCCCAAAGTATAAAGCGCGCAATTTCCTCGGGTTCTACCAAGCGATTGTAGCTGTTCATACTGGCTATGGCGCGAGTGACTTCATCATTGTTACCCAAGTGCGTTTGCAGCATTTCAGTATTGGTAAAACCGGGACAAATAAGCGCAGTGTGAATACCGCTGCCCATCAAATCCTGGCAGCTGGCGCGCATCATTCCCAGCAGGGCATGTTTGGATATGACGTAGCTTAGTGAGCCAGGTACCGCCTTTTCTGACAGGGTGGAGCCTATATATAGAACGCTGGACGTGTCGGGTAAGTGTGGCAGCAGTTTTTGGTTTAAGCTGTTCACGGCGATCAGGTTAGTTTCCAGTACCTCTCTAAGGCTGTTGCTATCGCATGCCGTAGTGCTGTCCTTACGCATCTGGCAAGCGTTGTGCACTAGCGCCACGCAGCTCGCCGTTTTGATGGTTTCAAGCAGAGTGTCACAGGCTGCATCAATGTCGCTGGGTGAGGAAAGGTCGCAGGTGATATTGTGTACGCCAGCAACTGGACACGGTCTGCGCGACAGGTTGAACACGGTGTAATTTTCGGATAAAAAAGTTTTAGCGCTGGATTGCCCGATGCCCGCACTGGCACCGGTGATGATTGCTAACTTCATTATTTAGACCTATTTTTTGAGTCTTGAGCTTGTCACGTTGTGACTTACCTGGCAATACCGAGGCGTCTAGTCGGTGGATTTACCATGCACCACATGGGAAAGCTCAAGTAGAAGTTGGGCCCATGCCTCATCGAACTCAGAAGTCCACTTATTGCCCAGCATTTCTCTGAACGTATCACGCACAGTGGTGAAGAACGTGTCGAATACTTCTATCGGTACACCAATTTGTCGGTGGTTTATTACCTCGGTCACAATCAGTCCTTCGGAGGTGTACTTGGGACCCACAAAGTCGATGATGGCTTCGATGACCTCAAATAGCATGTGGCCTTTTGCCTCGTCATTTCGATCCATAAGAAACAGGTCCTCCAGTTCTGGGTTGGTTAAAAACAGGCGTTGGTAGACGAGTGACGTTGGGTCTTCGCAGGCCAGGGCGGCCAGCTCCAGGCTCTCTATAATGTGTTGTGAATTCAGTGGTTTCATCCCGTCGTTATCAAGGTGTGTACCAAATGGGGGAGGTGAAGGCGCGCTCCGCAATACTGGTTGCCAGGCCCTCGGGAACCTCTACACCCAGCTTTGCGGCATCACGTGTGCTCCAGCGGGGCGTGGGGATTTCTAAAACGCGGGCGTAGTAGAAAGCATGTTGTGCCGGGTGAAAGTCCGGATCGCGCCACACGCTCGCTAACTGTGTCTCGCCGATGCTATTACTATAGGTGGCTTGCTTGACGTTAACCGTGTTGCCCACTGCTGGCAGTTTGCCGCTGTTGTCCATTTTGCGCTCACCACTCCAGGCTACATTGTAGATTTTTTCCTGCTGCGCGCCGTTTGCATCCAGCCAGCCTTTGACGATTTGTATGCGGTCTAGATTGCCGCTGTCGGGGTCTTTAGCCGCTTGCACCATGAAGGTGGGGGATTGTCCTGCTTTTGCTTCGCTCAAATTGCCTCCCATAGGGACGCCTCCGGCATAGCCGCGGCTGGCGAAATCTGCACTGGCCCCATCTTCGTCTGAATAGTTCCAGCCACCAAACAGGCGAACCTTGATTCGCGGTCCGGTTGTGCCAAAGGTTTCCCTGTGAAGCATGGCATCGTAAATTGCCTCGCGGGTGTTTTCTTTTGCCCACACGCCAGCCAGTCCGCCGGAGCTAAATTCGCGTACCTGTTTTTTCTGCCCTTCAGGCTGGCCTTCTATGCCGAGCAGGCGATGTTTGGGGTTATTCTCAAAACCGAATTTACCGGTGTAGTTGTCCTCTTCGTTGGACGCGGCGGCGTTATGGGTGTCGCTGTCGCCGATGAAACCGTAGTGGAAGGGGTTACCTTTGCCGGCGGCCTGAAAGCTCAAGCCGTCGAGCAGAGCTTGGCGCGCGAAGCTACCCTTTCTGTGAGTAGGTCGCAATGAATCGGCAGACAAGGTGTAATCCCATTGCTCGAAGCCGGCAAACTCATCGTTGGGCGACAGCACGGGGTGCGTTTCGGAGGTGCCTTTAATCTGGGTAATTTCATACAGGGGTTCGTTTCGTTGTCGCGTTTTGCTATAGGCCTCATCCAGGGGTTTGCCATCGAAAGTTTGCAAAGAGAACATGAGGCCATCGCTTGCGTTGGCATTGTGGGGAATGGCCATTAAGGTCGAACCGTTACCGCGTTGGCTGTCCATCCAGGCCCATAGATGCTCCGGGTCACGAGACTCGTGTGATGACAAGGCCTGCTGGGGCAATACGGTGGAATCCTGGAACAATACTACCCGATGTAGATTTTGCATCTGCGGATTGGAGGACCACTCAAAGGCGGGAAACGTGGTGAACTGGCCGGGCTTATAGTAGTCATCGGCGGTTTTAACAATATCGCTCCAGACGCCCTCGCTGATTTCGGGGTTGAGTAGGGCGGGGTCTTTCTTTCCCTGACTGAAATTTCTCAGCACCTCGGCAAAGGCCTGCATGGCGGTGTTCTGGTCCGTAGAAGTAATACGTGCAGCCATGGGGTGTTTGCTCAAGGGGCTGTCGGGATTGCCCATTTCCTTGAACACACCCATAAATTCAGCGTGGTCAGATACCGCATAAAAATCCAGTGGCTTTTTGATTTTGATATCCGGAGCGCCACCAACACCCCCGGGAATGGCTTCACCCTGGGCCCATTTATAGGCATCTGCGGGAGTGGCCAGTGTGCCATTGGTGAACGCATCGAATGAGTAATTGGTGTGTACGTGCACTGCGCCAAACAGCGCTTGGGTTTTTTCCTGCGCCTGTACTGAAGCAGCAGGAATAGCTGCAGTAAGTCCTAGTGCGAGTGCTGATAGCAGCGATACTTTCCTTAGTTTAGATGTCACGGCGGTCCCCGGGGGTGTACTGAATTTTGGCTATGATACAC
>JADGEN010000092.1 GCA_016744355.1 Halieaceae bacterium
GTGTTGTAAAGTCATTAGGATTCATTACAGAGGCTTCTAAATATTTTTCAAGAGCTTCATCTTTATTTCCTAATTCCATATTTGCATCACCTATAGCACCAATTGCCAACCCTCTAAAAATACTGCCATCTTCAAGGGCTAATAGGGCTGGACTGGACAAGTAAACCTCCATCGATCAAGAGAATAAGCACTGCTGCGCGCGCTCGAAAAAAAGCGAGATGGGTATCCTCATCTCGCTTTTAGCATAAATTCAGCTCTGGCTATTGTGCGGCTAGTACAGTACTCGAGTGTTTTTCGAGCCTGCGATTTCTGGCCGGTGATTTTAGGCGAAAGGCCGCAATCTGTCCAGAGCAGAGTGGCAGTATGTTGGCAACAGGTTAACTGTGTGCCGGCATTAGTGGTCCCCGCGAACTAACTGCTCTTGAGCAACTCACGATGCTTGCGCGCATAGCTCATTAGCTGATGAGTGCCCTTCAGCTCGAGCTTTGAACAGATGTGAGCGCGATGGTTTTGTATTGTCCTGAAGCTAACACACAGATCTCTCGCTATTTCCTTACTGGTCAGGAATTGGGCAACTTTCTCCAGGACAATGCGCTCCATTTCGGTTAGCGTCTTCAGCGACTCTAATTCAACGCTTTCAAATGTAGGTAATTTTGGAACGCGACCGCCCAGAGTTGGACTTATATAGATTTCCCCGCGCCTCACAGTATCGAGACACTGAACAATGTTCTCAGCGGCTACATCCTTGATGACGTAGCCGTTCACCCCAAGCTCGAGTGCCCGCTCCAGATAGGCCTGATCATCATAGCTGGTGACGATAACCACAATCATATCCGGGTATGCCGGTCGTACTTTCTCAAGAACTTCCAGACCGTCCATACCGGGCATGGCAATGTCCAGAATCACGATATCTGGCTTGAGATACCTGATCTGGGTGAGCGCAGAATCTCCGCTTTCAGCCTCCGCCACAATGCGCAGCCACAGGGTTGGCTCGAGGACCTGCTTCATACCCTGTCGAAATATGGGGTGATCGTCCGCAATCAGTAACGTTTGTTGCCGTTCCGACATAATCTTCACAACTTTTACTCTGCCCAATATTTTGATTTCAGTCTAATCAGAATGAAAAAACCCCTCAATGACCACTTACACCTGTTTCAAAGAGTAGCAATACTCACGTCACAGCTAACCCGAAACTGATATGAGTACCTACATCGAGCCTGGATTCGATTGAGAACCAACCTCCGAATAACTCAACCCTGTCTTTCATCCCATACAGGCCTTGACCGATCTCTGAGGCTTCGCCTGGGTCGATACCCTTGCCATCATCTTTGATATTTACCCGGATCATTTTGTTATCGCTGCTCAATGCGATGATCACTTCAGTCGCATCCGCATGTTTTAAAATGTTATTCAGACACTCCTGGATCACCCGATAAATAACAATTTCCCGCTCTTTATTGATTCCCCGGGGTACATCTCCAATATCGGCCTGCCATTCGATACTCTGTGTTGAAAATGCCATTTCCACGGTCGACTCAATCGCAGACTTAAGCCCGAGTCGTTTGAGTAAATGTGGATGGAGGTCATGCGAAATGCGACGCACTTCATCCAAAATTTCACCACAGTACGCGGCTTGACGACGAAGCTCATCCGCTCGCGACGTGTTTTGCGTCGGACTATCGGAACTTGCCAGCTTATCGAGATTTTGTTTCAGCACTAGCATCCCATGACCGATAGAATCGTGCATTGTATTTGAAAACACTTCACGGTCCATTTCCTGGGCTTGTATCAGGCGCTTGGAGAAGGTTCGATGCGCTGCCAGGGCCTCTCGCTCCACCCTCTCTTTTTCACTTGAGAGCAAGTTGATCCGGTCGCTGAGAGCTAGCGATAAAAGCACACCCTCAATCAATGTTCCCACCTCCATTGCATGAACCACATATACGTTGTATTTGATCACGCCGTGGGTGTACAAAAAGTAGATGACCATACCACCGAGCAAAGCCAGCATGCTCAAAGCAAGAAAGCGAGCCTGCTTCATGCCCAACATGTAACTTCCAAGCGAAGCCGCGATAAAGTAAGCCCCCCCCAACACCGTTAAAATATGCATAAAATTTGTAATGAAAAAATCTGGTATCAGTGGCACGCGAAACTCAGTCACTATCATCACACCAAACACCAATGCGGTTATGGACAGCATACTTGAAGCCCAATACCAGGATGGCTTTAGCTGCTTGATATTCAGGAAAGTGTTAGCAAAGTTTACGACAAAGAATATACCTAAACCCGAGGGTAGCAGGATGTACGAACGCAGCTTTCCCGACGGCCACAAATATTCTTCAGCCAGTCCGCTGACCAATATCGCTATAAATGCTAGACAAAGAATATAGCCAACATAGAAAAAATAGGAGTTGTCCCTGAAACTGAAGGCGAGAAAAATATTGTTTATGACAAGAATTAATATTGCGCCAAGGAAAACCCCATACCAGACACGCTGATTAAACACGTAGTCGCTCCAACTCTCCTGCGTCCATAAAAGAGCAGTAAAATTAACCGGCATCGCTTTGTTTGATCTCATCCTGATCAACACATTGACAGGTTCCTGCCCTGGGGGTGGCAGAAAAAATGCAACACCAGCGTGCTTAACCTTGCGCTCCACATAGGGATACCATGTACCTGCACGGTCATGCAAAGTCTCCCCGTCAGCCAATTCAAACCATATGTCTACCTGACCAAATAACTGCCCTGGTAGTTCAAGTATGCCGGCTTCCAGCTTCATATCCGTCCGCCGCAAGCGTGCCTTCAGCCAGCTGTCCTTGCCAAATTCAGCAATATCCTGCGGATAGTCCAGTGGATGAAAATCAAGGCCGGCTTTACCAAACAAAACATCCATGGGTTGGTGTTCATTCTGTGCCGAATGGGCCAATTGAAATTGCGAGGAAATATCAACAGCTGAGCTACCGGCATCTACAATTTTTGTGCAGGAACACAGAAGCATAAGAACTATCGATATGAATATTGTCCGCATACACATGTCCGTATTGTATTTGGATTAAAGCAAAGTGCCAGTGTAACAACGCTGCGTCTGGTTTAGTAAATGAGTAACAGTACTCATAGGTGTGAGTACTGTTCACTATTGTCATGTCAATGCATTTGTCTCTAAGCTTTTTGAGTAAAAAATTAATCGTCAAATCTGGGTGACCTATGAAAAACATCGGGCATAAGCTGGGTTCAATATTAAAGATCGCGGCTTTCTTATCGGGAGGAATTATTGTTGCTCCTGCTTATGCGGTTTTTTCAGTGACCAATTGTAGCGATACAGTAAGCACCGGCGTGCCGGAAATAGAATGTCGGGCAATGGAAGCCTTATGGGACAGCACCAATGGCCCCGGGTGGACAAACACTACCGGCTGGGATACCAACACGCCCATAGATTCTTGGTACAACATCATCGTGTCCGGTGGGCACATTACTGAAATTCTTCTCAATCAGAATAACCTCTCCGGCAGTATTCCACCGGAACTGGGCGAGCTGACCGCCCTGACCACTCTGCGCCTCTATACCAACCAGTTATCCGGCTCGATACCCCCGGAAATAGGGAACATCAACAGCTTGGAGTTGTTATCAATTTATGACAACCAGCTAAGCGGCTCAATTCCAGCAGCATTGGGAAATTTGGGTAACTTAACTGTGTTGAACCTCTTTGATAACGAGTTGAACGGTTCAATCCCCGCGAGTCTGGGAAATTTGATGAATCTGGAGCAACTTTATCTTAATTCGAACGAACTTATCGGATCCATCCCCCCGGAGCTGGGTGGTCTTGCGAAACTGCAGTTTCTATCACTTGATGGCAATATGTTAACCGGTCCAGTCCCACTGGAATTCGCCAATTTAAACGCGCTGTTCAATCTCGTCCTGACATCAAACCAGTTAAGCGGCAGCATTCCGGATCTTTCCGGAAATGCCGAGCTGGTACGCTTGTATTTTGACCAGAACCACTTTGTATTCGCAGACTTTGAAAGCGAACACCTCACTTACAACACGAATCTAAGAACTTACACCTACCACCCCCAGGACGGTTATGTTGACTCTGCGAGGTCGATCAATTTCACATCCGGACTGGCTCTGACAATAACTCCGGAGCTAGCAGAGAATCCATCTGGTAATGATCAGTATCAGTGGTATAAAAATGGTATTTTTATACCGGCACCGGCTGGCATTCAACGGGTCTTTAGTAAAACAGCTGCTGCTGGTGATGCGGGTGATTACACCTACAGGGTTAGCAACTCGATTGTCAATCCGATGCAACTGATCTCACATCCAGGCCTGGATGCCATTGTGGTTACAGTTGGGGATGGACCGCCGGGAACCTATACTGTGGGTGGCACTGTTTCCGGGCTAGCGGGTAGTCTTATCCTGCAAAACAATGGCTTGGATAACCTGTTAAGAAGCTCTGATGGCAGCTTCACCTTCGCCAATGCCTTGGCCGATGGCGCCCCATATAGTGTAGCTGTATCTAGCCAACCCAGTGGACAAACCTGCACGGTCAGCAACGCCAGCGGGGTAATCGCAACTGTAGACGTTTCCAATGTCATGGTCACTTGCGTGGACGATAGCGTCCCTACACCCCCAGGGACTGCGCAGCCGATACCGACGCTGTCATTTATGGGGCTGAGCTTGCTAGCGGTGCTCGTAGGCTTGATAGGCATTGGCTGGCGGCGATTATAATGAATCATATGAAATCGCAAAATTCAACCGATACACCTGCCAACCTGACACTGAAAGAGGGTGAAAAGCTTATCTGGTCCGGGCGGCCAGACATGCAAGCTGTTGTTATCAAGAATTACCGTGGCCATCGTCAGTGGAACAAGCATATTGCAGTTGCAGTGGTGTGCTGGATTGTTTACGCGCTTTGGGGGCGGGGCCAGAGCAATACGTATGACTGGAGATTGCTGGTCTTCGCTGGGTTATCCGCTGTGGTTGCGTACTATAGCGCCATTCGAGCCAAGAATGAGTTGAACCAATGGATGAAACACCTCAGCTACGCCATCACCAACCAACGCGTCATCATTCTCCGCAACGGGACAGTTGAAAATGAATATTCCCAAGGTGACGTTATGCAGGCCAGCCTAGTTCCGCGCAAAGGGATTCCGGGTTTTAGTGACGTTATCTGGGAAAAACGAGCCCTCAATACGGGCAGTAGCAATGGGTACATTCCCACACCACTCACACAGGAAAAAGCGCTAACCGGTTTTAAGGCACTGGCAGACAGTGAAGGAGTGATGCAGATTCTGGAGGGCTGGGTTACGGCGCAAAAAACAGCTACCTATGGCGAGGATGCGGCGTTTGTTGACACAAAAATGACCGAAAACACCAGCTCAGAGACTCTGGTCAGCCCGGTTTATGGTTTTTCAGTGGAGTTCCCCTCGTCCTGGGAAATCACTAGTCGCTATCGTAGGCTGGCCTTTGGGAAATGGGGGATTGAACGGGAAGCCATCTGGTCAACACCGGCTGAAAAGCCCAAATGGAACGTTATTCGCGGACAAAATGATTCCAGGACCTCTGTTGAAATACAGGTACAGAAAGTGGCCGCTTTCAACACCCTGGAATCCATGATGGATACCTCCAAGGCAGCCAGCTTCCTGGGGACAGGTGAAGTTATTGATCACGATCCGTCAATAAGCATCAATGGGATTCCCGGGTTCTACGTAACCCGAAGAATGGGCAACCCAGACTCGATACTGCCGTCAGAGATACAGGATAAACTCGCCTACTGGCATATGCGCCAGTACGTTCTTCACGATGGCCAATATCAGTACTATATTCAAGCCGTGTGGCCGGTGGAAAGCTCGCAACAGCGAATAACATGTGAGGCCATCATTGCCAGCCTCAAACCAAGCGCATGATACGAATAATCGCTGACCAGAGGTCTTGCTTATTGCTTTAAAAGTCTAGTTCCCTATTATGTATTCCCTGAATACATTGAGGACAATGACATGGCCTATACCACCGACAAATTAGCCGTCATCACGGGAGCGGGCTCGGGCATCGGGCGGGCGCTGGCGATGCAGCTGAACGAGCAAGGGTGCAAACTCCTGATCAGCGACATCAGCGAACAGGGGCTGGAAGAGACCGTGCAATCGCTAAGCCGACAAGATGTTCTGGTACAGAGCCATATTTTGGATGTCGCCGACAAGAGCGCCTTCCAGGCCTGGGCCAAGGCCATTTCCGACGAACATGGCAAAGTGGACATCGTCATCAATAATGCCGGCGTGGCCACTGCAGCGCCAGTCGAAGAATCAGAGTACGAAGATATCGAATGGCTAATGGGCATCAATTTCTGGGGGGTGGTATATGGCACCCGCGAATTCCTGCCTTTGCTACGTCAATCCCATCAGGGGCACCTGGTCAACATCTCCTCCGTATTCGGCATGATAGGCATACCCACACAGTCGGCCTATAACGCATCCAAATTTGCCGTCCGTGGTTACACCGAGGCTTTGCGCCAGGAAATGGCCGACAGCAATGTTCATGTCTGCTGTGTACACCCGGGAGGCATCAAAACCAACATTGTGAAAAACGCCCGTATGACAAATAACGATATGACCCGCGATGAGGCTGTAGACAACTTCAATAGCCTGGCCAACACCACTGCCGACTGCGCAGCAGCCCAAATTATAAAAGCTATAGAAAAACGTAAGAAACGCCTCTTGATTGGCAGGGACGCCAAGTACATTTCAATAATCTCGCGCCTGTTCCCGGTAAACTACACTCGATTCCTTCCGGGACTAGGCGATGTGGGACACAGCTCAAAATAGTGAAACCCTAGCGCAATGAAATCTCCAAATAACTACAGGATAAACCAATGAGCAATACCTCCGAAGATCTGCTATTCGACCTGACCCTGACGGACGACCAGCGCATGAACCGCGAAACCATGCAGCGCTTTTCCGCCGCCGAGATCAGGGATCAAGCTGCGCAGGCCGACAAATCAAGCGTTACCCCTGCCGGTTTCTACCAAAAAACCCTGGACCTGGGCCTCACACTCATGCCTATCCCCGAGGCACTTGGCGGCGCAGGTGTAGAGCGCTCACCAGTGTCCAATGCGCTTAATGCTGAAGATCTGGCGCACGGGGACTTATCCATGGCACTGGGTGCCATCAGCCCCCTGGCCTTCGTAAACACACTGCTCGACCAGGGGAGCGAGGCGCAAAAAGAGAAATTTCTGCCCCGCTTCTGCACAGAAGAATTTTTGGCCGCCAGCACTGCGCTAATAGAGCCGCGCGCTACCTTTGAGCCCACCGAGCTGTCAACCAAAGCCAGCCGCAACGAGCGCGGCTTTGAGCTCAACGGCTGCAAGAGCATGGTGCCGCTGGGAATGGATGCCGAATTACTTCTTGTTATCGCCGAACTGGACGAAACAGGCCCGGCTGCCTTCATAGTCGAAGGAACGCCGGAAGGCATGACACGCAGCGCAGAATCAAATATGGGGCTGCGTACCGCACAACTTGCCACTCTCACCTTTGATGGCGTGCAGTTAAGTGCCGAAGCATTACTGGGCGACAGGAATTTTGACCTGCAACGGTTTATCGACCTTTCGCGTATTGGTCTTTGCGCTCTGGCGGTAGGCACCTGTCAGGCCGTGCTCGACTACGTCAAGGTGTACTGCAACGAGCGCATCGCGTTTGGCGAACCTATCACCAATCGGCAATCGGTGGCGTTTATGATTGCCGATATTGCCATTGAGCTAGAGGCCATGCGTCTGATGACATGGCGCGCAGCCTCACTAGCGGAACAGGGACTGGATTTTCACCAGCAAGCCTATCTGGCAAAGGTATTTTGCGCCGAACAAGCGATGAAGATCGGTACCGATGGAGTGCAACTACTGGGAGGACATGGGTTCTGCTGCGAACACCCGGTTGAACTGTGGTATCGCAATCTCAGGGCCATCGCCTTGCTGGACGGAACAGCGAGCGTCTAAGTAGCCGCCACCCACACATGCAGACAATCAATAGGACACAACATGATTAATCTTGAGCTGAGCGCAAAACACCAGGAAGCCCGCAACAACCTAATGCAAGTGGCCGAACATATGATGCGGCCCTACTCGCGCAAGTACGATACGGCCGAACACAGTTACCCCAAGGAAATGGAAGAGGTCGCCAAGCTTCTTGCGGGCAATCGCTCCTCGGGATCTGCCAAAGATGCGCCAGGGGATGCCAGCCAGATCAAAAATGGCGCCAACCTGATGGCAGTTACCGCTTATGAAGCCCTGTGCTGGGGGGACGCTGGCTTGATGTTAGCCATGCCCGGACGCGGCTTGGGTAACGCAGCCATAAGCGCTGTGGGCACGCCCGAACAGGTCGAAAAATACGGCAAGTCCTATGCCGCCATGTGTATTACTGAGCCGGGCACAGGTTCAGATTCAGCCAATATCAGCACTACAGCAGTTGCCGATGGTGACCACTGGGTTATTAACGGTGAAAAGATTTTCGTCACCGACGGCGAGCGCTGCGACACGCTGGTTGTATGGGCAACACTGGATAAGTCGCTGGGTAAAGCCGCCATCAAGTCGTTTATTGTGGAGAAAGGTACGCCTGGCTGTGAAGTCACCCGGCTGGAACACAAAATGGGCATACGCGCCTCCGACACCGCGGCCATCAGCTTCGCTGACTGCCGTATCCCCAAAGAAAATATACTCGGAACCGCAGCCGTCGCCACCAATGCAGAAGAGAGGAAAAAAGCCTTTGGTGGTGTAATGCAAACCTTTGACAATACTCGCCCTCCAGTAGCCTCTATGTCCATCGGCGTTGGCCGCGCTGCGCTGGACCTCACCCACCAACTTCTAAATGAGGAGGGAGTGGAACTGGATTACGACAAGAAGCCCGGTAATGTGTCTGCACTTGAGGCCGAGCTTTATAAAATGGAGGCACATTGGAATGCAGCACGCTTGCTGGTGCAGAAAGCTGCCTGGATGGCCGACAACAAACAACCCAATTCCATGGAAGCCTCCATGTGCAAGGCCAAAGCCGGGCGCATGGGCAACTATGTCACGCTGCGCTGTGTCGAGTTGTGCCAGAGTCTGGGCTATAGCGAAAACACCTTATTGGAAAAGTTTGCACGGGATTCCAAAATTCTCGATATTTTTGAGGGCACGCAGCAAATTCAACAGCTTATCGTGGCGCGGCGCGTGCTGGAAAAGTCATCCAGTGAGCTAAAGTAGACCTAACTTAGAGAACTCAAGCACTAGCGAGGCGAACCTCTTTGTCCCGGCAATTAACCCGGCATCAAATGACGATTCTGATACTGAGCCTGATGGCGACCAGTATCGGACAGTCACTGGTGTTTGCGATATTGCCGCCACTGGGGCGCGAGGTGAATTTGAATGAACTGCAAATCACCTCCATCATCACCTTGTCCTCAATCGTATTCACCTT
Source organism: Halieaceae bacterium (assembly GCA_016744355.1). Taxonomy (GTDB): domain Bacteria; phylum Pseudomonadota; class Gammaproteobacteria; order Pseudomonadales; family Halieaceae; genus JBALVT01. The sequence goes on from JADGEN010000092.1 coordinate 9,435, forward strand.
CGCCTCACGACGCTGGGGTCGGCTCAGCGACAGGGTGGGCCGCAAACCCATCATCATTACCGGACTGGTTGGTTACACCGTAGGCACCGTCATCTTTACCAGTGTTTTTTATGCAGGCCTCACAGGCCTGCTCAGCGGCCTCACGCTATATGGTGTTTTGCTCCTGGCGCGCTCCAGCCAGTCGCTGGTCATGTCAGCCACAGCACCAACAGTCGCCGCCTATGCTGCCGACAATTCGTCGCAGGACAAGCGCACCAGCACTATGGCCAAATTGGGTACGGCCAATAGCATGGGCACTATTCTCGGCCCGGCAGTGAGCGGCCTGCTCGCAACATTGGGACTGTTGGCGCCGCTATATTTCGCGGGCGCCCTGTCTGCCACTGCAGCACTATTGGCGTGGCGACAATTGCCCCCCACCCCTAAACCCCAGATAACCGCCAGACAAACGAAAACAAAACTACGCTACACCGACCCGCGCATTGTGCGGTACCTCGCATCTGCTATAGGCCTGTTTATCGGGTTTTCCGGCATACAACAAACACTGGGGTTTCAGCTACAGGACAAACTCTCACTGACAGGCATTCAAACCGCCCAAATGACCGGCGCGGCGCTTATGGTCTCAGCGATTTTCACCTTTACTATGCAGGTCACCGTGATGCAACGACTGAAGCTGAAGGCGGGACAATTTGTTCGCCTTGGTTTGCTGTCGGCCCTGCTTGGCGCATTGTTTATCGCCAACTTCGAAACCTTTCCGGTACTTGCGATAGGAATGGGATTTCTAGGTATGGGAATGGGACTGTGTATGCCGGCAATTTCCGCCGGGACGTCACTGGCAGTATCGGCAGAGGAACAGGGGGCCGCTGCTGGACTGGTCAGCTCCTGCCCTGCTATCGGCTTTATTATTGGGCCTATTACCGCAGGCTTTTTGTACCAGATTCACGGTCCATTGGCGGCACTGTTCAGCGGTAGTGTATTTTTTATTGTGCTGCTTTCATTGGTAATTGCGGAGCGACGCAATCCGAGTTGAGAGCTGACATGCAATCGCAGCCGCTCAAGTGACACGTTTCAAAAGCTAATAGGCTGCTGTATAGATCGACAAAGCATCCTCATACGAGACATCTCTGGGGTTATTTATCAACAACCTCTGCTGCAACATGGCGTCCTGCGCCAGCATCTCCAGGTCACTTTTCTTCACCTTGGCCTCGCTAAGCGTAGCGGGCAGGTTCACATCATCGATGAGTTGGCGCAGGCTCGCTATTAACGCAGCTGTCTTTGCTTCGCTGCTTCCCGGCACCACCTCGCCCACAACAATATCAGCCAACTCCGCGTACAGCTCGCTGGCATTAAGGGCGTTAAACTCCAACACCGAAGGCAAAACGAGAGAGTTACTGAGCCCGTGCGGGATATGGTAATGCCCACCCAGAGGGTAAGCCAGTGCATGTACAGCCGCCACTGGAGCATTGGCAAAGGCCTGGCCCGCCAGCATGGCTCCCAGCAACATATTAGCTCTGGCCTCGCGATTGCCACCCTCATGTACGGCGGCACGAATACTTCTGGCCAGTAAGTGCAGCGCCTGACGCGCCAAATTATCAGACAAGGGGTTCTTCTTGTGTTGGGAGGTGTAGGCTTCAATGGCGTGCACCATGGCGTCAACACCGGTCATGGCGGTAATCGCAGGAGGCAAACCCAGCGTAAGGTCCGCATCCAGCACTGCAACATCCGGCAATAAAATTGCCGAAGACACACCAGCCTTGGTAGTTTCACCAGTGGTTATAACCGCTACCGGGGTTACTTCTGAACCTGTGCCCGCGGTAGTGGGAACCAGAATCAGCGGCAAACGCCCCCCAGACACCTGGTCCACACCATAGAGTTCAGCCAGGGACTGACCGCCACCCAGTAACACTGCCACGACCTTCGCCACATCCATTGAGCTGCCACCACCGACCGCGATAACACCGTCAATTTGCTCCGTCCGCCCCAACAGTTCAGCCTCTAACACAGTACTTTCAGGCGGGTCTTCCCTCACTTGGTCAAACATAACGACATCGAGGCCGGACGCGCGCAAAGCCGCAACAACGGGTTCAATCAAACCAATACTGACTAACTGAGGGTCAGTCACCAGTAATGGACGTTTAACTCCCAACTGAGCACACTGATCAGTTAGTTGCAGTGCGCTGCCGCAAGCGCTAACTATTCTGGCGGCGGTATTGAATACGAAAGACTGCATTGGCCTACTCACTAAAGCTCATGATGACTTTCCCCCTCGCCCGCCGCTCAATGAGACAGTTGAAGGCGTCCTCGTACTGATCTATTGAGAAACTATCGGTGACCACAGGGTTCAGCTTACCGGCAGCGAATAACTCCCACAACTCCTCAATGTTTTTCAGATTTTCTTCAGGCTCTTCACCCCCGAAACGCCCCCAAAACACGCCGACAATTGAGCAACCTTTAAGCAGCGCCAGATTCAGCGGAATTTTAGGAATTGGGCCGCTGGCAAAACCGATGACCAGATAACGCCCGTTCCACGCCATGCCACGAATCGCCGGCTCTGCATAGTCACCGCCCACCGGGTCGTAGACAACATCCACACCCTTACCATCCGTCAGTTCTTTGATAGCATCTTTTAACGATACTTCAGAATAATTAATCACCTCATCGGCGCCCAGTGATTTACACAGTTCCAGCTTTTCTGCTGTACTGGCCGCTGCGATAACCCGCGCGCCCATCAAT
>JADGEN010000093.1 GCA_016744355.1 Halieaceae bacterium
TAGTTATTCCTTTCCTGATTTCTGCCCGGGCGATGTCACACGGTATCCAGTTGGTGGAGCGTTACTACATGGAGATATCCAACGCCACTGATAACCACGACGCGGCGCGCAGAACGTTTGAGGCTCTGTTTCGTCCCGGCACACTGGGCATTGTCTCAGATGCGGTAGGTCTTCTCCTTATTTCCCTGGGCTCATCTCCTATCAATGTGAAGTTGGGTATCTACGCCTCTATCTGGGCGGGAACTGTGGTCATAACCGTACTCATGACAGTACCGTTGATTCTTTCGTTGCTGCCCTTGAGTCAACTCAAGGAAAAGGAACAGGAGAAGAGTAGTGGTCTGTTTGATATAACTGCGCGCTTTGTTTCCAGTCGCAACGGTTCGATTGCTGTTCTGATTTTTGCGCTTATGGTTTATTTGGGGGGCGGTGCCTTGAGCTCAAGAGTTCAGGTGGGTGAGTCAGAGCCTGGGTCACCTATTTTGTATCCCGATCATGATTACAATGTTTCTTCGAAAAGCATTAACCAGAACTTCCCCGGGTCTGAAGAGATGTATGTGGTGGCCACTACCAGCGAACCCGGTGGCATCAAACGTCCGGAAGTGCTGAGGGCATTACAGGACTTCCAGATTCATATGTTGCAAGACCCTGATATGGGAGGGAGTAAGGGTATTCCGGGTTTGGTTAAACAAGTTAACCAGATTCTCCATAGCGATGATCCACGATGGGCGGTTATCCCTGATGAGGCCAGCTATGTGGGTGGCCTTATGTTTGCTTTTATGGCTTCCAGTCCTATCCCCGGTGCGCTAAAGGAATTTATCGATACCGATGAGCAGTCTGCGAATCTGGTGTTCTTTTACAAAGATCACAAGGGCGAGACCTTGCGCCGAGCTATCCATATGGCCAAGCAGTGGATAGACGATCCCACCAATCAGGTTGAAGGTCTTGAGATACGTCTTGCGGGAGGCCCCATCGGTGTTACTGCAGCGATCAACGAATCGGCATTTCAGAGCAACATCGTGATTATTCCAGCGGCCATGGTATTGATATTTTTGTTTGTCACAGTGTTCTATTCCTCGCTGCATGCCGGTTGGTTGATGTTGATGGTTATGACCTTCTGTACCGTTGCGACGTATGCATACATGGGTATCGTGGGTATTGGCATTGATGTAAATACAGTGCCAATTATCGCAGTGGGTATCGGTGTGGGAATTGATTACTCCATATATATGATGGACCGCATCAAGGAAGTTACTTTAGCCAAGGGCGGCGACCTGAAAGCGGGTATTCACAATGCTATTGCAACTACGGGTAAAGCGATTGGCTTTACTGCCATGGCTTTAATTGGGGGTATTGTTATGTGGGCTTTTGTCTCCGACTTACGTTTTCAGGCCGACGCTGCACTGTTGTTGGTTGTTATGTTAATTCTTAATGCCTGGGCTGCTGTCAACTTAGTACCGGCATGGATTATCAGGTTTAAACCCGCGTTTATTCTGAACGGCGGGTTGAAGAGTGATGAAAGAGAGAAAGTTGAGCGTAAACAGTCGGCGGCATAGTTCACTGGCGGGGTCTTGACGGTGCACGTGTACGTAAAGGCCAAATTTAATTGCACATGGGGGAACCATATGAAAACTAAAAATAAAATTCTAGCGGTGGTGGGCAGTGCCTCTTTGCTGGGTGGGCTAATGGCGACAGTCGCAGCAGCCCAGGATGAGGAGTGGGATACAGCGGGCTTTGTTGAAAACGCCACCTTTGTTCGCGACGGCGTTGGGTTGAGCAAGTTTCGTAACACCGCTCAGTTTGAGTTCAGTAAAGATATGGGCCAAAAAATGGGGCTGAGCAACTTCCGCGTCAGTGGTACGCTCAGGGCGACCTACGATGGCGTGTACGATCTCAACGATGACGAATTTGGAGAGAATGCCGGGGGTTCCCGCAGCTTTCAAAATGCTGGCAGTACCACCACACAGGCAGTGTTTGGTGGCAACGGAGACTCCCCCTGGGGAACGTCTATTTTGGGCAACGGGGGCGCAGCCGCTGGTTCGCCGATACCACCCGGGTTTCTGTTTGATACGGCGGGTAACCCCAATCAGGGGCTAAAAGTTTTGGGCGAGGATTTCCATAATCCTAATGGCGGAGTGACTATCGGTGTGCCGGTGCGTCCCTGTGATAAAGATAGTCGTGGTTGCGGTCTGAAAGACTATATGGACAGCGACCTCGATGACCTGCGTTTTCCAGAGTTTAATGATCAATTGGATTTTATTAGGGAGTTGTACGTCGAGGGAAGTATCCCTACAGGTGATACCTCCGAGTTGTTTCTTCGAGTGGGTAAGCAGCAGGTCGTGTGGGGTCGTACTGACCTGTTCCGCGTACTGGATATTATCAACCCTGTAGATTACTCGCGGCAGAACATATACGACGAGCTGGAAGATATTCGTATTCCTCAGTGGATAGCGACTGCAGAATATCGCTGGGGTGCTGTTGGTGTTTTCGACGACCTAAACGTGCAGGGCGTGTGGAACTTTGACAAATTTCGTCCCAGTGCACTGGGTCAGGGTGGTACTCCGTATGAGATCCTCGGAGCGGGCTCTTTCTTCCGCAGTATGAACAACTGTTGGGAAAACGGCTGTACTGTATCTAACTTTGTTCCAGCGGCCGCTATTGGCATCACCGATGATCCCGGTTTGCTGGCAGCCGACTTTGCTCCTGGCGTGATTGGTATTCGCGATGTGAATTTACCCGATTGGGAGTTGGGTAACACGCAGGGTGGTCTCAAACTGGAAGGTGTCTACAACAGTGTGGGTTTCTCCCTGAACTACTATCACTACTTTCAACAGTTACCCGTATTACGTGGCAACATTGAATCAATGAATGCCTTCACGGGTGAAGTTGCGAAGTGGGATCACATCATTGCCTTTGATATAGATTTTCCGGAGGTTGATTTGATTGGGGGATCGCTGGATTTCGATCTCGATTCGATTTCGACCGTGTTCCGAGTTGAGGCGACGTATACGACTGGTGAGGAATTTGCCAATACATTGGAGCCAGATCTGTACTCTGATTCCGATATGTTCCGCTGGGTGTTGGGAATAGACAGAAGTACCTTTATTCCCTTCCTTAACAAGACACGCGCATTCTTGATTTCAGGCCAGATCTTTGGTGAACACATGCTGGATCATGAGCTGCAGAGCGCACCGCTGGGTAATGTTGGTATCCCCAACTGGGAAGATAACTACACTGCTACCCTGTTAATCAAAGGATGGTACAAATCCGATACCATTAGCCCACAGATTATTATGGCCTATGACTATGAGGCTCAAGCGGGTACTTTTGCACCCTCTGTCGACTGGCTGATTGACGATAGCTGGCGCCTGATAGTGGGTTTTAATATCAAATTTGGCGACAGCATGGCAGACCAGCAATTTGACGACTGCCGCAGTTGTAACCCGTTCCCTCCTTTCACAGCTACCCCCGCTCATGCTGACCCATTACAGTCCGGCTCTGTCGGCCTGAGTGGTATTGAGCCTCTGGGTCGGTTCCGCGCAGGGCCGCTGGCCAGTGCGAGCGAAGAAGATGAGTTTCAGGTTACTTTACGCTACCGCTTTTAATTGAGATGAGAATCAGGAGAACTATGATGATTAAAAATAAATGTATAGGTATTGCTCTGGCCACGGCCTTGAGCTCAGCGGGGGCGTTCGCAACGGTTGAAGATGTAGAGACATCGTTCTACCCCTACAAGGACGGCGTTCCCCATGTGGACGGTATAACCGTCGGTATGACGATAAACGCTGATAACGCTGACCAGTTTAAAGATGCCATGGACCCCGCGCTTTATGATCAAGTGAAAAATGGTTGGCTGGACGTGAAAGTAGGTGAGACGACTTCTTTTGACCTTCATCCCAGTTATGTAGAGGCGACTCGTAAGAGTACAGGCCAAGTAAGTCTGGGTGAAAACCTGGGTGAAATAAACGGCTTTGTAGCGGGTCGCCCGTTTCCTGAGGAGCCTGACTTGTCAGACAGCCGTGCTGGGGAAAAACTAGCCTGGAACTATAAATACGGCTACAACTGGGGAGACAGCGCAGCGATTGCTCCTTTTTACTGGAAGTACCGCGACCTGGAGTCTGCAAAGGTCGAGCGTACGCTGAAGTTCAATTTTCACTTTCTCAATTACATGCACCGGGTAAATCAGGAGCCTGTACCACAGTTTGCCGAGAACCCCTCTGAATTGTATCGGGCGATCTATGTGCAGGTACTGGAACCTTTTGATGTTAAAAATACGCAGCTGTTGATTCACCGTTCCGAGAATGATTTAACGCGGGATAACACCTGGTTGTACTTGGGCTTTCAGCGTCGTGTTCGTCGTCTCTCATCGGGACAAATTACTGATTCGTTCCTGGGTGCGGACCTGATGATTGAAGATTTTGAGGGTTACAACGGCCGTATCTCGGATATGAATTGGACCTACAAAGGCACCAAGAATATCCTGCTGCCTTTTTATAATCACAATGACATGGTGTTGGCGACCGACCTGGTTGAAAAAGACGGTTATCAATTTGTTGAGTTTGGTGGCAAGGGCGGTTGTTTTCCCAATATCACGTGGCAGTTGCGCAAGGTCTATGTGCTCGAATCTGACCCCGTGGATGAAAATCACCCCATCAGCAAGCGCGTTCACTATGTCGATGCACAGACCTTTACGCTCCCTCGCACACTGATTTACGACCGCAAGGGCGATCTGTGGAAGTCTTGGCTAATCGGTCAGGCTCACCCTGATCATCACCTGCCCAAGAACAAGGGCACAGGTGTTTCCGTGGATGATGCTTTCTCTATGCTGGATGTTCAGGCCGGTCACTGTACCACTGGGCAGTTTAAAGGACAGGTCGATTCTGCGATGAACCCGATCAAGATCTTCACCGTGCAGAACATGCGCGCAAAGGGGCGCTAAGCCTTCCGTTCTTCCTCTTTCCCTGGACAGCCGGCTTAGGCTGCCAGGGATTTTTTTGGGGTTATCAGTCAATGTCTGAATCAATAGATGTAAAAGTATTTTTCAATTTCCGTAGCCCTTATTGCTATTTGGCATCCAAAACGCTATTTCAAATTTTTGATGACTATTACGCCAATTTGATCTGGCGACCTTTAGGTGGCTGGGGAGGTCGTTCACCACCTGATCGCGCTAAAGTTAAGATACCTCTGGTGCGGCAGGATATGCGGCGCATCACCAAAAAAATGGGTATCCCCATGAACCCGCCTCCGCCAACAACTGAGCCGACTCTCGCCGGTGCTGCGTCGTTATTTGCCGAGCAACAGGGCTTGTTGCGCCCCTGGATTGTCGAGGTGATGCGTGCGGAGTGGGCGGGTGGTATGGATATTGGTAATGAAAAAGTATTGTTGGATGTCGGAGACAGTATTGGATTAGACCGGGACGGGTTGCAGGCTTCCCTTACCGATGAAGTCAACCTTGCTCAGCTTGACAAAAACTGGAGTGAGGCTGAAGACTTGGGCTTGATAGGGGTTCCCAGCTTTCAGATAGGTGAGGAGTTATTCTGGGGTAGTGATCGTATTGAGTATGTCCTGGATCATCTCCAGGGCTTGCGCCTTAGTCGCGTATAAGGCTGCCTTTTCTCATGTTAACTCTCTATCAACGTACTGATTGTCCCTTCTGTTGGAAAGTGCGAATTGCGCTTGCTGAACTGGGACTTGAATACCAGATCGTGGAAATTGCATTTGCAGAAAAGCACCCTGATGTTAGCCGATTAAGCCCCACGGGAAGTGTGCCGGTGTTGGTGGATGGTGCGGTGGCGATTTGGGAGTCCGGTGTGATACTGGAGTATCTCGAGGATCGCTATGGTCCCGGCAAACTATTTCCTGGTGAGCCTGCCGAGCAGGCGCAGATTCGCCTCCTGCACGCATACTCCGATAAGCTTGTGGGCGCCTGCTTGCGGGAACTGGTGTTCGAGAAACGCTCAAAAACGGCATCGGAGTGGGACAGTGGGTTTATCGAAACCTACGAAAATAAATGGCGTGCATGTTTGCAGGAGTTAGATATGTTTCTCGGCGATAAGCCATTCTTCGGTGGTGAGTTTTTCGGTGCCGCCGATTGCGCCCTGGCTGCGCGCTGTGGGGTCGCCGCAGCTTATGGCGCAAATTTCACGACGGAGTTTTCCGGCATCGGGCGCTGGTATCACACGGTAACCCGCCGTCCAAGTTGGCAGGCAGCATATCCTGCATCATTTATCAGAACGCAATAAAAGGATACTCATGAGTACCAAAGTAAAAGTAGCCATCATCGGCCCCGGCAATATCGGGACGGATTTATTAATGAAAGCTATGCGCAGCGAATTTGTAGAACCTGTTTGGATGGTAGGCGTCGACCCGGACTCTCCGGGGCTGGCACGAGCCACGGAAATGGGGCTGAAAACGACGGCTGAGGGTGTAGACGGTATGCTGCCCACCATGCGCGAAGACGGCGTGCAAATTTGTTTCGATGCTACTTCAGCGTATGTACATGCCGAAAACAGTCGCAAAGTGAATGAGCAGGGTGCGGTGATGATAGACCTGACCCCGGCGGCTATTGGACCATTCTGCGTGCCACCAGTGAATCTTACCGATGCTGTGGCGACTAAAGCTATGAATGTGAATATGGTTACCTGTGGTGGTCAGGCCACTATTCCAATGGTAGCTGCGGTGAGTCGTGTGCAGGAGGTTTCCTACGGTGAAATTATCGCAACGGTGAGCAGTAAATCTGCTGGCCCCGGTACGCGCAAAAATATTGACGAGTTTACCCGAACGACTGCAAGCGGCATTGAAAAGGTAGGCGGCGCCAAAAGTGGTAAAGCGATTATCATTATTAACCCAGCGGAGCCACCATTGATGATGCGCGATACAGTTCATTGCCTCACCGTGGATGAACCTGATAAAGAAGCGATCACCAAGTCGGTGCATGACATGATCGCCCAAGTGCAAAAGTATGTTCCCGGGTACACACTGAAAAATGGCCCCGTGTTTGATGGCAAACGAGTTTCTATTTATATGGAAGTTGAGGGCTTGGGCGATTTTCTACCCAAGTATGCTGGCAATCTGGACATTATGACGGCGGCAGGTTTACGCACTGCCGAAATGTATGCTGAAGAGATTCTGGCGGGAAATTTTGTTCCCAATGCTGCTTAACGCCACCGCAAACTAATAGAGAAGAGTAGAGCAATGAATTTAGAAGGAAGGAAGATAACGATTCATGATATGTGCCTGCGTGATGGCATGCATCCCATGCGCCACCAGATCACAGTTGAGCAGATGGTGACGACTGCCAAAGCGATGGATGAGGCGGGTATTCCGCTGATTGAAGTCACCCATGGCGACGGCCTTGGCGGCGCTTCGGTGAACTATGGTTTTCCGGCTGCCAGCGATGAAGAATACCTCACCGCCGTGTGTAAAGAGATGAAGCAGACCAAAGTCTCTGCACTGTTGTTACCCGGTATCGGTACGGTTGATCATCTGAAAATGGCGGTGGATTGTGGTATTTCCACCATTCGAGTGGCGACGCATTGTACCGAGGCGGATGTATCTGAGCAGCACCTCACCATGGCTGCCAAGTACGATAATCTCGATACTGTGGGCTTCTTGATGATGGCTCATATGGTTGGTCCAGATGAGTTACTACAGCAGCTCAAAATGATGGAGGATTTTGGGGCAAATTGTGTCTATATCACAGACTCAGCGGGCTATATGCTACCCGATGATGTGAGCGCACGCGTTGCGCTGGCCCGAGCAGAGCTCAGGCCTGAAACTGAGCTTGGTTTTCACGGCCATCACAACATGGGGATGGGTATTGCCAATTCACTCGCCGCCGTAGAAGCGGGAGCTAATCGCATAGACGGCTCGCTGGCAGGATTGGGTGCGGGTGCGGGGAATACGCCTCTGGAAGTGTTCATTGCTGTTTGCGATCGCATGGGGGTTGATACCGGGATCGATTTGTTCAAGGCCATGGATATTGCTGAAGATCTGATTGTACCGATGATGGATCACATTGTACGGGTTGACCGCGATGCTCTGACTCTGGGTTGGGCAGGTGTATATTCCAGTTTTTTATTGTTTGCCAAGCGCAGTGCCGAGAAGTACGGTTTATCCAGTCGCGATATACTGGTAGAGTTGGGTCGTCGAAGAACAGTGGGCGGCCAGGAAGATATGATCGAAGATCTGGCTCTGGATATGGCGAGAGAAAAGGGGACAATTTAGTTTTTTCACCGCTGGACAGTATTGAAATCATCGCGCTGGTCTATTTTTTCCTGCTGTGGATAGGCTACGCGCGCTACGCCAAGTATCGCGCTAAAAAAAGTGAAGCGGCATCACTCTCACGCTCTTTGCGCAGCCAAAGGGAAGCTTGGGCTATGCGCATGCTACATCGCGACATGCGTATGACCGATGCATCGCTACTGGCCAACCAGGAGCGAGTTGTTGGCTTTTTTGCCTCGACCACCTTGCTACTTATGGCTGCGGTGCTCACTGCGCTGACAACCAGTGAACAAATTGCTGAACTCACCTCACATATCCCATTAACCCATCGACAGGCACCAGGGCAAATTGAGGCCAAATTGTCACTGCTGTTACTTATCCTTATATACGCTTTTTTCAAGGTGACCTGGAGCTTGCGGCAGTATGGCTTTGCCGGAGTGGTTGTCGGGGGGGCGCCTAACTCCGATGAGCAGCTGTCGCCACAGCAAAGGATTGTATTTGCCAAGAATCTGGCGAAAATCATGGACAGTGCCGGTCATGACAATAATAGCTGTCTGCGGGCCTATTATTTTGCGTTGTCAGTGGTTTGTTGGCTCTCTGGCGTTGTGCCTTTTTTGATTGCCTCCACATTGACAGTGTTAGTGCTCTATAACCGGGAGTTTAAATCCAGCGCAGTTTTGGGCATACAAGGCACGATTATTCCTCCGCCCACCTCTTAAAATTGCTATCGGTTTGAGTCTGTAGGGGCTATGGCGGGATGCGGGGCGTGTGTGGGCTCTGGAACTACCGTATAATGTAGTGCGTATTCGAAAATCTCTTATGCTTAGGATGCCCAGTTCTCTATCTGTCCACTGTTAGCCATTAATAATAGGAATATACATGTCCAGTACCGAATCAACGATCTATTACACGCTCACCGACGAAGCGCCTTCACTGGCCACCTGCTCATTACTTCCTGTGGTGCGAACGTTTACCTCAGCGGTAGGCATAGATGTAAAAATTAGTGACATTTCTTTGGCCGGGCGTATTTTATCCCTTTTCCCGGATATTCTGAGTGAAGACCAGCAGGTGGAGGATGGTTTGGCTTTCCTGGGTCAGCTGACTCAGGACCCTAACGCCAATATTATCAAGCTGCCCAACATCAGTGCTTCAGAGCCACAGCTGAAAGACTGTATTGCCGAGTTGCAGGGGCAGGGATATGCCATTCCTGATTTCCCCGAAGCCCCCCAAACAGATGCCGAGCATGAGATCGCAGGGCGGTATGCCAAGGTGTTAGGCAGCGCGGTTAATCCAGTGTTACGCGAGGGTAATTCTGACCGTCGTGCGCCCGCTGCGGTAAAACAGTATGTACGTAAGTTTCCGCATTCCATGGGCAAATGGAGCATGGCCTCTCGCACCCACGCAGATTATATGCGCGAAGGCGACTTTCATTCGGCTGAACAGTCCACCACCTTGCAAGAAGCTTGTGATATACGCATTGAGTTTGTCGCGAAAGATGGCACCGTCACGGTTAATAAAGAGCTGAGCATGGAGGCCGGTGAAGTTCTGGATAGTATGCGTATGAGCGCACGGTCGCTACGCGATTTTCTGGAGCAATCATTACAGGACGCTAAAGACTCTGGCGTGATGTGGTCCTTGCATGTGAAGGCGACCATGATGAAAGTGTCTCACCCCATAGTATTTGGCCATGCAGTAACCGTGTTCTACAAAGACCTGTTTGAAAAGTATGGCGAGCTGTTTGATCAGCTGGGCGTTAATCCCAATAATGGTTTAAGCAGTGTTTATGAAAAAATTGAATCCCTGCCGCGTTCCAAGCGCGAAGAGATTATGGAAGATATCCATGCCTGCTATGAAGGTCGCCCAGAAATGGCCATGGTTGATTCTGTTAAAGGTATTACCAATTTGCACGTGCCCAGCGATGTGATTGTAGACGCTTCCATGCCAGCCATGATCCGCAACGGCGGTAAAATGTGGGGCCCGGATGGCAAGGCGAAAGATTGTAAGGCCGTAATGCCAGAGAGCACATACGCCACTATTTATCAGGAGATGATTAGCTTCTGTAAAACCAATGGTGCATTCGATCCGACTACAATGGGTTCGGTACCCAATGTGGGGCTGATGGCCAGAAAGGCAGAGGAGTACGGTTCGCACGACAAAACCTACGAAATCGAAGTTGATGGCATAATGCGAGTGGTTCATGCGGATGGCACTGTGCTGACGCAGCACGAAGTAGAAAAGGGTGATATCTGGCGAGCTTGCCAGACCAAGGACGATGCTATTCGCGACTGGGTTAAATTGGCAGTCACTCGTTCACGACAATCTGACACACCGGCTATTTTTTGGCTGGATCGCAATCGTGCTCACGATATCGAGTTGATAAAGAAGGTCAATGTTTACCTGCAAGACCACGACACCGAAGGTTTGGATATACGCATCATGACCTATGATGAGGCTATTCGTCGCAGCATGGAACGGATGCTACGCGGTAGCGATACGATTTCTGTTACCGGCAACATACTGCGGGATTATCTTACTGATCTGTTCCCAATTCTGGAGCTGGGTACTTCTGCCAAAATGCTGTCCATCGTGCCTATGCTGAAAGGCGGTGGTATGTATGAAACCGGAGCAGGTGGTTCCGCGCCCAAGCATGTGCAGCAGATACAGGAAGAAAATCACTTGCGCTGGGATTCTCTGGGAGAGTTTTTGGCACTGGCGGTATCCCTGGAAGATATGGGTATCAAGCATGACAATGCCCGCGCCCGCATCTTGGCAAAAACGCTTGATGAGGCCACTGGAAAATTGCTGGACAATAATAAGTCACCATCGCGCAAAGTTGGTGAACTGGACAACCGTGGTAGTCATTTTTATCTTGGCATGTACTGGGCGCAGGCTGTTACAGCGCAAACAGAAGATGCCGATCTGGCAGCTCAGTTTGCGCCTCTTGCCAGCGCGCTGGCTGAAAACGAAGCCACAATCATTTCCGAGTTGGAAAAAGCGCAGGGCAAACCTATCGAAGCTGAAGGCTATGGTTATTACCATGCCGATCGTGCGACAGTTAAAGACTTTATGCGCCCAAGCCCTACGCTCAATGCGGTACTTGCCGCGGCGAATAAGTCCGGCTAATGCTTTTTTAAACAAGTCTTTTCGCCTCAGGCAAAAATACCCTGGATAAACCAGCTTTTGTCCAGACGATCGCGAAATATCCAGTAGTGTTGGCCGTTGCTATTTTCAGCAATGTAATAGTCTCGGCTGACAGCTTTTTCCCACCAGTTATCCTCAATGCGCTCGGGGCCGTAAATCAGCTTTAATGCGCCTTGCCAGTATAAATGTTTACCATGCTGTTTAAGGGGCTGAGGCTCAGGCATTAACCAGAATGGCCTCTGCTCACTGACGTATCTGCCACTGTTTTTTTCTGCGATGCCATTGCTGCTGATGTACACGGCAAACTCTGGTAAATGTTCATCGCGGCAGGCAATTCGTTCTACCCCCTGTAGTCCCAGGCGATTGCGTAAACGATCGACCAGGCCATTCAACGACTCGCGTTGATTGTGCGGACTAAACAGGTCAATGCTGTCCAGTTCGCCGGCATACAAACTGTCACAGTTAAGGGTCAGGCCCTCCACGCTGTTTTTTAGCTGTAGTTGTTCAAAGTGGATATGGGTGAGTTGGTGCCAGTTTTTCCAGTCGCTATGGCTTGTGGAGCAGCGCACGGTAACGGTCACCAGTTTGCTGTCTATACCGATGAGTTGCCACACAATGTCGCTGGTCTGCAACTGAGTGTTTCTCAAAAATTGGCAAAATGCTTGTAGCATCAGCTGTATTGCCGGGAACAACTCTTCATTAACATGCACTTCATAGCCAAACCAATATTC
>JADGEN010000094.1 GCA_016744355.1 Halieaceae bacterium
AGAACTCTCAACCGATAGTTCTCAAAGTTTCTAAAACCATACGCTCGTCTCGACATCATTTCCATCTTGTTGTGGAACCCCTCTGTAATACCATTGGTTTTGCTGAACCGCCACATAGCGAGGATAGGCCCCATCCAGGACTTCAATGTCTTTGCCAACGTTCGTAACGGACTGGCCTGCAGTTGCTCCAGCAGTTCAAGATAGCGCGGTAATTTCCTTTTCGCTCGGCGGGCCGTGAGGGTCTTGAGCAACATAAAACGAATCAGCTTTTGCTTCACCCCATACAGCGCCTGCAAGACGGGAAATTCTGCCAGGTAGCTCATGAGATTCGTCTGCTGCTCGTCTTTTAAACGCCATTGATGCCGGCGCATCAGGCTGATTAACCCTCGGTTTTTCCTCCCCTCTGGATCATGCTGCTGCCAGACTTTCATAAAGTGCTGATTGACCAGTCTCACGACGTGGAATCGATCGGCCACAATGGTTGCTTCGGGAAAGTAGCGGCGAGCAATACTACGGTAGGTTTCAGACAGATCCATGACCACTACTCGGACATTGTCTTTGCCCTTAAGAGCGCGTAAATAGCAGCGTAAACTGGATTCAGAGCGGCCCAGTTTCACATCGAACACCCTGTGTTTCCGCAGGTCCACAAACGTGGTGGCAAACCCCTTCTTGCGGGTAAAAAAGTGTTCATCAATGCCTAACACCCGAGGGCAGGGGCGGTTGGCCATTTCAGATCGCTTATGAGAAATCTGATGCTGATACCAGCGCTCGACGGTAGCCGGGCTGATGCGATGTGTACGCGAGAGCTTGCGCTGAGTCACGCCACCGTCATGGGCCTCAAAGACTTCCAATCGGTAAGCTTCAGAGGCACGGTAACGTGGCCGAATACCGGTAAAACGGTGACGGAAGTATCGCCCACATTGATGACAATGGTACTTGGGCACCCGCAGGTGCAGGGTCATCACCTGGTTGCCCTGACGGGTGTGCTTTACTGTCCTTTGGTGAGTGGCCTTTATCGTTAAACCACCACCCTGACAATGCTTGCAGTTGGGCCTGTGTGTGGGCTTCGCCCACACCTCTATGCCTTGGTTGCGGTCTACTCGTTCGATCTCTAGGCCAGGTATGCCTATAATCATTCCTGCGTGGGACATCGGTATTCTCTCCATTAAACGATCTTCGCAAAATCAGTTTAATGAATGCCGGTGTCCCCCGTTAATGATGAAGAGCCCCAGGCTCTCGCCAGCCCAAGAAGCGAGTACAGTTAATCGCTTCGCGATTTCCTCTTTTTGGGCTGATCCGGCTACTCCAGACACTTCTAGCCTAGTCTGTCAGGTTCAGGCGTCGCGCCATCAGGCTCCACACGGCACGGAGCATGTGTCGTTTGGTTAGTTGGCCCCGGGACCGGAAGACATCCTGTAGCGTGTAGTCACGCTGCATGTAGGGCACGTTTTCGACATAAAGAAAACGGCTTTCGTCCCGAATTTTCAGGTCCCCCCTGGTCGCCTTGAGACCGTCAGTCCTGGTATTCTCACCCATCAGGGGCACGTGAACCTCCTTCGCCCCGGACAGGAAACCCGCCCACCAGGCAAACCCGCTATTCGACAGGATCATGCGGCTAAAGGCCAGCATGAATTTAAAATCGTCTACCGGTTCTCCTTCGATGTAGACCGGGTCATAAGGCGCGATAGCGCGCCTCACCTCCCGGTCCAGCCCACAACCGACAATATACAGTCGTCTGTAAGACAGCCGTTCGAGCAGGTCGGTATAGAAATCCAGTGACATCGCCCGGTCGAACACCACCATGTCACCGCGACGGATGTGCAGGACCAGATCGTCGGGCGACACCTCATAGCCCTGGTCACAGGGTTTCATGATAAACCAGGATTGGATGCGGTCCTTGTAAGGCTGCAACAGCGCGTAGCGCTGGAAATAGCCTCTTACCTCGATGCGACGAGGATCATTGCGGGCGCATATTCCCGCCAGATCCAGGTCATAGCCGTCGAAGTCACCGTGATCGATGTGAGCACTGTAGTCCACGGGCCCCTCATGGGTCGCACCGGCAAGCGCCAACGGTGCATTCGCGCAAGCCGCCAGGAACGCCTTCAACTGTGGTACGTTCTGCTGCGGGTGCATCCGTGAGTGGCTGACTTTCAGGGCGTACCCGAGTTCCTCTGCGATCAAACGGGCGATCGTGTACTGGAACAGGTTATCCGCAATGAAGCCATTCATCTGTAGGTGAACCATCCTGGTGCCGCCCTCTCGATCGATCCTGCACTGCTGGAAGCCCCAGATACTATCACAGCGCCTATCACCCCGCCGCCTGGCTGTTCGGTTCAGCCCTGCTTGGCCTGGGAGGCATTGCTCGCCGCAAGCGCAGCTAAACTGGCGCTACTGACTGAGCGCCTGGCCACGGCTTTCCGATTTCTCCCACACCCGGATGTAACCCTCGGCAGACTTGAACAGCGGTTCCAGCTCTTCATCGCTTACACCATCACGGCGCACGTCTTCAATGAGCTCAGCCACCAGCCCGAGATGCACCATACCCTCGGTATTAAAGTCTAATGTGCGATTACCCACCACCGGCTGCTCCAGCGTCACATCGCCTGCGTAGGAGGTGAAGGGGTAGGTGATGCCCTCATCCGTCTGCGCCGTGGAGCATCCGCTGCGCTCGCCAAAGCGGGGGCCAGGCGCGCCGGCAAAACCATTGAGATCAAACGCGAATCCTTCCGCGGGGAATCCGCCCTTGTCGCGTATGAGTTGGATGCGGGCCTGAAAACTGTCATCCATGGTGGCGGGCGTATCGGCAGAACGGCAACGCCCCAGATTGGATTTTGACATTCCTCCAAGTTCATACAGCAGGCCGTTGTAATTCTGGCTGTGTGTGCCCATTGCTGGATAATCATTTTCCTGCAACAGGTCAAGGACACGTTTTACACTCTTTCTTGGCAGGTGATCGAGCTCAATAATCATGCCGCGTTGCATCATCTGGGCAATCAGAAATTCACCCAGGTCGGTTAGGCCATGCTTCTGGCAGTAGTCTCCCTCCAGTGGCTCACCGCCTAATAGGCCAGCAAACGGTAGCAAGCTGGAGAGCGGATCGTCTTCGAAGCCACTCATATCCACCGGCGGTTCTGAATCAAACGCATCCCGCGGCTGGTTGAGAGCAGGGAAGGCTACGCCACCATTGTCGAACCCGGCTCGAAACTCGAGTAACTCTTCAGAGCACTCTATATAGTTGTTGTAATGCCCCGTATGACCAAAGTTGCCAATATCGATAATGCCCCGGTGGCCATCTCCGGCGGAAAAGGCATTGTCATATTTATGCACGGGAAACAGCACACGCACGCCCTTGTCATAGTATTCATCCAGCTTGGCCACCACATCTGCCTCGGTGCATGGGCTGAACTCGCCATAGGGCACCAGGAAGCAGTCAAACAGATCCGAGGCTTCAATGCCCAGCACTACCGCCAGCTTGCCTGCCTTGATTTGCTCGCGCGCCTGCGCTGGCGTAAACACAATCCGGAACCAACCCTCGCCGGGCCCACCGGACAATGCGTCTATGTAGCGCTCCAGCGCATAGGTGGCCTCGATGATTCTGTCCACGGCAACCATATCATTACAGTCAAAGCCCTCTGGCTGCGAGCCGATACCGACTACCAGTTGACACAGGAACTGGTTGGTTGTGGCGTGCTGTACAATCAACCGCAGACCGGACATATAGGCCCGTTCGATCCATTTGTAATACTGCACCTGATGCGTGGAGCTGCCAGGGGCATTTGGCCAGTCGGTGAAGTCCGGGTAGCCTTCGGTGTCGTGGTTTTTTTCCGGTAGTTCTCCTGTGACAAGAGACAGCAGCAGGGTGTCGATGCCACCATCATCAGAACCAAAACCCGCGCCCATTAAATCCTTGCGCCCCTCCACACCGTGCACCAGGTCGCAGTCCTCCAGCGCATGCTCCACACCCAGCGGGTCAAATGGCGCCCCATGGTAGAGTCCGGTGCCGCCAAAGGCGATATTGGAAAACAGGTGGGAGTGGGCATCGACAAAACCAAACACCGAGCCATCGTTCTCAAACTCGGTTAAGGTTATTTCTCCCGTGGCGTTGAGGCTAAGCTCTGGAAATTCGGCGCACCCGGGTTGTTCAACAAAGTCCAGTTCTGCCGCTTCCGCTTCGGAAGCCACCATACCGCTGGTACCGATATAGCTGGCACTCTTGATATGCTGCAGCATAAAACCATCGCCTGCGGCGAGCAGCTCCCACTCACCCTCTGACTGCATCTTGTCTTCAATTACGACTTCGCCATTAACCTCGGTGGTGTCAAAGGCCAGTGACAACTGCCGTGTCAAAACCTGCCCATCTGATACCAGATAGCCCTTGTTCTGGTCATACAAAAGATATTTGCCCAGGTCTGAGGGGCGCAGCAAAAACCAACTGCCATCCGCTGCGCTTGCGGCACTCGATTCATAGGCGGCACCGGAGGCGGTCGCAGTGAGGAAGCTTGCCCTGGCATCGGGTGAAATAGCGAAACAGCTGTTGGCTACGCTAAAAATTGTCGCGTCATTGGCAGGTGCATTGCTGTTGCCATTATTTCCACTGCCGCAACCGAGTATAAGAGACATCAAAAATACAGGGAGCAACAACCGGTGCAATGAATATGACATGAAGCCTCTAGTTTTTATTAACCACTTTGGCATTCATCATATACTTCCCCGAATACATTTCTACCTTTTACATCGATGAAGTCTTGGTATTACGACGACAGCGCTTCTTTACAGATATCAATCAGCGCTTCAATACTCGAGGTGCGCGTATAGTTGGGTCGCAAGATGAAGGCGATTCGGCGGTGTGGGCCAGGTTCACTCAAGTGTACTGCTGCAAGTGATTTGTGTTGGGAAATGAGAGGGTCTTTGGCCATCTCCGGAATTAGAGTTGATCCTTGTTTTCCCAGCACCATTTGAATCAAGGTATTTAAACTGGTGGCCCCGAAGCTTTGGTTTGCGGTCTGCTCCTGAAACTTACAGGCTTCGAGAATGTGGTCTTTCAGGCAATGCCCTTCTTTCAGCAGCATTAATTTACAGTGGTTTAATTCTTCGCTCGTAATCTGTTTTTGCCGGGCGTGTTTGTCTCCTTTTAAGGCGACCCAGTAAAAGTCCTCCTGCCAGAATTCCATGCTGAGCAGACCATCACAGGGAAAGGGTAGCGCCAGTATTGCCGTGTCAATCTCACCGCGCCTGACCAGATCTACAAGCACATGAGATTGGTCCTCAACGATATTCAACTCAGCATGCGGGTAGTGCTTATTTAGAGTGGGTAAGAGCTTCGGTAATAAATAGGGAGCGATGGTAGGGATTATGCCTACAGTCAGAGGATAGCTAAGCGGAGACTTTTGACTGTCGGCAAGATGCTGTAGCTCCTCAACTTCCAGCAGGATATTTCGTGCTCGTTTTAATACCTGTGCTCCGATAGGGGTGACAAGAACCTTTTTATTGTTCCTCTCAAAAATCTGCAATCCCAGCTGTTTTTCCAATTCGTTGAGAGAAGTGCTTAGCGCGGGTTGGCTGATATTGCTCAGCTCGGCGGCTTTCTTGAAGTGTAGCGTTTTCTCTACCGCGAGCGCATAGATGAGTTGTTTGATGGAAATCATTTATTCCAGTTTATCCTCTCTCTTGTTGTTTGATGTTCAATATTATAGATAGTAAATCTTATTATGTTAAATATTATTGATCGTTGAGGGCTCAAAAAAGCCTAAGGTTTTTCCCCACACTGCCGCTATAAGATAGAGACACTGAGAATCGAAAAAATAGCAGTGCCAATCAGGTGGCAACCCATGTCTACAACCCGCAAAAGACTGGCTGAAATACTCCAGCCCTACAGGATCAGGGACAAAGCGAGCAATTATGTCGACGTGTTCCTGATCTCGTTGATTTTTCTCAATGTGCTAGATGTGATCATGGAGTCCGTGAGCGAGTTTCACTCCGCCTACGAAACACAACTCCTATGGTTTGAAGTCTTTTCCATAGCCGTATTCTCCGTAGAGTACCTGCTGCGAATTTGGACCTGTGTTGACCTCGACGCGCACGATACCCGTCCTCACTGGCGCCAACGATTAGCCTACTTTTTTAGCCCCATGGCACTCATCGATCTGCTGGCGATTCTGCCCTTTTTCTTAAGTCTATTTATCAGCATTGATTTGCGATTCTTGCGTGTACTGCGAATCCTGCGAATTTTCAAGCTCACCCGTTATTCCACCGCCATGCAACTTATCCTGAATGTATTCCGGGAAGAGCAGAACTCGTTTATCGCAGCTTTCTCTATGCTATTGACTCTGCTGATTATCGCCGCCAGCGGCATCTACCTGATTGAGCACGACGTACAGCCAGATGAATTCGGCAGCATTCCACAGGCCATGTGGTGGGCCATGGCCACGCTGACCACGGTGGGCTACGGGGATGTTACGCCCATCACTAATGGTGGGAAATTTTTTGGTGGCCTGATTACCATTATCAGTATGGGGATGGTGGCTTTACCGACTGGTATTCTGGCCAGCGGATTCAATGTACAGATGCATCGCAGGGAACAGAAGTTCAATATTTTACTCAAGGATATACTGCGCGACGGTATTGTGACCGACCAGGAGTGGAGTGACCTGGAGGTGTTGCGCAAGGAGCTGGATCTTAATGCGGAAGAGGCCGAGATGCTAATCCAGCTTAGCGAGGCAAAAAAGATACAGCTTCAGGATTGCCCTCATTGCGGCAGTATATTGCACCCATCGAGGCGCAGCGAAGACAAGTAGCTAATAGGGAGTCTCTGAATAAGCCCGTATAAACATGGCGCAAGTCTCCTCGATATATTCCTCGTTACTGATCTCGTAGGGCTGGTCCTGCAAGCACAGTAGCGCCGTTTCAATTGGCAGTCCTCTAATCATAAACAGAAATTGTGCAGCTGCCAGTTCGGGGTGGCTTACCTGCAGTTCGTGTCTTGCGGTAGCCGCGGTCAGGTACTGGGCCAGTGCCTGCACAATGAGCTTTGGGCCAGACTCAAAAAACGATAGGCCAACCTCTGGATGGCGTTCACCCTCGGTAAGACACAGTCGGTACATGCGTAACGCGGTGTCTTCCAGCAAGGTGCCGATAAAGCGTGCCGCAAACATCGGTAAAAATACTGTTGGCGATAAAGATAGGTCAGACTGGTCTACAGTCAATTGGGCCTGCATACAGTGGCGCTTCACGCCTTCTCGCAATACGTTGTCCTTGCTACTGAAGTGGCTGTATATGGTCTGCTTTGACACTCCGGCTGCTGATGCGACTTGATCCAGGCTGGTATTGGCGTAGCCCTGTGCGGTGAATAGGTCGGTTGCAGCGTCCAGTATCTGCTGTCTTTTCTGGTCTGATTTGGGTCTGCCGAGGGTTGCCACAATAGGCCTTGAATTAATGGACTGTAAGGTCTAGTATATCGATCTATTACTGGACTTACCAGTCTATTATTTGGTGAAAATATGCGTTTGTTAAAAAATATTGCAGTTCTGATCGCTGTGTTGCTCATTGTTGGGTGTGAAGCCAATGGTGAAGAAAGTAGTGAGGTCATCTATCAGTCTGTAGCCGCTGTACAGGTTTATGAGCGTTCGGAATTTGCAGTAACACGTGAGTTCACCGGGGTAGTGGTGCCAGCTCGTAGCACTGACATTGCCTTTGAGTTTGGCGGCACCGTGGAATTTATGCTCGCCGCTGAGGGTGACCGCTTCGAGGAGGGTGACTTGCTGGCCCAACTGGACACTGCATTGTTGGAGATTGAGCGGCGTCAGTTGCAGGCACAGTTGAACGAGGCGCGGGCTAATCTGCGTCTGGCGATGGCCAACCTAAAACGCCAAAAGTCGCTGGAGTCTGACGGTTTCGCCTCGCAACAACGTAGAGATGAGTTGGAGGCGGCACGTGATGCCACAAAAGCCAGCATCGCACAATTGCAGGCATCGCTGGATGGCAATGAGGTGCGTCTGCAGAAGGCCCATCTATACGCGCCTTTTAGTGGTGTGGTGGGCGAGCGATACCTCGAAGAGGGGGGCAGTGCCAGCGCCGGTCGGCCTGTGTTGCGTGCTCTGGAAACGCAGCGCCTGGAAGCGCATGTGGGTGTTCCTCGCTCGCTAGCCGGACATATGAAGGTAGGGCAATTAGTTACTGTTCGAGTGGGAGAGACCGTGATTGAGGCCGAGGTGTTGGCTGTAGGTGCTGAGCTTAAGAGCAGATCGCACACCGCTACGGTGCGCATTCAGCTTCCTGTACAACAACTTATGGCGGGTAGCCTGGTGGAACTCGAGCTTGTCGACAGCATTTCAGCCACCGGATTTACGGTTCCCCAATCCGCCTTGACTGCCAGCCTGCGTGGACTATGGCGGGTCTATGTGTTGGCACCGGCGGGCGACGGCTTGCACAAGGTTGAAGCGCGGGACTTACAGTTACGCTACAGCGGTGAGTCAGAAGCCTTTGTGGAAGGTGGCCTGAGTGACGGTGAATTGGTGGTCACGCAGGGGGTGCATAAGATAGTGCCGGGACAGTTGGTGCGCCTGGTGGATTCCGGGAAGCCTTCATGATTTATTCGCTAACGGAGAACGGCAGGCTGATAAGCCTGCTGGTGGCGCTGGTGATCGTGGCAGGGTTGGGTGCGTTGTATACGCTGCCCATTGCCGAAGATCCACGCATGGAAAATCGCTATGGCCTGGTGTTGACCGCATACCCGGGAGCCAACGCAGAACGTGTAGAAGCACTGGTAACGGAAAAGTTGGAACTCAAACTGCGTGAGCTTCCCCAGATCAAGGAGATAACTTCGTCGTCTGGTAATGGGATCTCCAATATTAGTCTGGCACTGCAAGACGAGATCACTGAGCCTGACCTGGTGTGGTCAAAAATTCGTGACCAGATAGCGGAGGTAGAACCGGATCTGCCGGCGGGCAGTCTGCCCAGCCGTTTGCTGGATGAGCGGGGTTTTGCCTACACCATGCTGATAGCCCTGCGTGCCAAGGATGCCAGCCAAGTGTCGCGTCAAATTTTACAGCGTTATGCGCGGGAGCTACAGAGCCAGTTGCGATCGCTGAATGGAACTGAAGTGGTGGAAATTGATGGTGAGGTGAACGAAGAAATTCTGGTGAATGTTAGCTCGGCGGCTGCCGCTGCCGCTGGCCAGACCGTAGAGACAATCGCTCAATCACTGTCCCGGTTTGATACCAAGGCCTCCGCAGGGGCACTGGAAAATGATAGCAGTCGTTTTCAGGTAGAGGTGGGTGGTGACCTGGATACTATCGACAGGGTAGCGCGGGTGCCTCTGGCCGGACGGGGTGAGGGGCAGGTGTTACGGCTCGCCGACATCGCTAGTGTATCGCGCGAGGTGAGGTCGCCCGATAGTGAAAAAGTTCTGCGCAACGGGCAGGAACAATTAATAGTGGCCGCGCGTATGTTGCCGCAGATGCGCATCGCCCGCTGGCAGTCCAGTGTGAGTGATTCACTGGATGATTTTTCCACACTGCTGCCTTCAAACATTGAGGTGGAGGTGATTTTCGATCAGCAAATTTACACCGATCAACGTATGCAACACCTTGCAGGTAATATTGCTATAGGGTTTGTGTTGATCCTCGCAATATTGCTAGTGACGCTTGGTTGGCGTTCAGCCGTGCTGGTTGCCATCGCGCTGCCACTTATGATGTTGTTTACTTTTAGTATGATGAATATCACCGGGGTTCCCATTAACCAGATGTCGGTTACCGGGCTGGTCGTTGCGCTGGGCATTACGGTGGATAACGCCATTGTAATGGTGGACGATATTGCCCAGCGCAGGCGTCTGGACAGGAGCGCAACGCAGGCGGTTCGCGAGGCACTGGCGCACCTGTGGCTGCCGCTGTTGGGGTCTACCGCTACGACGATATTGGCTTTTCTCCCCATTTATCTCACCCCCGGTGGCGCCGGAGAATTTCTCGGTGACCTGGCTATATGCGTGGTATTTGCCCTGATCGGTTCCTATCTGATATCCCATACGGTGGTGGCAGCACTGGCGGGTCGGTTTGTTGGTGCCCAGAGCAGGGAGAGTTTGTGGTCTAGTGGGCTACAGCTACCGAAACTGAGCCTTAGATTCGAGCGCACTTTGCGACTGGCCTTGAAGTATCCCTGGCGTACTGTGGGACTGGTGTGGTTGTTTCCTCTGGCGGGCTTCTACGGTATTACTACGGTGCCAGAGAGCTTTTTCCCTCCCGTAGACCGGGACATGTTTTCCATTGAAGTGACGCTTCCCACACGCACGAGTTTTGCCAGTACCGAGGGCACTGTGCGTGAAATGGATAAGGTCATCATGGCAAAGCCAGGTCTCGAAAGTGTTGACTGGTTTATCGGGAAAAGCGCCGCGCCTTTCTATTACAACTTGATAGAGCGAAAATTTGGCGCGCAAAACTATGCTCATGCGATGGTCAAAACGCAGAACGCCGATCAAACGACTGCGCTCGTGCGCGAGCTGGAGTTGGAGTTGCCAGTACTGTTCCCCGAAGCCCAGATTATCGTGCGCAAACTGGTACAGGGTACACCGGTGTTTCAGCCGGTAGAAATGCGTCTATACGGTACTGATCTTGCGGTCTTGGAAGAGCTGGGCGAACAGTTGCGCCAACTGCTCAGTGGCTTGCCAAATGTCACTGGCACTACCGCCTCTTTGGGGCAGACCATGCCCACGATAAAGTTCCGCCTTAAAGAAGAAATCATGGCGGATAGCTCGGTAAGCCCTCTGGCTGCCACCGCCAGTATTCGTGCCAATCTCAATGGTGTGGTCGCGGGAGCATTACTGGAAGACACCGAAGAGGTGCCTGTGCGTGTGCGCATCGACGCGGGCGAGCGTAATGAAGCGCTTCACCTGGAGAGCTTAAATTTGATGTTGAATCCGCCGCAACCAGGTCAGCCATTTATCCCTACGCCTCTGTTGGCCGTGGCAGACATGGAGCTATCCCCCAATGTGGTTTCTATTCCTCACTTCAATGGTCGCAGGGTTAACACTGTTGGAGCCTACACCCGTATGGGGGTGCTGGCAGATACGGTAGTAGTGGATTTTCGCGCTGCGCTTGCCGCTTCGAATTTCACATTGCCCGTTGGCTACCAGATGGAAATTGCCGGGGAGGCCAAAGAGCGCTCGGACACTATCAGTTCCATAGCCGCACAGGTGCCGTTGATCGTCGTTATTCTGATTGCAGTGTTGGTTTTGTCGTTTAATTCCTGGCGCCTTTGTCTGTTGATAATTACCGTGGCATTTATGTCGATAGGGCTTGGTATGTTGAGCTTGTCGCTGACAAGCTACGCGTTCAGCCTGCAGGTAACCATAGCCCTGCTTGGGTTGATGGGGCTGGCCATTAATGGCGCGATAGTTATTCTGGCCGAGCTGCGCTCAACGCCCGCAGCTTTACAAGGCGACAGCGAGGGGATTATCGAAGCGGTAATGCACTGCGCCCGCCATATTAGTTCTACCACGATTACGACTGTTGCCGGTTTTTTCCCGCTGTTGATTGGCGGTGGCTTATTCTGGCCGCCCTTCGCCACGACTATAGCCGGTGGCACCGCGTTGGTAACATTGTTGTCATTCTTTTTTGTGCCGGCGACTTTTCTGCTGATGACCCGGCATTCGCAGTTTGAGGCGCCAGCTGGTTTGGGCGATGCTCGTATTTAAAGCACCCGGGAAACCTGCTTCAGTTTTTTGGCGTATACCAAATTGGGGAAGTATAAGCGCGTTGCGCAATTGAAACTGGCAAATCCTCTGGCAAGGTCACGCTGTAACGAACCGCATCATACGTAGACCAGCGAGGGGTCGGAATTTCCAGAACGCGGGCGTAGTAAAAGGCTTGCTCATTTTTATCGAAATCAGGATCAGCCCAAATAG
>JADGEN010000095.1 GCA_016744355.1 Halieaceae bacterium
GTGCTGGAAGAGTAAACGCATCTATTCGTTTAGCGCGAGCATCTTAGCCGTGTCACGCGCCGCAGCAATTAGACACACAAGTAATAATATGGCCAGTGCAAGCCCTATCGCGGCGCGTGACACGGCTAAGATGCTCGCGCTAAACGAATAGATGCGTTTACTCTTCCAGCACTTCCCGAGCCGGTGAGCGAAACTTCTCTCACCAGTAGACCCTGAGCGTATTCCATCTCGTATAACCAGGCTAAAACATCATCGAATGCTGCATTTTCCAACCGGACTTGCAGTTCACCCCGGCTGTTGGGCTGCAAGCGGCTTACTTTCAGGTTCATGCGACTGGTTGACTGGTTGATGACGGATGTCAGATTGGGCTTATTTGATTGCCCCTCACCGCTTTCACGCAAAACCATCAACTGGGAGACCATGGCATCCACCCGTTGCAGAGACAACGCTAAGTGCTGGTTTCTCACAACCATATCGTCTCGCCCGCTCGCAACAGGCAACCACACAGCCATATACAATACATAGACTACCAGCGCGGCACTCAACGCCAGCAAGCTAAGTTGCTCCCGCTGATTCAGATTCAAAAGCCACTGTTTCATAAGTCTGCCCCAATGCGCATCCTGGCGCTGACTTTATCGCCCTGGGCGCTGCTGCTCTCCGTCTTCGCACTCAGGCCAGCTTGATTCATAGCGGTACGAATACTTTCCACAGATTCAAAGTTGTTGGCTGAAATATTCATGCGAACTTCATCGGCTTTGTCGCTGTAGTTGATGCTGGCGATACTTGTGCCCGGATTCGCATGGATAACTTCCCCCAGACGGCTCATCAGGCTGACAAAGCCTCCGCTGTGTGCGGAACCCTGAAGCGCGCTTAATTGTCGACTCAATTGTTTCTCGGCATCGACCATGGCACCGCGGGGATTAGCCTTTCTGTAGCTTTGTTCGACGGCGGCACGCAACTGCGTATTTTCCTGCTGCAAACTAACAAATTCTGTATACGTGGCCACCAGCTGCAAACAAAAAGCCAAACCGATAACTGCCGCTACCGCCCGCCACTGCTTCCACCAACGGGTAAACGGCAGGCGCACTGCAAAATCACCCTGTAATAAATTTATTGGATTGTAAGTCTCGTCGCGAAGCAGCAAAGCTGCTCCCAAGCCACCCTTTCGCCATTGCACCACGCGCTGGAGTGTCTCCGGCACCCGGGCAACATCCTCCTCCTGACATTGCCCATAGACAACAATAGTTTTTGGCTGATCGCCGTGTTCCCCCATGGCTGATTCCAGCATCACCGACAGCAAATCGAGCTCAACGGCAAAACCCTCGAATTCACCCAGGCGCACGATAGCGGTGCCGGACTCTATAACCAGAGCCCATTCACCCGATTGCCAAGGCAGTAACAGGGGCTCGGGAAGCCATTGACCAATCGCCTGAAAATCTCCTAGCAGATCCTGCCAGTTGCTCATTTTACTACGCAAGCAGGCAGCAACCCGCAGCGTAGATTTGCCCTCAAAGGAAGATGCGAAGTGCATTGTATCGACATCACTAATCAGCTCTTCTTCCAGCATGTAAGGAAGCGATTTCTCAATGTGCTTTTTTTCATCGGGATTGATTTCGACGCTTTGCAGGCGCACATCACCACCCGGGGCTGCAAATACAAGCTGTGTCCCGGGCTGTGCTACTAAAGCTGACAGCTGTTCTTTAGCGCCGTCCTCATCGAGATATCGCAATGTATCTCCAGCGCCTGGCGCATACCAAGCCAAGCGGCCTTCTGTTAGCCGAATTACGGCGCAGTCTTGCAAAATTTACCCTCTTTTTTCTCGCTGGGACACAAACCTTCATTGGTTCGGGCAATCGTAGTGATAATGCGTTCTTTTCGTTCAAGCACACTGTACAAGCGCAGCTTGCGCTCGGCAACTTTCGCTTCGCTACTGAGTAAAAAATAGGAGGAACTCGTACCCAGACGCGACTGTATTTTACTTAACTCCTTGCCCTCGAATACCGGGTTTGCCAAAAACTCCTCTGTGCTCGCAAAACCCTCCTCCGCCCTGATCTCATCGAGTAACAGTCCATCGGCCTCACTTAAGGGTGCAAACGTGGCATCGTCGTTTATTGTACGCAACAACATAGACGGCGCTGTCAATATATTCAACACAGCATCTTTCTCCGGCAAAGCCGCCACCCAGGGACGAAGCGCATCGTATAGTTGCGGTGTAACACCCACTATCGCCCTCAATTCACTGACACTTACCATGAGTTGATTAGCGGAGCGATAGGCCGGCGTCAAACCCACATAGTAGTCATCCTCTGCACCATTGGGGCGCGATTTGCTATCGGCATCCAGCCAATCCCCGATAGACTCCGTAACAGCAATAGCCTCTTGCTCCCCCAACTCCAGGCCTTCCAATGCTTGCAACAACCTGACAAACTGTTTTTGCGCTGAGGTGTAACGAACTTTAGTGTCGCCCTCAGATGATGCTGCCGTATCCACCAGAGCATTTAAATTGAAGCGCCCCTGTAAGTCTTCAAGCCCACCGCGCAACCACCCACCCTCGTCAAGGTCGTAAGGAACTACCCTGTCTGGATCCTGAGCCCAGGGTTCAGTGAGGTCATCACGAGGCTGTTCACGCAACTGGTCTGCTTCATAATCCTGCACAAGTGCCAATTTGGCCAACTCTTCTGCACCGCGTAGATATGCATAAACCTGTTCGGAAATAAACACGTTCGCGCCGCGCTGATAGTACAAAACAAATTCACTTTTCATCGCCACAATCAGTGCTGTGCATAACGCAAAAATAAGCAGCGCCACGACCAGCGCTGCGCCGCGCTCACCACGGGCGTTAATAGGACGGAAGTTCATACAATCGACTGAGCTCACCCCAGTCCTCCAGCTGTAAGCGCACTTCTACGGCCGCGGGAAGCGGCAGTTCAACATCTGCAACGTTTGAGTCTACGACCCAGTTTTGCGCCCAGTTGCGGGTATCCAGCGTTTTTCCGTCGCTCTGCGTGTCCAGGGCATCCACTGAAGCAATAAATGCGACAGCCAACTCTTCGACGCCATCGAGTAATTTAACCCGTTGGGTCTCTGAATCGCCCAAACGGTCAAGCACAAAGTAGCTTTCACGCCACAGCGCACCCTCTTCCACGAGGTAGTTAATGCGCTGCAGATTACTACGGTTAAGTTGTTTTGGGTTATGCCAGCCATTGCGCGTAAAACTGAGTGTAAATCGCGCCAGGGGACCTCCGGTCAAAGCCGGCTCACGGTGACCGAACTCATCCATAACAGGGCGCGCTACCACCTGTCGCAGGTCTCTGGAGATGAACACCAGCGCCCGGTCCAGTTCGTAGGTTTTCTGCGCCGCAGCCCGGGTACTCTCCACACCGCTAATCACGGAGGACAAACTGGCATAGGCAATTGTCGCAACAAACGCGGTGATAGACAGAGCGACCAACACCTCGATTAGAGTAAACCCTTTCTGTGACCTGCCCCTACTACTGCACATTGGAGCTGTCCGCCACTTGCATATCAGCCGAGATAAAACCCACAAGTGTGTAGAGCGCTGAGTCATCCGTCACTTCCGCAGGAAACACATCCACTTCCACCCGGTAGAATTTTGGTAACTCCGATTCGGTGCTGTTGATTTTCCAGTTCCATTGTCTACCAGCCATCTCGGTACTGCCCTCGTCCTTCCCCTTCAGCAGCTGCCCTCTCGCTCTACTCAGCAAGCGTATTTCGGTCAATTTGTTGGCCGCGACTAAATGCGCGATAGATTTGTCACGAAGGTAGGCAGTGCCATCTATTTGCTGATGTAGCGAAAACAACAAAGCGGGCAGCGCCACCGCAACCACCGCCAGAGCCACCATCACTTCTACCAGAGTAAAGCCCTGCTGGCCTCTTAAAGCTTGACTAAAGTTCACTCGTTTCACCGCGACGCAGTAATGTGAACCGACCTACCAGGTCCCATTCAATGGTCCACAACAATTCACCGGTCTGCTCTAGGCGCAGAGAAATAATTCCCACGTTCATCTCGCCGCTAGAATAAAAAATAACCTGGGGCTCGGGTTGCATAATTTCACCCTCGGGGGAAGGTGCCTGGACGAGTTGCGACTCGCCCGTAAGGTCAACGAGAGTGTTCTCCATTTCCAGGGAGAGCTCTACCCTTGCAGGAAAAGCCCTGACTGCAAAAATATCAGCCTCAATCTCGGGGTCGCGCCATCCCCGCGGCGTTCGCTCCACAAAGCGATAGCGGAAAATACGCTCGCCGCGATTGTCAACCTGCTCAAGCAATAAGCCCATATCCACTCCACGCAGTTGCGCTTCATCGAGAGCATAGCTGGAAACATCTGCGAGACTCTTCACTGTGGCGTCCAGCTCGATGTCTTTGCCTCCGGAATTCACTGACAGTGTCACCAGAGAAGTAATTATCACCACAACAAACAGGGCAACCAATAATTCCAGCAGACTAAAACCATCTTGCTGCTTCACCTTCACAGCTTAATCTTCGGTTGCTTTCCAATTACCGATATCTGCATTTTGCCCCTCGCCACCTGACACGCCGTCGGCACCCAGGCTATAAATATCGATCTCGCCGTTCTCTCCGGGACTGAGATACAAATAGGGTCTGCCCCAGGGATCAATGGGAATTTCACTAAGATACCCACCGGTTTTGAAATTTCGCGGCTCCGGGTCTAATGTAGTGGGTATAACCAAGGCCTCCAGGCTTTGTTCCGTCGAAGGATACAAATAGTTGTCAAGTCGATAGATTTTAAGCGCAGTTTCTATTGACTTGAAATCCGCGTAAACCTTTTGAATACGCGCATCGTCGGCACGATTGAGAACAGTGGGGGCAACCACGCTAATCAACAGCCCCATAATCACCAACACCACCAGTATTTCTACCAAAGAGAAGCCACCCTGGCGGTTTATTCTATTGTTCTGCGTTTTCATGTTTCATCTCACCATCGTATTTAAATCAAAAATTGGCAGCAAAATTGCCAGCACAATCGTCAGCACCATACCGCCCATTACAACCACCATCAGCGGTTCAAAAACGCTCATCATAGTGCCCAAAGTCATCTCCAGCTCGCGCTCCTGATTTGTAGCGGAGCGCTCCAGCATGGTTTCCAATTCGCCGCTCGCCTCCCCGCTAGCAACCATATGAACCATCATCGGAGGAAAGCGGCCACTTTGCTCAAGTGCCCTGTGCAGACTACTGCCCTCCTGCACACTCTCAGCTACTAGCTGGCTGTCCTCGCGCAGAACCAGGTTACTGAGCACCTGCCCGGCAATACGCAGCGATTCCAGCAATGGCACACCACTGGCCATAAGAATACTCAAGGTGGAGGCAAATCTGGCAGTGTCCATTGCGGTGATCAGGCGCGTCACCCCGGGTATTTTCAACAAAAACGCATGCCAACGTTTTTTTCTCGCCCCGTCACGTAACAGATATCGCCAACCATATACCAACACAACAAGAGCAACGAGCAACCACACGCCGTCTTCACGGAAAAAATTGCTGGTGGCAATCAAGCCGCGTGTCAGTACGGGCAAATCTGTTTGAGTATGCGAAAAAATACCCACTAGCTCCGGCACAACAAACACCATTAATGCCGTAACAACGGCTACAGCCACGCCGAGAAGAATAAACGGGTAGATCATCGCCATTTTCAGTTTCTGCTGCGTGTATTGGCGGTGCTCACTGTAATCGGCGAGCTGCTCCAGCACCGGCCCAAGAAAACCCGCATGCTCTCCTGCATTGACCATAGCGCGATACATCTCGTTAAACACCTTGGGAAAATCTCCCATGGCGTAGGCTAACGTGTGGCCCTCGGCCACGCGGGAACGCACCTGTAACAGCAGGCCTTTTATCTTTGGTTTACGACTTTGCTGAGCGACAGCCGTCAAACATTCATCCAGCGGTAAGCCGGACTGAACCAAGGTAGCCAGCTGTCTGGTGAGCAAGGCAAAATCCGAGGTACTGATTTTCGGCTGTAGAAAGCCCGCCTTAAGCCCGCCGCTGCCTGAAAGCTGCTTATTGGCAAGGCTCACTGCTACCGGTCGCATTGATTGGGTGCGCAGCTGACTGCGTATCTGGCGTTCGGAGTCCCCCTCCAGCACACCTTTTACCAGCTTGCCTTCACTGTTGAGTGCCTGATATCGATAAGCTGTCATTCGGTGCTTGCCCGGCCGCTAATTGCTGCGAGTGACGCGCAGTACTTCTTCCACACTGGTTTCGCCAGCCAGGACTCGTCGTCGGCCGTCCTCCAGTATGCTGGGAAAGCGGCTGCGCGCGGCATCCAGCATTTCCTGCTCGCCCGCTCCGCTATGGATTAAACGACGTATTTCAGTATCAATTTCAATCAGTTCGTAAATACCGGTGCGCCCGCGATAACCACTGTAGTTACAGCGTTCACAACCCTTGGGTTTGAAAATGATGTGCTCTCTGTCGGCTTCCACCCCCAACTGAGTCACTTCGTCGTCAGTAGCAGCGCAGGGCTCGCGGCAGTCAGCACACAATAGGCGCACCAGACGCTGTGCCATCACCGCAATCAGGCTGGATGACAGTAAAAAACGCTCCACCCCCATGTCCTGTAAACGGGTTATCGCCCCCACCGCGGTATTGGTGTGTAAGGTGGAGAGCACCAGGTGACCGGTGAGCGAGGCTTGCACAGCAATCTCCGCAGTCTCGAAATCCCGGATTTCACCAACCATTACGATATCGGGATCTTGACGCAGGATGGCACGCAAGCCGCGCGCAAAGGTCATCCCTACTTTCGTGTTGACCTGGGTTTGGCCCACGCCGGGCAACATATATTCTATGGGGTCTTCTATGGTGAGAATATTGCGCGAAGATTCATTAATGTGAGTCAGCCCCGCGTACAGGGTTGTAGTTTTACCCGAACCGGTGGGCCCGGTTACCAATACAATGCCATGGGGAGTATGCAGACATCGCTTGTAAGCACTCAACAACTGCTCATTCATCGCCAGCTGTGACAACTGCAACTGCCCTGCCTGCTTGTCCAACAAACGCAAAACAACTCGCTCACCGTGGGCAGATGGCATGGTCGACATGCGAATATCAACCGCATGGCCGGCTATCTTAACTGAAATACGTCCGTCCTGAGGCACCCGCTTCTCGGCAATATCGAGCTTTGCCATTACCTTCAACCGAGAGACCAACAGGGGTGCCAACATACGTTTGGGCGACAGCACTTCCGACAGCATGCCATCAATGCGGTAGCGAATACTGAGCCGGTCCTCAAATGTCTCCACATGGATATCGGAGGCGCTCTCCCGCACAGCCTGTGACAACACCGCATTGATCAAGCGAATAATGGGCGCATCATCTTCCGCGTCCATCAGGTCGCCCTCGGCGGGAATCTCGTCTGCCAGGCGGCTCAAATCTACGTCTGAGCTAATGTCCTCCGCCATTTGCACGGCTTCGTTGTTTCCTCGTTGATAACTCTGGGAAAGGCGCTTTTGGAATTCAGTTTCGGACACCAACGCCAGCTCGAAGCGCTTGCCTAGATAACGGCGCACTTCCGTGAGCACTGACAACGGCAATTGGGCCTGGTGAACGAGCAAGGGGGAGTCGCCGTTAACATCTAGCAGCACGCCGTACTGCTTGGCGAAGGTGAAGGGCAATTGGAAGTCATCCTGAATCGCTTCAACAGCAACGTCTGCCTGATCAAACTCTACAGAGGCATTGTCGGACGCTGTCATTGCCCCGATGCCTCTGTCGCCTCACTGTCATGTTTTATCTCATCCAGCTGTTTAATCTGCTCTTCCCACTCAGGCAGAAGAGGGATGTCTTCATCTGAAATGAATTCCACCCCTTTGTCCACGCGCATAAGTTGCTCGGCACGGATGTGACGATACTTATCGGCGGTGGCACCTTCCATCTGTTCGGAGTCGCGAATGATAGTGGGGCGAATAAAGATGATTAGATTAGTTTTTGTATTTTTCACCGCATCGCTGCGAAATAGCCGACCGAGAAAGGGAATATCGCCGAGCAGAGGTACTTTCTGCGTAGAATCTTGAACATCTTCTTTTATCAGCCCCCCCAGTACAACCATGCGCTTATCTGCGGCTAAAACCTTGGTCTGTACTTTGCGTTCATTCGTTATCAAGTCTGAAGCGACAACGGAAAGACCCGACAGACTGGACACTTCCTGTTCTATTTCTAGCACTACCGAGTCGCCCTCGTTGATGTGCGGCGTGACCCTTAGGGTGATACCGACATTTTCCCGCTGAATAGTCTGGAACGGATTTTGGGCACCGTCTCCGCCGGACCCGGTGTTAGTGAATGACCCCGTTACAAAAGGCACATTTTGTCCGACGGTGATATAGGCCTCTTCGTTATCCAGAGTCAATATACTGGGTGTCGAGAGAATGTTGGCGTTTTGTTGTTCCTCCAGAGCGTTGAGGATAACCGCCATGGACAGGTTATCGCTGATTGTGCCCCAGCCCAGCGAAAAACCCGGTGTTGACGCCAGAGCGCCGGCAAGATCACCCAGATCCGGATCGCTACTCGCGCCATCATCCCCTGATGGTGGCAGTATCGCACCAGCGATATTACTTGCCCGCACATCACCGGCATTAATATTGCTTCCGAAGGTGCCGCTATCATCTGCAAACAACCATTGCAGCCCCAGATCCTGCCCGTCTATGACTTCCATTTCAACGATAATGGCTTCGACCAGAACCTGTGCGCGACGAATATCCAAGCGCTGTATAACGGCTTCAAGCGATGCCATCTCATCCGCGTCAGCGGTAATAATCAATGAGTTGGTACCTTCATCCGCCTCAATAGTAGACGTATTTTTAACATTTGTGACTTTTTTGCCATCTCCGGTGCCGAGACGGGAAATATTTTGCATGACTCGAGTAAGCACTTCTGCAAGCTCGGAAGCCTGGGCATACTCAAGATAGATAACCTTTACATTGCCGCTTTGCTCCAGCGGTGTATCGAGATAAGCCACTAATTTGTGGATACGGGAGCGTTCAAGCTCGTCGCCATTAATCAACACGCTGTTAGTGCGACTATCCGCCACTAACAAAACATCCGGTTCCAGTGCGCCAGACTGCTTGGCTTCAGACTTATTCAGCTTGTCCAGCATACCGACAATATCTTCAGCTACAGCGTATTTCAGTTTTACGATATCGGTTTTTTGTATAGCTGACTTATCCATGCGCTCGATAATGTCGCGGATACGATTTATGTTGGACGCAATATCGGAGATGATAATGGCATTACTGGGTGCGTAAGCTGCCATATGCGCCTGCTGGGGAACCAGCGGGCGCAGCACGGGAATGAGCTTGGCGGCAGAAATATTTTCCAAATTGAAAACTTGTGTGACGTATTCATCATTGCCACCTACGTCTTCGGCTCCGCGCACCGCAACAGGAGCGGAGCGGGCATCTTTGCTGGGAATAACACGCACGATACCGCCCGAACGCACCGCGGTATAACCGTGTACTTCCAAAATAGAGAGAAACAAGTCATAGAGCTCGCTGCTGGACACCGGCTTGGCAGATACCACCTTGACTTTGCCTTTCACCGCCGGATCTACCACGATGGTGGTGCCGGTTGCTTCAGAGACAAACTTGATGAGCTCCTGAATATCGGTCTCTTTAAGGTTCACTGTATAGTCCTGAGCGATGACCCCGGGGGCACTGACCATCACGCTCACCAGCAGGCAGACGAGCGACACTCTCTTTAATCGAGCCAATCCTATCACCAGGTTATTCCCTATTCCCATAAGTTCGAAACGCCCACAATAGACACCGCGACTGTATCATTGTTCATTATTCGTATCATCAAGACTGACTGTAACGCTCAATAGCTCTTCGCCACGCTCAAGGTCAAATACAGCCTCACGTGCGCTGCGCATAAGCTGGTAAAGGCGCACGGTATTCCCCGGGTCATTCAGGGCAATACCATTAATACCGGTCACCAAGTCTCCCGTTTTGAAACCCAGCTGGGAAAACTGAGTAGCATCCGAACCGGGTGCAATTCGGTAACCCCTTAACACACCCCCGTCCCGAACATCACTAATCCGTACCAGCTGGGAGAGTGACTCGGGGTTCTTATACAGCTGCTGACGATACCCTCTCGCAAGTGCGGTCGTGCGGACATCACCGCGCATATCGACATTCTTCAGTTCGCCCGCTGGCTTTGGCAGCGGTTTGGCTGGAGTAGCAACGAGCTGGGGCGACAACACACTGTCTTCGTACAAAACGAGCAGCTCATAAGTACCCCGATTATCAATAACCACTCGATCTGGCATGACCTTGGCCAGAATAACGCGGCCAGATACGGGGAGTTTATCTTCTACCGCATACACTTGTTGCTTTGATTTGCTTTCAATAATGGCATGGCCCAGACCATCATCTGTGGATGAAATAATCCCCCTAAGCCTGAGGTCCAGCCGCGTTTCTCGCGCACCCTCTTCTATTCCCTGACGAGATTCCACTTCTATTGTTTCAATAATAACTTCCGCTGAAGGTTCACCCGCTGCTCCAAGCAGGTGCCAAGAGAGCATTGTATCGAGGTCGACGCTTTGCACTTGAGCAGCTGACGGTTGGCCTTCGGCCGGGTTGAGTACAACAATATTGGCGGGCATAGTCACAGCTGGCGCGGGCACGAGCGACCATATAACCTGGGTAGTTGAGAGGACAATCCATACCAGAGCAAAGGCGATTACACCGCGTCGGATAAGGCGAACGCGACTGGGCTGCGCCAGCGCGGAAGCTGTATCACCTATTACACCAGAACACTGCCCTAAAAAGCTGGTAAACCTGTTTGACGTCTGGCCCGACAAGGCAAACTCCCCGAAATTAAGAGCTTCATTATAGGCGGCAAAGTCGGAACTTAGAACCGTAAATAGGCGCTTATCACGAGATGTTCATAAAAACTGTATGCCGGGAGTGACGTGCGCACTTTCGCTCGCCGCTCCCGGTTTTTGAGAATCCTGACCCTATGCGTTCTAGGAATCGAGGCTCTGGTAGTGATCCATTAAAATCTTGGCCACTTCAGGTCGCGAAAACTCGGGCGGCGG
This sequence comes from Halieaceae bacterium, assembly GCA_016744355.1. GTDB lineage: Bacteria > Pseudomonadota > Gammaproteobacteria > Pseudomonadales > Halieaceae > JBALVT01. Next base: position 11,061 of record JADGEN010000095.1, read on the forward strand.
TGCGATGCCCTTACCCAGCATTTCACGCACTTTGGTACCCGACAAAAGCACAAAGTCTTCCATGGAGTGATCGGGCACGTCACGCATCATAACGACCTTATCCAGCTTTTTGCTGTAGGCGGTATGATCGGCACTGTAGATCTCCAGCTCGAGTGCTCCATCGGGAACCTCTTCATCGAAGATAGTTTGCGCATCAAAGCCACCGTAGTAGTCTCCAACACCGGCATGATCCCTACCCACAATTAAATGCGTGCAACCGGAGTTCTGGCGAAACACTGCATGTAGCACGGCTTCACGGGGCCCCGCGTACAGCATATCGAAGCCGTATCCTGTGACCATAACGCTGTTTGGCGGAAAATATACATCCACCATTTTACGTATAGAGGCATCGCGCACATCGGCGGGAATATCGCCTGGTTTCAACTTGCCCAGCAACATATGGATCAAAATCCCATCGGCCTTCAAATCATGCATAGCCATGCGACAAAGCTCTTCATGAGCACGGTGCATGGGGTTACGTGTTTGGAAGGCCACTACTTTTTCCCAGCCGTTTGCGGCGATTTCGCTGCGAATCTCTACCGCTGTGCGGAAAGTCTCGGGGAAATCAGACTGAAAG
>JADGEN010000096.1 GCA_016744355.1 Halieaceae bacterium
CGCGGCGTGACGCACAACGTATTTACTACTCGTTAAAAAACCAGGCAGGCAGGGCAGTGCTGGAAACTCTGCACGAACTCTACTGCACGGATACATGACGTGCAAAGAGTTTGACTGATTATGTCTCACCCCGTTGATCGTTTAATTCGTTACACCCTGGGCGGCGGCTTGCCCCAGATGATATTTTTGCTTGGCTTGTTTGCCGGTGCTCTAGCGCTTATGTATACGCCGCGAGAGGAAGAGCCGCAGATTGTAGTGCCTATGGTGGACGTGCTGGTTAACGCACCGGGGCTGAGCGCCAAGCAGGTGGAACGGCAGGTGACCATTCCGTTGGAAAAGCTGTTAGCGCAGATTCCCGGCGTGGAACATGTGTATTCCACCACCGCGACAGATCAAGCATCGGTGACGCTGCGATTTCATGTCGGTGAAGATCGTGAAGACTCCATTCTCAATACTTACAATAAGCTCTATTCCAATCAGGATCGCATTCCACCTGTTGTCACGGACTGGATGTTGCGCCCGGTAGAGGTGGACGATGTGCCCATTGTGATGTTGGGCCTGTGGAGTGACGACCCCGAGCGCTACAGTGATTATGAATTACGGCGTATGGCGGATGAGATGTCTACTATCCTGCAGGGTATTCCTGCTACCAGTGAAGTTAACGTTGTAGGCGGCCGACCTCGCACTGCACGTATCCTTATTGACCCGGAGCGTCTGGGTGCGCGCAAAACCACGGCGCAAGATGTTGTCTCGGCGCTGATGATATCCAATGTACTGAGCAACGCCGGTAACTGGACCGTCGGCAATGAGTCTATTGAGCTGCAAGCGGGCGACGTGGTGCGTGACGTGGCAGCGTTGGAAAATTTTGTTGTCAACGTGATCGACGGTGTACCTGTTTTCCTGCGTGATGTGGCGCGCATCGTTGATGGTCCGCAAGAACCGGATAACTATACCTGGATTGGTTTTACCAAAGATCATGCGGCTGGCGATATTGGCACTCAGCCCATGGTGGCGATCTCTATCGCCAAGCAGCGTGGTTCCAATGCTGTGGGTGTGGCGAAAGACGTACATCAGGCTGTGGCGACGCTGCAAAAAGAGTTGTTGCCGCCCGAAGTGCACATAGAGGTGTTGCGTGATTACGGCCAGACGGCCGACGATAAGGTTAACAATTTGACCACCAGCCTGGCCTTTGCCATCTTTACGGTGGTGGTTTTTATCAGCGTATTTCTGGGTTGGCGTCAGGCTCTAATTGTGGGGCTGGCAGTGCCAATTTGTTACGGCATAACCCTCGCTTTGGATATGGCGCTGGGCTACACCATTAACCGTGTGACTCTGTTTGCGCTGATACTCTCTTTGGGTTTGCTGGTGGACGACCCCATTACCGGCGTGGATAACATCTCCCGCTTCATGGGCAAAAAAACAGGGTCGGTCGCAGATCGTATAGTGGGGGCTATGGCGGAAATTCGTGTGCCACTGATTATGTCTACCGTCTCGATTATTTTTGCCTTCCTGCCTCTGGCTGCAATCTCCGGCATGATGGGGCCGTATATGGCGCCTATGGCATTTAATGTGCCGGTTAGCGTCATCGCCAGTACTGTGGTGGCCTTCACGGTGACGCCGTGGTTGGCTAGTCGGTTGCTGAAGGAAGATACGAACCATGCAGAGCAAGCAAACAATGATGGTGGTTTGTATGCCCGTCTGATGGCGCCTATTCTGGATAACCGCAGGCTGGCCAAGGCTACGCTGTGGATTGTGCTCGGTTTGTTTCTGGCCACTGCCATGTTGCCCTTGTTTCGCCTGGTGCCACTGAAGCTGCTGCCATTCGACAACAAAAATGAAGTACAGATATTAATCGACATGCCCGAAAGTGCCAGCCTTGAGCAGACCGCGGCACTCACACGGGATATCGCCGCACAGCTTACCCGTGTGCCTGAAGTGCGCGCAGTGGCGGCCTTTGTCGGTGTGCCTTCCCCGATAGATTTTAACGGCATGGTACGCCGCTACTACCAGCGTATAGGGCCACATTTTGGTGAGCTGCGATTAACCTTGGCCGACAAGGCCGAACGTTCTCATCAATCTCACGGTCTGGTTCTGCGGCTGCGTGAATTACTGGGGCCCTTTAGTCGCGATGGCGTGCTGGTGAAAGTTGTGGAAGTGCCCCCGGGCCCGCCAGTGTTGAGCACGCTGGTAGCCGAAGTGTATGGCGAAACACTGACTCCTTACGAAACCCAAAAGGAAGCGGCCAGAGTGTTGATGGCGAGGCTGTCGCGGGAAGCGCATGTGGTAGAAATTGATTCCACTATTGAGTCTGACAAGCGTCGTCTACGCTTTGTGACCGACAAACAGAAAGCCTCTCTCTCCGGAATTTCAACTGACGATATTGCCCAGACCTTGGCAATGGCCAATGACGGCTACGTGGCTGGCTATGTGCAACTGGAGCGCGAGGCTCGCCCTCTGCCCATAGAGCTGCGACTGGATCCGTTGCAGCGAGTGGCCGATAGCGACTTTCAGCGCTTGCTGGTGAAGGGGCGTCAGGATGTTGCCAAGGCCAGTACCGATCAGGGGCTGGAAATTGCTCCACAGCCCTTGGTTGCGATGGGCGAACTGGGCGAGTTTGAACAGGGGCTGGCAGATCAGATGATCCATCGCAAAGATTTACGCCCAGTTGTTTATGTGATGGCGGAACTAAATGGCCGTACGCCAGCGGAGATCATTGCCGATGTGCACGCGGACATGGATGCGCCCGCCGGAGACGCCAATAGCTGGGAAGGGCGTACGTTTTTCTCAAGCGGTGGCGACGACGGTTGGAGTATGCCGGCGGGGACAGATCTCGCCTGGACCGGCGAAGGTGAATGGCGCATCACCAAGGACGTGTTCCGGGATATGGGGCTGGGTTATTTGTTTGCGCTGCTGACAATATTCTTCATATTGCGTGTGCAGACCAGTTCGACCTCGCTATCGCTGATTATTATGTCTGCAATTCCGCTGACGGTTGTCGGCATCATGCCGGGCTTCTGGATGATGAATCAGTTTGGCGAACGCATGATAGCCGGTGCTCCCGAGCCGGTGTTGTTCACCGCCACGGCGATGATAGGCATGATTGCCCTGGCGGGGATTGTAGTGCGCAATTCTCTAATTCTGGTGGAATTTATTTCCCAGGCGAGGGAGGCGGGCGCGAGTATTCGCGAGGCACTGTTACTGGCCGGGTCTGTGCGCATGAGACCTGTGCTGCTGACGGCTGGCACTACTATGCTGGGCAATCTGGTCATCACCCTCGACCCTGTATTTTCAGGCCTGGCACTGGCGATTATATTTGGCATTGTTGCCTCAACAGCATTCACCCTGATTGTAGTGCCGGCAGTTTATTTGTTGGTGTTTGATAAAGACAGTGAACAGACCGATGGCGTGGACGCCTCGGCTAAGGATACAAACTCATGAATAAGAAGCTGCTGCTAGCCCTGGTTTCTATCGCCATTTTACTGCTGTTGGTTGCGGCAATGGCCGGTTATTTCACCGACAAAATCGAGCCGGGGGTAAATGATGCCCAGGCAGTGGACACTTCTACCGCTGTGCGTGTGCATGCCCAGTCCGGGGCCGTGAATGAGCCGGTGCCTGCCTCGGTAGAGGCCAAAGAGGCCACGGTTATTTCCTCCCGCTTGATGGCCAGGATTACCGCGATAAACGTGCGCGCCGGAGATTACGTTGAGCAGGGGCAGCTGTTGCTCGAGCTGGAGAAAACCGACCTGCAGGCCAGGGCCCAACAGGCTCGCGATCAGGTGCGTTCGGTAGAAGCTCGTCTTACCGAGGCCGGTGCGAACCTGAAGCGGGCTGTAGAATTACATAAGCGTGGCCTGATTGCGGTGGCTGACCGGGATGCTGCGCGGGCTGATGCGGCAGCGCTGGAGGCAAACCTATCCTCCGCACAGCAGGCTTTGGAGGAGGCCGAAACAGCGGTTAGCTTCAGCGAAATTCGCTCGCCTATCACCGGCCGCGTGGTGGACCGATTTGCCGAGCCGGGAGATACCGCATCACCGGGCGCCAAGCTGCTGTCACTTTATAATCCATTCACCCTGCGCGTTGAAGCTAGAGTGCGTGAGCAGTTGGCACTATCCCTGAAAATGGGGCAGACATTACAGGTAGAAGTGCCTGCTTTAGATAAAATTTATACAGCGAAGATCGAAGAGATTGTTCCGGCGGCCGACCCGGGTTCGCGCAGCTTTTTGATCAAAGCCATTCTGCCATCACAGTCCAGCCTGCTGCCCGGTATGTATGCGCGCCTGCATGTGCCTGCGGGAAACAGAGTACGCTTGTTGATTCCAATCGAGCGTGTCGCACAGATAGGGCAGCTCGATGTGGTTTGGGTGGCGCAAGAAGGTCGGATAGAGCGTCGCTTTGTACGACTGGGGCGGCCGATTGGGGAGCTGGTTGAAGTAATCTCCGGTTTGAGCGAGGGTGATGCGGTGATGCCGGTGCCCTAGGGCAGCATAGTTCGGCAGAGCAGACACACTCTACGCGACTCGGCTGCTCGGCGACATACGGTTTTTCTTATCTTTATTGCCATCAGCCAAATCACCGGGCTCAGAGCGCCAGAATACGCCTTCAACTGCTGCCAGCCCCTCTCGCCTTGCGTTAAACGCCATTTGTCGTGCCATATCTTGTCCATAGGTGTTTACAGAGAAAATAACCTTGGCACTTTTTCCCTGCACAGTCGGCCAACTTGCCTCCCAGTACCAACTCTCGCGAATGCTGCCATTGCTCAACTGATAGCGCTTGGCATAGGTGCACACGCCTGTTATTCCTGATTTGTTGTTTGATCGGCGTACGGCGCAGACTTCTCTGCGCGACACAGGAGGATTCTCCCTAATAAACTGGTCGCGATATTCCCTTGCTTCTTGTAATGCACACTCGCGGTCACCATATTTTCTGTCAGTGAAATTTTTCACATGGGTTCGTCCGTGTCTACGCAAGCTTACTCGCCAGGCGTGCGCGCGATATTTTTCATCGTCTATACGTGATATTCCGTAATCTGTCTCGGGCTTTATAGTTCCGTGTGTCATGCCACTCCTTGTGTTTCCTTATGACTTCGTAACACTGTTCCCACAGTGTTACACCAACATTGACACCACGTTATCAATATTGGTTCCAAAAAAAATTGCGCTGGAACAGGGTAAGTAGACATATTCTGTAATTTTTTCTTGCGGCGACGTCGTGTTACAGCAGATTTGCCAAACATTTACAGCAAAAATCTACTTCTATTCATTGAACTGTAATAAAAAATCCCTATCATGGCGTCCCGCTGGCGCGCTGCTTGCTAGCGAACATTTGAAGCGTTAATGCCGGACGCTTTTTTGGCCTAATGCCTTGTAACAATGTCGGCGGTTAAAGGAAATAGAATGACTCAATCAACACAGCTTGAACCCCAGAGCAAAGTGCGCAGAGCAGTGAGTGATATTGTCATCGCAGAGATGATGCTGGTTCAGGCGACTATCGAAAGCGCCAGTCTTATCGGTGAGTGTATCTCCGAATTGGGTACACACCTCGACTTGCGTGGAGATGGGGTGGCTGCTGCAAAGCCAATCAGGAATATTGTGATGCGCACTCGTGATGACGTTGTCGACTCCTATGCTTCGCGTTTCAATTATTTGCGAAGGTCTAGTCTTCGATAGCTTTTATAGCAGTTATTCTTCCGGGTCGGAGCCCATATTTTCACCCAGGGAGGATGAAGTGGAAAGGCATTAAGTCGACTCTGGCAGTTTAGGCCTGCGAACCAAAAAAGATGACCTGTTTTGTGGCCGTTAGTAACACTGATTTTCATCCTGGTTTGCTGTTTAATGTAGCGGGGTAAAACTTCCTGTGAAAAAACTGGAGCAAATATGAGTGATTACTTTGAGTGCACCAAAGTTGGGTTGGATTTTCTCGATCAAAGCAGCAACGTATTTAAAGCCGAAGAAATAGTCCAGGCTACACCGCAGCAAATTTTTGAAGTTTTCGAAGACGCCCATGCCTGGACGGTTTGGGCTATGCCCATCCAGGGCGTAGAGTGGACCTCACCCCAACCGTTTGGAGTCGGTACCACTCGTACCGTGTCCATGATGGGAGGGATGGAAGGCTATGAGGAGTTTATCGCCTGGGAGCGCGGTAAACGAATGGCATTCACTTTTGTCGGTTGCAACAAGGACGCCACTGACAAATTTCTGGAAGACTATCGGGTCACTGATCTTGGTGGCGGTCGGTGTAAAGTGGAATGGTATATGGCCATGGAAACTCGGGGGTTCTCGCGCCACCTGATGTGGATGACACGGCCCATTATGCGTTTAGCCAACAGGCGCATGCTTCGTAAATTCAAACACTACACCGAAAATTATGCTGCCGGTGCGTCAAGCTCATCGTAGACGGCGGAACGACCACCTATTCTATCTCCCCGTAGTGCTTTGTAGACGGTTCCGCTATCCTGAAGGTGGCGGTACAGAGTGAGACGGTTCCTGTCAGGATTTTTGGTGGGGCTAACAACGAATAGGGCAAAAAGCATGAGCATATACGACGTAATCCCTGTCAGTGTGGCCGATTACCGGCGGCGAGCCAAACGCCGCTTACCCGGTTTTTTGTTTCATTATGTCGACGGCGGAGCGAATGATGAGGACACCCTGGCGGCCAATGTCTCCGACTTTCGCCGCTTCCGCTTGAAACAGCGAGTCATGCGCGACGTCGATGGTGTGGATACTTCAACCACATTAGCCGGTCATCGCTCGGCGATTCCCGTGGCCCTGGCGCCGGTCGGCATGGCGGGGATGTTCGCCAGACGGGGCGAAACCCAGGGTGCGCGAGCGGCAAAGTCAGTAGGCATCCCCTTCACTGCCTCTACTGTCGGAATCTGCCCTGTGGAGGAAATTGCTGCCGCCACTGGCGAGCCATTCTGGTTTCAGCTGTACATGCTGCGCGACAGGGATCTGGTTCTGAAACTGCTGCAGCGCGCCCAGGCGGCGGGTTGTGACACTCTGGTTTTTACCGTGGATCTTGCCGTGGCGGGGATGCGTTTGCGCGACTATCGTAACGGTATGCTCGGGGGAGGGCTTGCGGGCAAGTTGTCGCAGTTGGCGCAGATTGTGTCCAGTCCTCTGTGGGCAGTCGATGTGGGCCTGCGGGGCAAGCCACATAACTTTGGCAACCTGCGCGATGTAGTGCCCGACCCGGATGATCTCAACGCCTACAAAGCCTTTATCGATTCCCAGTTTGACCCGACCGTCACCTGGGAGGACATCGCCTGGTTGCGTTCAGTCTGGAAGGGCAAGTTACTTATCAAAGGCGTACTCGAAGCGGATGACGCACGGGCAGCGGTTGATACCGGAGCAGACGGCGTCATCGTCTCTAATCATGGAGGCCGCCAGCTCGACGGTGTCGCTTCCAGCATCACTAAGTTGGCTGAGGTTGCGGCGGCAGTAGGCAACTCTACAGAAGTTTATCTGGATGGCGGCGTGCGCAGTGGGATTGATGTAGTCAAGGCGTTAGCTTTGGGTGCAAACGGAGTGTTAATAGGGCGACCGTGGGTTTACGCCATGGCCGCTTGCGGAGAGACTGGTGTTACAAACCTGCTCAGGTTATTCCAGCAAGAAATCGCCGTTGCCATGGCTCTGATGGGAGTCAAAACCATTGAAGAAATCACTACAGACCTTATCGAACGAGTTATTTAAAGAGGAGCAGGGCATGGCACAGGAAAACCCCCGTAATTTTGCTATCCCGGCAGTTGCCGGAGATGTTCACTAACGCGTTGGGGCAGGTCGGCGAAGTACGTGTCGCGGGAGAGCATCCGGATGAAACGCTAATGGAAGGAGCAACAATTTACCTGGCGGCCGGGGTGGACCCCGTTCCGGCGGATTTGATTCAGCGATTCCCGCCTGAGTTGGGCCTGATAGCAAATATCGCAACGGGTACAGACAATATCGATCTCAAGGCAGCAGCCCAGCGGGGTATTGCGGTAAGTAACACGCCGGTGGTCGCCGAAGACACTGCGGACCTGGCCATGGCTTTGATGCTAGCCACCTGCCGCAAACTGAGCTTCTGCGAGAGGGCCTTGCGAATGGGTGACTGGGAACTAGGGGCAGCCACGATGGGTTCCAGAGTGCACGGCAAGACCCTGGGTATCGTTGGCATGGGAGCCATTGGTCAGGCAGTGGCACAACGTGCTGCGGGCTTCGACATGAACATCCTGTATCACGGGCCAAATCGCAAGCCCGATGCCGAGGCCGAACTGGATGTACAGTACCGGGCGAGCCTGCCGGAGCTGTTGGCAGAGTCTGACATCGTGAGTCTCAATTGCCCTCTTACGGAGGACAGCTTACATTTGCTGGATGCCGATGCGCTGGGCCAGATGAAGCCAGGGGCCATACTGATTAATACCGGCCGCGGCCCTCTAATAGACGAAAATGCCCTTGTGAAGGCGCTGGAAAGCGGGCAACTCGGTGGCGCCGGTCTGGACGTGTTCGAGTTCGAACCGAAAGTCACTCCACAACTACTGGGTTTCGACAATGTGACACTGGTGCCGCATATCGGCAGCGCCACTGCGGAATGTCGTACTGATATGGCGCTGCGGGCTTTTGCCAATATCCAGCGTTTTCTCACAGAAGGTAGCCCCTTAGATAATTGTGTCTAGTAGGGCTTGAGTCGAACCCCGCGACTTTAATCTGAAAGGAGAGTTAGCCGTGTCAAAGAAAAATAGTGATGTAATTTCTTCCAGTCCAAACGCGCTGCTTAACCAGTTTCGTGGCGGTCTGATGAAGGGAGCCGGTTATGATGCGAGCACGCTGAAGAAAAAGCCGCTAATCGCTATCGCCAATTCCCACACTGAGATGACAGCAGGTCATAACCACCTGGGCAGGCTGGCTGACAAAGTCAAAGAGGGTATCCTGATCGAAGGCGGAGAATACGCTGAGTTCAATGTCCCCGCGCCTTGTGACGGTATCGCGATGGGCCACGACGGCATGCGCTATGTATTGGCGCAACGCGACCTGATCGCCGACATCGTCGAAACCCATGTGCGTTCGCAGGCGTTCGACGCCGTGGTCTTCATTGCCGGCTGCGACAAAATCAATCCCGGCATGATGATGGCCATGGGGCGCCTGGACATGCCGAGTATCTACCTTGCTGGCGGTCCCGGTCAGATGAATATACGCAACACACCCACGTTTACCTCCTCTATTGATCACAATGATTATCACGATGACCCCGAAGGTATGGCTGAATCGCTTACCTGCAGCACCTGTGGCGCCTGTGAAATCATGGGGACTGCCAACACTTTTCAGTGTCTGGCCGAAGTGTTGGGCATTTGTTTACCCGGTAGCTCCAATATACCGGGTTGGCACTCAGATAAATTGAAAGCGGCGCGGGCGACCGGTCAGCGTGTGGTGCAACTGTTTCATGAAGGCTTGAACGCGCGCCAGCTTCTCACCCAGGGCGCTTTGGAAAACGCAGCAACAATGCTAATGGCCATTGGCGGTTCCACCAACGGCACCCTGCACCTCCCCGCTATTGCTCATTCAGCTGGGGCCGAACTGACTCTGGAGCATTTCGAACGTGCCAGTGCGCAGGTTCCCACCCTGTTGGCCATAAGTCCTAACGGCCCCTGGGGTTTGCAGGACCTTTGGGCAGCGGGCGGTATGCCTGCCGTACTTCACGTCATGCAGAAGGACATCAATACGACAACCAAAACGGTTGATGGTGGCACGCTGCAGGATGTCATCGATAGCGCCGTTGTGCGTAACCCCAAAGTAATTCCCGCTAGAGACAACCCTCATCGCCCCACCGGTGGCATGATCGCGTTTATTGAAGATGGCGATATGATAGAACTGGATATTCTCAATGGCCGTATCCACGCCGACGTCACCGAAGACGAGGTCGCCCGGCGTAGAGAAGGCTGGCAACCTATGCTGAAAGAGGTAGGTTTTGGTTTTATGGATCGCTATCGCAGGCACGTCCGTTCCGCCAGCGAAGGTGCGATCCTCGACTGATATTGAACCCGGTAGCAGTATAGAAAGGTGTTTCAGCAGTCCGGGCACATCTGCGATGTATTTCGTTGCCGCATTGAATGAAGTGGCGGAGAGTGTCTATAGAATCATATATTTCGTTTTCGAAAAATAGTCTATATCATGCGAAGTAGAAAAATTAGTATGTGCATCATGCGGCAGGAGTTCTTTGGTGAATGACATTAAGAATAAGAAATTGGCGAGCAGTAAAAAAGATGTAGAAGTGGTTAGCCCTATTGGTCGCCGCCTGCGCGAATTGCGTAAAGAGAATGACTGGACGCTGGCGGAGGTTGCAGGGCGAACCGGAATCTCAGTGGGTACACTGTCCAAGCTTGAGCATGGCAAGACCGATCTAAATTTTACCAGTGTCAACAAGTTGGCGACTGGCCTGGGTCTTCCAGTGACTGATCTGACCAATCCCGGGCGTCGTATGCTAGGGCGGCGTACAATCACTCTTGGCGGTGAAGGTACTATATTCAATGCCCCGGACATGCGTTACGAGGTGCTTTGCAGTGAAGTTACAAATCACCAGCAGGGCTATCTCAAAGGTCAGGTAAAAGACCACACGTTTGACCCCGACATGCCTTGGCATCGTCACAAGGGTCAGGAGTTTCTCTATGTATTAAGTGGTCGCCTTGAGCTGCACACAGAGCTTTACGAGCCGCTGCTGCTGAAAGCTGGAGACAGTATTTTGTTCGATTCTTCTATGGGGCACCATTACGTATCCAAGAGTAGAAAAGATGCTGAAATACTTTTCAGTATGTCACTGGAAGGTTACCAGAATGTCTCTGACACCCTTCGCCCCCGATGACCGAAAGTACTTGAAACGAGCGTAGGTTTATTTGCTTCATATTTTTAGGCAGGGCAATAATGCTAAGTCGCTGCTGCATTTTTTTCATACAGCATTGAATACTCCTGAGATAGGCTCTAAAAACCGTTCAATAAGTACCAAAATACTCCAGCAGCTACAATCAGTGTAGCGAAACAATTCATTATTTAGTGTAAAAATATTTCGATATCGAAAATATAGTGATATGCTCGCATCCGTTCAATATTAAGAAGCTCACGGCAAGTAGATCCTGCTTTCACTGGCTCGTGGGAGTAGCCGTTGTAGAAACCTAAAACGTAATCAACGTATCATTATTAAATTATCATGAGGAATGGCACCATGCGAAAGACAATCCTGGCACTGAATGTCGGTGCAATCGCGGCTATCACCGCGACGACGGGTCTGGCTCAGCAGTCACAACAAACATTTGTGCTGGAAGAGGTTGTGGTTACTGCACAGAAGCGTACTGAGAGCATGCAGGACGTGCCCATCTCAGTGCAGGCCTTTACCGGCAATGCGATCGAAAAACTGGGTGCCAACAACTTGAGCGATCTCAGTGAAGCAGCACCATCACTGGACATCGGCGGTCTAGGCAAGGG
>JADGEN010000097.1 GCA_016744355.1 Halieaceae bacterium
GTTTATCACCCACTTAACACTGCCTACCAGACGTCTGAACTGGCGTACTTCCTGGGCGATGCACAGCCACACATCGTAGTTTGCAGTGCGCGTTCACACGAACTATTCAGCTCGCTTGCACAGCAGAATGAGGTTGCGCATGTACTCACCATGGATGCGGATAATTCAGGCACGCTTGTAGAGGGTGCCAGTGGTTATCCTGATGCGTTTGAAACGGTTGCTTGTAAGTCTGACGATATGGCGGCTCTGCTCTATTCATCCGGTACCACGGGACGGCCCAAGGGCATTATGCTCAGTCATCAAAACCTGGCCAGTAATGGTAAAACTCTGGTAGAGCAATGGGGTTTTAGCAGTACGGACCATTTGCTACATGTATTGCCTGTGTTTCATGTGCATGGTCTTTTTGTTGCGATCCACTGTGTCTTGCTTAGTGGTGCGAGTATGCGCTGGTTGGATAAGTTCGATGTGCCCGCTGCAATGAAGTACCTGCCTAAATGTACTGTGATGATGGGCGTGCCGACTTACTATACGCGTCTTTTGTCAGAGCCAGCGTTTGGCAAAGATAGTTGCGTCAACATGCGTTTGTTTGTTTCTGGTTCTGCACCTCTGTTGGCGGAGACGTTTGAGCAATTCCATGCGCGAACTGGTCACACAATAATTGAACGTTATGGCATGACAGAAACCAATATGAATACATCTAACCCTCTCGATGGTGAGCGCCGGGCCGGAACGGTTGGGCCCGCGCTTCCCGGTGTTGAAGTGCGAGTGGTCGATAGCGACGGTGAAAGTGTAGCAGCGGGTAACACCGGGAACCTCCAGGTGCGCGGTGACAATGTTTTTCAGGGTTATTGGCGAATGCCGGAGAAAACGCGGGAAGACTTTACCGATGATGGCTATTTTAATACTGGCGACAAAGCCAGCATATCGCCCGACGGTTATGTCACCATTGTAGGGCGTTCAAAGGATATGGTGATATGCGGGGGGCTGAACGTGTATCCAAAAGAGATAGAACAGCTGTTGGACGGCATAGAGGGTGTGATGGAGTCAGCTGTTATCGGTGTGCCCCATGCAGATTTCGGTGAAGCCGTGGTCGCGGTAGTTGTGCCTGCAGCGGGTCAGTCAGTCAGTGATGTTGACATCATTGCTTTTTGCAAAGCGAATATCGCTAACTTTAAAGTGCCCAAACGGGTGATGGTCGTCGATGAATTACCGCGCAATACGATGGGCAAGGTACAGAAAAATGTATTGCGGGAGCGTTTCGCCGACTGTTGCTCTTGACGATAAATGAATCACGGTGAAATGACGTTTTTATAACCGACATGAAAAAGCGAAACATTTTACTGATCAGCTCGAAGGGCGAGTTCTAATAAACTTGTTAGTTTAATGTGCGTGGAGAACTCTTATAGTCGTCTTCTTTAATTAACTTTTTGGCCTTTTCAATATCAAGTTCTTCAATTGGTAGGGATAAATAATAGGGCAAAGAAACAATCCTCGTACTCAGTTGGATAATTTTACCCTCTTCTAATCGTTCGATAACTGAGTGTAGTGTTTCCTCCAATTTTATTGGAGATTCATGATACTGTTTGGCCATGTAGTCGATCAATTGCTGAATTGTATGCTGACCATCAGCTAGGGAAACAACAATGCCCAGCCATTCATCCAGGGGCGTGGCTTTATCAGGGTTACTTATGTCAACCAGCGGCAGCGTGTCGATATTTTCGATACTAAGAATAAAGTCGGTGAACTGCTCTGCGAGGCCGCTGTTCATCGCAACGCCCATAATGTCATCGTACAGGGGATATTGCAGCAGTACAGGCGAAGCGGCGGGACACCACCGGAAAACAGGCTGGCGTAGTGCAGGGACGAGTTTTCCAATAGACATCCCAGACCAGAAAACTACGGAGATAGATGAGCTGCTTGAGACAACTATTTGTTGGCTAGGCACTTTTGACAGAGATTTTAGATTCTTCGATCGCCCCATATATAATGGAGCTCTCACCTCTATCTCCATAGCCTCGCACATTCGGAACTTTTGGTTTTTTGGCAACCGTTACCGGGTAAACACGTTGTCCCCAGCTCTATCTAAAGAGCAGTGGCAAAAAAATCCTCTACAGCCCCTGTTGCTATATTAGATGGACCTTCGTCATTCCAAGGGTTGAGGCGCTACCCTTGGCCACGGCAGAATCTGCTCCAGTGCGGCCGCTAGCGACAGTAAAAGGTCCTCTCTCCCGAAAGCCGCTGCGAACTGGATACCGATGGGTAAGCCTGATTTGCTGCGGGCCAGCGGTAGGGATATCGCTGGCTGCCCAGTGCAATTGAATACTGCGGTGAAGGGTGCGACGCTAAATACGTGTTCAGTCCAGCCGTGCGCAGTGTAGCTCCCGCTGTTCGAAGCATGCTGGCCGATTGCCCACGGCAACTGTGCCGTGGTTGGGGTTAATAGAAGATCATAGTCACAGAAAAATTGACCAAAGTCGCGGTTGACTCGATTGAATGTATCCTCAGCGTGCAATAAGTCGACCGCCGATAGTGAAGTACCGTGTTGATAGACTGCCAGTGTAGCTTGTTCCAAGGTGCTGTGGTCTGCTTTGCGGCCTGTAGCGGCGCAAATATCCATAACCCAGTGGGCGATTGATGCGGACCAAAGATCGGTGTTGGCATTGGAAAATGCCTCGGCATTCAACGTTGGTTTCGCTTCCTCCACATGATGGCCCAGTGCTTCGCACGATCGTGCTATATCGAGTATTGCATTTTGAATTTCGGGATCTACTGGAACGCCTGACCATGCCTGGGTAGCGAAACCGATTTTCAATGGTGCCGGTGCCGTCTCTAGACACCTTGCATAGGGCACGCCTGGTTCAGCAATTATATAGGGATCACCCACTCCCGCGCCCTGCACTGCATCCAATAGCGCAGCGGTATCGCGCACAGTGCGCGATACCGCAAATTCAACCCCAAAACCGCCGAGACCCTCTGCAGCTCCGGGCCCTGCGGAAACTCTTCCTCGACTGGGTTTCAGACCCACCAGGCCACAGCAAGCCGCTGGAATGCGTATCGATCCGCCTCCATCGTTAGCATGGGCCACAGGAACAATTCCCGCAGCCACTGCTGCTGCGGCACCGCCGCTGGAACCACCCGGGCTGAGCGATGTATCCCAGGGGTTGCGGCATATTCCGGCTTGCAAGGTTTCCGTGGCCACGTTGTAGCCCATTTCCGGGCACGGAGTACGACCAAGTGTGATCAGCCCCGCCTGCCGAAACCGGCTCATAAGATCTGAGTCAGCTTGAGCGGTAAGTCCGGCAGTCAGTCGCGACCCCATTTCATTCAAGCGACCTTCAGCCTGAAGGACCAGGTCTTTTACCAAAAACGGTACGCCAGCGAAGGGAGTATCCTGAGGTGCCGCGGTGAGAATCGCTTCGGTATCGTCGAATAATTCGAGCACGGTATTGATCTTTGAATTCCATCGTTCCACTTGGCTTACGGCACAATCGACCAACTCGGCTGCAGTAACCTCCTTGGTGCGAACCAGCTCTGCCAGTCCAAGTGCGTCAAATTCGAGATAGTCTGTTGTATCCATAGTTTTGTCACTCTCCATCGTTCAGTCGATAATACGCTTCAGTGTCGAAAGATCATTGACAAAAGTGGACATTGAATTGACGAAATACAGGAGGCGTTGACCGTAAGGCTCATTAAATTTCAGATCTGATAGACTGTAACTTCTAGACATCAGTGTTACTTTATCCACAGTTATAATAACTTTCACTGCAGTCTACCGCGATGACGTTCTTGCTCCGCAATCACGCCATGTTGCAATTCTTGAAGCGACGATTAAATTGTAAAGACAGACCAGGTAGCCTAGATTCATGGAATTCGAACCCTCTCTTTCCGCACGCTTTGTTGCTTATGTACGCGACTACCTTCTTGATCATGGTGTCGACTCCAGACCTGTTTTCATCGAGTGTGGCATCGAACCCGGTAAAGATGGGGAGTTTGACGCCCCTTTGCCGGTACGGCAGGTGGCAGACCTATTCGAACTTGCTGCAAAATATTCCAACAACCCGTGCATGGGTATCAATATGGGGCAAAATTATCACTACGAAGCGAGCAGTTTGCTCATACTGGCGATGTTGGCAGCTCCCTCTGTGGAGGCTGGCCTCAAGTGCCTAAGTCACTACGATCGATACTTGGATAGCGGCATCGAGACAGAATTTAATTTCAATACATCCTACGCAGAATTTGGCTCGCGTTTGTTGGTTTCCGACGAGGTCAAGAGCGATCAAATCAATGAATACTTGATGGCATTCCTGATGCAGGCTCTCAGCAATGCAACGCGTAAGCGGCTACCCGTCAGATACGTCTGGCTGAATCATGCCTGTGACAAGAATCGCGAAGTGCTGGAAAATTTTTTCGGCGCTCCCGTCAAGTTTTCACAGCCACTTAACAAAATATTTTTTGACAGGTCCTTTTTACAAGAAAGTTTTATTACGAGTAATAATTTGCTCTTCGAAGTCTTAAACAACGCTATGAAGACCTACTTCACACCCATTAATAAGCAAAATGGTTTTGTGGATCTTGTGTGCCGCGAAATTGTCCTGTGCGCAACAGAGGGGTCAATCAGCACCGAGATAGTGGCACGGAGGTTGGCAGTTTCACCTCGCACACTGCGTAGGCGCCTCGCAGACGAGGGCTTTAGCTTTCAGGAAGCTAAAAATCTGGCACGACGAAATCGAGCCAAGTACTTCCTCAGCCAGACGAAGAAGCCCGTCGCGGACATTGCTTTTGAACTTGGTTATTCCGAGCTAAGCGCATTTAGCCGTGCATTTCGTGCATGGGTTGGAGAAACTCCGCAAAGTTATCGCGAGAACTATCGCAACTTCTTATCTAATTAGTGCCCGTCCATAAATGGGAGTTTTTCGAAAAGACACCCAGCAGATATTTCTATGTCGACTGCTGTAAAGTATGAGTCAGTGGCGGTTCATTCTCTCAAGCCAGATAAAGCCCCAACATCATGGGCAGCGCAGACACCATACAAATAACAAAGCAGTAGCTGTATATCTCGCGCAATTTCAAACCCGTAACCGCCAACAGCGAAATCGCACAGAAGGGCTGAATCAGGTTCGTCCATTGGTCGCCCCAGGCTATGGACATGGTCATGACGCTTAAGTCGACCTGCAGGGCATGGGCGGCCTCGATAAAGATAGGGCCCTGTATGGCCCACTGCGCACCGCCTGAGGGAATGAATATGTTAATCAGTCCCGCAGACAAAAAACCCACCAGTGGCAGCGTATCGCTATTGGCTATGCTGAGAATGAAACCGGTGAACTGTTCTGCGAGGCCGCTGTTCATTGCAAGCCCCATAATGCCGCCATACAGTGGATATTGCAGTAGTACTGGCGAAGCTACTCGCGCGCCATCAGAAAACAAGCTTGCGTAATGCAGGGAAGAGTTTGCCAAGAGCAAACCCAGGGCCAGGAAGCTCCAGTTGACGATATTCAGTGATAAATCCAAACCGTGAGTAGCAAACCAATAGGCCAGGAAGGTAAATAGCATTAGCGAAAGAAATACAGAAACAGTCCTGCCATTTTCCAGGCGCCCCATAGCACCTTGGCGGATCTCATCCACACTCTCAGATACGGCTTTATGGGGCGGGGGCGATGCCTGTCTGCCGCGATGGAGATAGTGAAATAAAATAACAGTGAGGTTCACCACAGTCACTGTAGTCACAATAGTTGTCAGGTTCCACCAGGAAAGCAAGGTTTCACTCACTGGGATCAGGCCGCCAATAGTGCTTTCCAAAGGGTTCCCCGGAGTAGCGACTGCCAGAGCGATAGAGGAGGAGTAGCCCATTTCCCACACAACAAACCCGCCAAAAGCGGCGGAGACCAGTAGAGGATAGTTTACTGCCATGCCGCGTTTTTGCGCGGTAAGCGCTACCTCGCGTGCAATGATGCCGCCAGCAATAGGCCCGAGAGGCCAGCAAATAAGGCTAAACAAGGCAGCGCTGACGGTTACCAGTGTGTAGGCTTGCCATGCTTTGCGAGGTACACGCCCGAGTGACTGCAGCAAGGAGTTCACTAATTTGGTATGAGCTAACACATACGCTGTAATAATAATCAGACACATTTGCATGGTGAAAGCCAACAGGCTACTTAGGCCATTGCCCCAGGAGGAAATAGCCAGAGCAGGGTCAGTGTCAGTAAGCGCCAAGGCCAGTGTCAGCATCACCAGTGATAGAAAAATTGCAAAAACCAGAGGGTCGGGGCAGTATTTCTCAACGCCACGCTCAAAGCGGGAGAAAAGACCCACTTTCTTTAGTTCTTCATTCATAGATTTGGCCGAATAGTATCTGCGCCAATAGCTTGCTCCAGGGCATAGGCTGCACGCAATACCGCCAGATCTGCGCGGGGCTTGCCTACGATTTGAATACCTACTGGAAGACCCTCTCGGGTAAACCCGCAGGGGACTGAAATCGCGGGTAGTCCAAACAGGCTGATAATGCAGCAGCTGGACATCCAGTCTAGATAGCTTGAAAGTTTATGTCCTTCAATTTCGGTTACCCATTCGGTTGTCACATCGAAAGGTTGGACCTGTGTTGTTGGCAGTATCAGAAATTCGTAGGTGTCGAAAAATTCCAAAAAATTAGCGTACAGGCTAGTGCGACTGGCATCGGCTGCGGTTATGTCTGTGCCTTTGAGCGCCAGGCCTGCTTCGATGTTCTCGATAACAGTGTCTTTCATTAGTGCGCGGTGATCTTTCAGCAGAGTTCCGCCAAATTGTGCGTAGTAGGATGCGCGTAGTACTTTAAACGCATTCATAGCGCCTGTAAGGTCGGGGTGGGCTTGCTCCACCTCAAAGCCACAGTCTCCCCAAAGCCCCAGTGTTGCTTCACAGACATTCAGCACTTCTTTTTCTACCGGAAGAAAACCGAGGTCGGCAGTCCAGCCAATTTTGCAATTTTGGAAATCGTAGCCCAGAGGCTGGCGAAACACAGCTGGATCTTCCTGGATAGAAAGTGGGTCCCGTTCATCGGGACCCGCTAGAACAGATAATAATAAGGCGCAATCTTCAACGTTGCGCGCCATGGGGCCCTCGATCCCAAGGCGCGTTTGCCAGGACATTGCGGCGGGCCAGTGAGGGACGCGCCCCATGGACGGACGAAAACCTACTACATTACAAAACGCTGCGGGGTTTCTTAAAGATCCCCCCATATCGCTACCATCGGCGAGGGCAAACATGCCGCTGGCCAGCGCTGCGGCGGCACCGCCACTGCTTCCACCCGCTGTTTTAGTTAGATTGTAGGGGTTTTTGGTGCTTCCAAAGATGTCGTTATAAGTATTTGAGCCTGTGCCGAACTCAGGCGTATTGGTTTTACCAATAATGAGAGCCCCAGCATTTTTCAGGCGTTGCACCAGCAGTGAGTCTCTATCGGGAATGTTGTCGGCGAATATGCGAGAGCCCATGGTGGTACGTATTCCACGGGTCTCACTGAGGTCTTTTACCGCCATTGGGAGTCCATATAGAGGTCCCAGTGTGCTGCCGCTGGAACGATGCTCATCTGCCTTGTCTGCGAGGTGCAGGGCGTCTTCCTCGGGCAGCAGAGTGCAAACAGCATTGATGTTGGGATTACATTGCTCAATTCGCGACAGGCAAAGTGCCATGGCCTCCCTGGACGAAACCGTGCCACTTGCGAGTTGTTTAAGTTGAGCCCTGGCTGTTGCGTAGGTCATAAAATCATCCAGCTTGTTGTTGTTTAATTGTCAGGATTCACCGCGAGTTTACAAGCACCGATGAAGAAATATTTTGCTTGCCAGCATAATGTACTTTCGCGGCTTAACTTTGACATAAGCGGACATTCCATTGACCGGCGCAATAAGTATTGTCAGGCATCTGTTTGGTCAATGGATTGTCCACTTATGTCAATTGAATTACTGATGAGCTGGGTAGTATGTGTTCACTGGTTGCTAATGGCTGCTGCCACTTTATTCTAATAATTTGCCATCTCAGGAGAAATACTATGATGAGCCCCGCCTCACTTTCACGTTTTAAGCGCAACTCAATAACTGCGGCAGTTCTATTGGCCTCTCTGGGAGCGGCGGGACAAACTCTGGCACAAACCCAGCTGGAAGAGGTGATGGTGACAGCGCAGAAGCGCGCCCAAGGCGCCAACGATATTGGCATGACCGTAAATGCTTTTACCGGCGAGACCCTTCAGCAGCTGGGTGTTGCAACCGCGGAAGATTTAGCCCAGTTCACACCGGGCTTGACTATCAATGACACCGCTGCAACTGGTGTGCCGCTTTATTCAATCCGCGGCGTTGGTTTTCAGGATTATTCAACGGGTGCATCGTCTACAGTGGGCTTGTACTTTGATGAAGTGGCCATGCCCTATACGGTAATGAGCCGCGGAGCGGTATTCGATATTGCCAGAGTAGAAGTTCTCAAGGGGCCTCAGGGCGATCTATATGGCCGCAACACTACAGGTGGCCAGATAAACTTTATAAGCAACAGACCTACTGAAGAGTTTGAGGCGGGCATCAGATTGGGTTACGGCTCTTACAGTGTCTTTGATGCAGAGGGTTTTATCAGCGGTGGCCTGACTGACTCAGTTCAGGGGCGTTTAGCATTTAAAACCACGCAGTCGGATGAAGGATGGCAGGAAAGTCTTACTCGAAACGATGAGCTGGGGGAGAAAGATACGACAGCCCTGCGCGGTATGATTAATTTTGATTTCAACGATGACGTGTCGCTGTTGTTGCGCGCGCACTACGTGGAGGATAATTCGGACAACAAGGCGCAAACGGCTTACAACGGGCTTCAAAGTGGCCAGGGCAGTGTGTCAAATGCACATTTACCGCTTCAGGATTATACCGACGAGCGTGGCAGTGGTGTTGTCAACACCCTGACCTCAACGCCTCCGTGGTTTTCAACCGGTGACAACGAAGCCGCAGATTGGTCCAACAGCTATACCAGTGACATTACCGGCGAAACCTTCAATTTGAGGCCAGCCAGAGACAACGAATTGAAAGGCGCGTCAGCCCACCTGGATTGGAATTTCGGGAATTTCTCTTTGGCTTCAATAACGGCATACGATGAGTTTGAGCGAGAAGAGGCTAATGACTGGGATGGCGGTGCTTTTAACGACTCGAGCAATATCAATACCACAGAGCTGGAAACCTTTTCCCAGGAATTAAGAATCAGCGGCGAGTCGGATAACCTGTTGTGGATAGCTGGCCTGTATTACTCTACCGATGAGGTAGATGAGTTTTACAAATACTTTATGCCTGACTCGCGTTTTGGTAACGGCTCCACAGCATTTGGACTTGGGCCGTATATTCTCGCGCCAATTCTCCAGTTGGACACAAAGTACAAGCAGGAAACTGAATCCAAGGCGATTTTCGGGCATATCGAGTATACCTTCGCTGAAGATTTTCGCTTGACGCTGGGTGCGAGATATACCGAAGAAGAGAGAGACTGGGAAGGCTGTACGTTCTCCGCCTCAGATAACTCTTTGGGGAATTTCCTTAACACGCTATTTGGGGCCTCTTTACAGGCGGGTGATTGTGGCACAGTTGATGACGACCCTGATTCACCCAACTACATATTCAAAATGTTAGCAGCGGGTACACCAAACGAAGCCTTCCATGTTTACAAGGATTCCATCGATACTCAGAAATGGATGGGTAAGATCGGTCTGGATTACGCAATCAACGATGATGTGCTGTTGTATGCTAGCTGGTCGCGTGGGTTTAAGTCTGGTGGCTTTAACGGTGCAAACTCCAATACTACCTTGCAACTGCAGCCTTACGAAGAAGAAGAGTTGGACTCCTATGAATTGGGAGCTAAATCCACCTTGCTAGATGGTAGCATGCAGCTAAACGCGTCCGTCTTTTTCTACGACTACAAAGACAAGCAGGAGCAAGACCCAGCGATCACATTTGTGGGCGCTATTTCTGGCCTGACGAACGTACCTGAGTCCGAGATTTATGGTGCTGAAGTCGATATGCAGTGGATGCCACTTGATGGTCTGTTGGTGAATTTCGGTGCAGCCTATCTCGATACTGAAATCACAAAATGGCAGGCAACTGATCCCGTAGCAAGTTCGTGGCCGACTGTCGTGACCTACGATGCCTCTGGGCTAGAGTTACCACAGGCACCTGAGTGGTCTGTGAACGGCCTGGTCAACTACCAATGGTCTGTGAGCGATTCAATGTTTATGGAGATCGGCGGCGACTTCAACTACAAGGACGCCACCACTGGTGGTGCTTCGCCAGAAGACGCAACAGAAGATTACACAATTTTCAATGCTCGACTGACAATTGGCGATCAAGGGGGGCAGTGGGATGCGCAACTCTATGCTAGAAATTTGACCGATGAATACTACTATCCCTCCGCATTCCGAGGCGGTAATGGTCCCTTTGTACGCAGTGTTGGCATGCCGCGTACCTACGGAATCTCCGTAGGCTATAATTTTTAAGCAAGGTCTGTAATCTTACGATATTTGGTTCGTGCGTTTGGCCCTGAGTAAGGGCCTTTTTTTGGAGATAGAAGTATGAAGTGTCTAGTGGTTAGCAGCGTTGATTTATTCAAGCTTGTTGGAGGAATGCTGGTTCTGCTAAGCGTTTCTTTCGGTGGGGCAAGTACGTTCGCAGCACAAGCAGTCAGCGCTAATACCCAGGCAGAAATCGTTTTTACCAACGGGCGTATTTATACCGTTAACTCCTCTGCGCCATGGGTGGATACAATCGCGATTGCAAAGGGTAAATACATCTATGCAGGCGGCGCTGAGGGTGTAAATAAGTTTGTCGGTGAGAAGACCGTTGAAGTGGATTTGGGTGGAAAAATGCTTATGCCCGGGGTTAATGACGGGCACTCCCATCCCTGGCAGGGAGGTCTAAAGGCATTGTATAAGTGCATTGCAGCTAGTCCGGGTGCGGCATGGCTTACTGGTGGCCAGTGGACCAGTGATTTTTTCAACAAGTTTGATATTCCCTCACCTAAAAAGTGGCTCGACGCTATATCAACCGATCGTGCTATCTACCTCAATGACGATGCGACACATAACGCCTGGGTTAACAGCAAAGCGCTAGCACTAGCCGGGGTCAATCGGGATACACCAGACCCTCAGGGGGGAACCTATGTTCGTGATGAACACGGAGAGCTAAACGGGCTTGTCTACGAGCAAGCACGTGGGAAAATTAT
>JADGEN010000098.1 GCA_016744355.1 Halieaceae bacterium
CACCAACTCTAATAAGGAGCCATCATGAAGTACTCAAGTAGAAGCAATCCTGTTCGTCCCCTGACCATCGCAGTAGCGGCAACCCTATCTGCCATGGGGTCAATGACCTGGGCTCAATCAGAAGGTGGCGGCTTGATGCTCGAAGAGGTGGTCGTGACCGCCCAGAAACGGGATCAATCTGCGCAGGATATACCCTCAGCCATTAATGTGATCGGTGCATCGGCCATCAAGGACTACAACCTCCAAAGTTTCGCAGATTTGGAGCAGTTGACACCCGGACTGTCCATGGAGACCAAAGATGCACGAGCTGGCTCTATTGCCCTGCGTGGCATCGATTACAATCCAAATTCGGCGGCTGCACAGGCGGTAGATGTGTACTGGAACGACACGCCAGTAGCCGGCGGTGGCGGCGTGTTCCAGCAAATATTCGACCTACAGCGGGTAGAAGTTCTGAAGGGCCCCCAGGGCACATTGCAAGGAAGGTCTTCCCCGGCAGGTGCAATCATAATGCACACAGCCAAGCCAGACATGGAGGAGATAGAAGGCAGTGTCTCGGCTCAATTTACTGATAACAATGGAATCAATACCACCGCTGCTGTCAGTCTACCGATAATTCCCGGAACTCTATCGACGCGCATCGCCGCGGTTTATGACGACAGTGACCTGGACCAGAACAAAAATATTGTCACCGGTAGCGAATCCAGCAAAGAAGCCAAGGCGGGTCGTATCAGTGTGGCCTGGCTGCCCAGTGACAGTCTCAGTGTCGATTTTGCTTACCAGTATCTCCAAAGTGATACTGTCGATTTTAATATTCTGATGGGCGCACCACTGCAAGATTCCACTCTTCCGGCTCTGAATCCCTTCGATCGCAAGGGCATACAGGTCAACGACACAGAGGGTGACTCCACCTACCAGCGCGCTAGCCTGAAAGTTGCCTGGGACGTTGGCGATCACCAGATCAACTGGCTGAGTGGTTGGTCCGACGTAGACGCGTCTATCGAGGGGGAAAACCTCAATAGCGAGGGTATTCAGGATCCGGCCGAATCCCAGCGCCTGAATACAGAGGATGACTCCGAATTTTGGTCCCAGGAACTGCGCTGGAGCAATTTGGACGGCGAGATATGGGAGTATATGGTTGGGGTCTACTACAGCGAGGAGGATGGTAGCTTTATTCGGCACGATTTTCGAATCGGTGGCGGCCCCGATCGCGATCGCGTTATTAAGACACCTTTTAATTACAAGTCCACGGCTGTCTTTACTCACAATATCTTTCACCTGAGCGACGCATGGACAGCACAGATTGGGCTGCGTTGGCAGAATCGTGAAAGTACCATTGAAAGTGATATGTACGCGGGCCCACAGGGGTTATTTGGCCTGCCTGAAGGCGAGTATTTTGCCAGCTTGATCCCCGAGGAAGATCAGGATCGCGATGATGATGCGGTGACCGGTGCGGTGAACTTACAATATCACTTTAACGAACCCGATCTTATGGTCTATGGCTCATTCGCTACGGGCTACCGACAAGGTGGTGTCACCGTCGCCGCTGTGGATCTAGGCGATAAACTGACGTTCAATGAGGAGGACAGTTGGTCAACAGAGCTAGGTTTCAAGAGTACTTTACTTGACGGGCGGGCCACTTTGAACGGTGCGATTTTTTACCAGGAGTTTGAAGACTACATCGCCCGCGTTGCTCGTGTTGCGGTCTCAACTTCCGGCAGCACTACCGGCATTACAGACAATGCCGATGCAGAAATAACCGGTGTGGAGTTGGATTTTAACATGCTGATAACCGAGAACTGGCAGCTCGGGGGTGGCCTGAGCTATGTGGACGCCGTGTTCGCCAGTGGCGAAGAGCTGGCGTGCAATGTGTTCGATGAAAGTGGTGTGCCCGTTATTCCAGCCGGTGAAATAGCGGCAAGCTGTGACGTTGGTGGCGATAGACTAGGGCCGCAGCCGGACTGGTCAGGTGGCTTAAACTCGGAATACACCATCCCGTTTTCGTCATACGAGGGATACGTACGTGGGCTCTACAAGTTTAACGGTGAGCGTGAAGATGCGGATATAGGCAATCTGGATTCCTACCAAACCGTCGATCTGTATCTCGGGGTTCGTTCGGAGTCAAGGCAGTGGGATATCGGTTTGTTTGCCCGAAACCTGTTTGATGAGGAAGAAATTGTCAGAGCTACAGCCCCGGGCCTTCACAGACGTCAACCTACGGGTTACCAGTCCATAGATGTTGTGCCCCAGCGATTGATGGGCATCACGGCATCGTATCAGTTCTGATAACTTTGCCTAACCCTGTGGAAGTGGCTAGTGCCACCCGCCTTGCATGGATGGATTTGCTATGAGTATAAAAATGTCCGGCGTTGCACGTCTTGTAGTTTTCGCCCTGGTGTTGTGCGGTGCAGCGGCCGCCTATCTGTCCAGCACCCAGCGGGGACGCATATTGGTAGTGAGCTGGTTCAGTACCGAATCCACAGTGCGAGAGTATGCGGAGCCAGCACTTACTAACTGGCGCCCTGAGGGAGTGCGCGTGTATTCCAGTAATCCACACCCCGCGGCCCGTCCCGTGACTTTCGGCCGTGCGCTGCATACTGATCTGCATGGCTCGGACGAAATAGCCACTGCGATGGCGCCGATGTTTGAGCATGCCTGGACCGTAGAAACCAATATGTTCATTCCTGAGGGACCCGTTTTCGATAGCGCGGGTAATGTCTATTTCAGTCCCGTTTTTCCGCCGGAGAAGGTTATTGTTGTCTCCCTGGACGGGGAGACCGGAGAGCGTCGTTGGGCCCTGACCGGGGATGATCTGGGTGGCGCGGGCACGCCGTTGATTCTTGAAGATCCTGAGCTGGGCGTAGACCGGGTGTATACAGTGACATACCAACGCGCCGTGGCAACCGATATCGATGGTCAAATTTTGTGGGACGTCGCGCTTGAGGGCAACACTCTGGGCGACACTGAAACCAGCCGTCACTGCTTTGGTGCCAACTATCACATCCAGAGTGATTCCATTATTGGTGTGATGGGCGACGGGACAGTCCAGATACTGGATCGCAAGACCGGGGAATCCCGCCTTGCAACAACGTTTGTTATGCCCGGCGCACCCACCGCGGTGACCAATTTCAAATTGCCTGCCAAGATCAATGAGGCGGCGAATCGTGATATTGCCCATATGTACCCGCCCGAGATGGCCGAAGAAAATCCGATTGCGGGCGTGTTGCACGCCGCTGCGGGTGAGCTGCAACAGGTGACAAACTTTTTCTCCATTGACAGCAACACGGGGCGTATCTGGGTGGCTTCGACATTGCCGGACGAAGACGACGGCACTGCTGACGGCTTTTCTGACTTCGCCGGTCTGTTCGGGATGGACCTTATACCGGAGGGTGATCTGTTCCGATTGGAAATAGCTGTCGTCGCCCAGGTTCCCGGGGGCACGGCGTCAACGCCTGCCATCAGTGCCGATGGTGCGCGCTTGTATGTCGCCGATGCCTATGACTCGGTATACGCTATCGATGCCAGCAGTGGTGAGTATTTCTGGTCTTTTAATGTGGGTGACAAGGTGACTGGCTCCTTGGATGTGGCCTCCGACAATGGCGAGGTTTACGCCAATACCCGTACGGGCATTAAGAAGCTGTGGGACCGCGGCGATCACGCCGAACTGGCGTGGACCGCAAATCTGAATATGTACGACACTGGTCGCTTCCAGCGCAACTTTAAGGGGCTGGGTGCCGAGATTACCGCCAATGGCGTGGCCTTTACTGGCGCGGCAGGCGTTGTGGCGGGCAAGCAGAAGTTTCCTTTTAAAGTGGGTGCGGGCCTGATTGACCGGGAAACTGGCGAAATTCGTTACTTTGCCGGCGGCGCCGAAGACTCTGTATCCTCTACCGTTATCGGGCCGGACGGTGGTCTGTACGTGGGTAATTCGCCCCTGCGCCGGGTGCTGGGGCGGGCGACGCTGGGCAAGCATCTGAGTCCCCAGCCGGTGTTGGGCGGAATCACCCGCTTCAAGCCAATTCGCTATGACTTATTCCTGCGCGATGTCATCAAGGCTGCTGCCGACCGCGCCGACAACGCGGTGAACAATGTTGATGTGGATAACGGGGCTGTGGATGCGGATATATTTCATCTCGGGCAGTTGCTGACGCAGGGGCTGCAGGTGGGTCCCTTGGGCCGGGACGAAGGCAGTCTCAGTCCCGAGCAGTGGTCCAACGCGGAGACCGCCCTCCTGGGTGCGCAGCAGATGCTGTCGCCTGAGACTCTGGGCCAGGTTGCAACTATGCTAAATAGTGCCCTACAAGAATTTTAGGTAGCCGGAGTTGCCCATGGCCAAAGTGTTCAGCATTTTACTCGCCGGCTTGAGCTTCAGTGCCAGCGTCGCACTGGCCCAGCCAGCCGAGAAACCCAATATTGTTTTCATGCTCGCGGACAACCTGGGCTACGGTGATCTGGGTTCCTATGGCGGCGGTGCCGTGCGTGGTGCGCCAACACCACGCCTTGATGCATTAGCTGCAGAAGGTATGCGTTTCACCAATTTTAATGTTGAAGCGGAGTGCACACCCTCGCGTTCTGCTTTGATGACAGGACGGTACGCGGTGCGTTCGGGAACTACTCGTGCCATGCCGGTGCCGGGTATCCCACAGGGGCTCGCCCCCTGGGAATACACCATGGCTGAGATGCTCAAGGATGTGGGCTACGATACTGCGATGTTCGGTAAGTGGCATATCGGTGCCAGTGAAGGTCGCTTCCCAACGGACCAGGGGTTTGATACCTGGTGGGGTTTTCCCAATAGTACGGGAGTGGCACTCTTTCCCGAGGCCATCGGTTTCGAATCCGGCCTGATGCCAAAGTTTCATCTTTACGAGGGTACTGCCCAGGGGGGTGCGACGCCTGTAGAGGAGTATACGCTGAAGCGCCGTTCTACTATTGATGAAACCATCGGCCAGCGAGCCGTAGAGTATATTGAGGCAAGGGCCAATAACGATAAGCCCTTCTTTTTGTATGTGCCATTTTCTTTAGTGCACCACCCGTCTATCCCACACCCGGATTTTGACGGTAAAACCGGCAACGGCCCCTATGCAGATGCCACCGCCGAACACGATCACCGGGTCGGGCAGATAATGGACGCTCTGGCAGCGGCGGGCCTGGAGGAAAACACGCTGGTTGTGTATGCCAGTGATAATGGCCCGGACCGGGCAGAGTTTCCCTACATAGGAGACACTGGGCCCTTTCGCGGCTATCTGGGTAGCTTGCATGAGGGCTCTGTACGTACGCCTATGATGGTTCGCTGGTCCGGCAAGATAGCGCCACAGCAAGTGACCAACGAGATAGTATCTATTCATGATTTTATGCCCAGTTTTGCAAAGCTGGTAGGCGGCGAGTTACCTGACGATCGTGCCTATGACGGGGTTGACCAGATGCCGTTGATTCTCGGTGAAACCGATAAGTCCGCCAGAGAGTCGGTGCTTTTTTTCCACGACACCACCTTGCTCTCGGTGAAATGGAAACAGTTTAAGGTTTACTTGCAGCAAGAAGGTGTGGAGCATGGAAATGCCAATTATCATGATATCTGGGCTCCACTGGTCTACAACACCATGGTCGATCCTAAAGAGGCAAACGATATTACCCATGATGGTTATTTGTGGTTGTTGTCGCCGACGATGCGCAAGATCATGCCCTTTGCCTACAGCGTGGATAAGTACGGCCTTGTACCTCCCGGCGGAGATAAAAGAGAGGAGGGGCAGGTTAATATTCCCTTCTTCAGTCAAACCATGCTGGATCGCTCTTTGTCAGAATTAAAAAAGCAGGCGGTAATGCGCAAGCTGCACGAAGTGTCTGGAGGACTGATCGGCGATGGGAGCTAAGCGGCTTGCATTTGTCACCCTGCTGATACTATTGGGACTTGGGTGGGGTGTAGGGCGCCTGTTTCAACCAGAGACCTACAGTATTCACTCGGCACAATTTGAAGATGCGGAATCGACCCTCCCTGCATTACAGCTTGTGCCGGGTGAAGCGCGACGGCCCAATATTATCGTGATTCTAGCGGATGACCTGGGCTACGGCGATGTGGGCAGCTTCGGCGGCACGGTCATTGAGACACCCCACATGGATCAACTGGCGGCTGAGGGTATGCGCTTTACCAGCGCGTATTCCAGTGCTCCCGTCTGTTCACCTTCACGGGCCGGCTTGCTAACCGGCCGTTACCCTTTGCGCAGCGGTATCATGCAGGCGATGCAGGCCGCGGGTGACTCTCTGGAGCGGCGTCTTTCCCTGCGCGCTGGAATGGGTATGGCCAACCTGGGTAGCCTTGATATGCGCGGCGGCCCCAATATGGTGAACGGTTTGCCTAGCTCAGAACTCACCATTGCCGAAATGTTGCAGCAGGCGGGTTATCGCACGGCGGCCTTCGGCAAGTGGCATCTGGGTGATTTTACGCAGTGGATACAGTACCACCCCTACAATCATGGCTTTGATCACTTCGTCGGCTTTAATATGTCAAATGATGACTGGCCGGTGGCGTTTTATCGCGGTGAGGAAAAAGTGTTGGAGGACATCGGGCTTGAGCAGGAGCGCTATACGGCCCTGTTTACCGAGGAGGCGGTAAAGTTTATTGAAGGTGCGAAGGGGGAGCCGTTCTTTGTTTATCTGTCACAGAAAGATCCACATCAACCCTTTTTCCCCTCTGAACGTTTTGCTGGGAAATCCGCCGGCGGTCCCTATGGCGATGCAGTCTCGGAATTTGATTGGAGCGTTGGAGAGATACGCGCTGCTCTGGAACGTCTGGGCATTGCCGATAACACACTGTTGTTGGTCACCAGCGATAACGGCCCCTGGTACGAAGGGAGCAGTGGCGGTCTGCGTGGTCGCAAAGGCCAGAGTTATGAGGGTGGTTTCCGGGTACCGCTGCTGGCTTGGTGGCCGGGTTCTATCGAGGTCGCATCGACGGAAACAACTCCGGGAATGAATATCGATTTTCTACCAACTTTCGCGGCGCTTGCAGGTGTTCAACCTCCGGAGGACCGCACGGTAGACGGGCGCGATTTGTCGCCTCTATTATTGGGGCGGGCGCACGCGCTTTCAGATCGCCCCCTGTTTTTCTTCCACGACTACGATGTGGAAGGTGTGCGAGCCGGAGACTGGAAATACCTCGCCACCAGTAGCCACTACGTTTGGCCTAATCCACTCGATAAGCAGGACACTATTGCCGGAAGCATCCAGGCATCCAGGGGTTACTCGCCGCCGGGATCCAAAGACTCGATTCCCGCGCTGGGTTACTGGCCTTTGCTCTACAACGTGAAGAGAGATCCGCTTGAAGCTTATAACGTGGCAAAGACCTCCCCGGATCAGCGGGAGCGTATGGCTCGTATTCTGAACCAATTTAAAACCGAATTTTATGCAGACCCGCGACAGTTAAGCGCGGTGCCGGCTGGAGAATAAATATGACACTCTTTAACTCGTGTGCACGACGGACCCTCGCTCCAGTGCTATTGGCGGCCCTGGTCGTAGCCCCGCTGACCGCATTGGCTGCGCAAGCACCGCGGCCCAATATCCTGCTGATTGTATTGGACGACGTGGGATACTCGGATATCGGCAGCTATGGCTCTGAGATTGCCACGCCTACATTCAATGAGCTGGCGGGCCAGGGGCTGCGCTATAGCAACTTTCACGCGACCCCTACCTGCTCGCCTTCACGGGCTGCTCTGCTCACGGGGCGCGAGCCGCATCAGGTGGGCATGGGTCTTGTCACCGAATACGACCTGGGTCCCCAGATGCCCGCATTTCGCGCTCGCATAACGCCCAAGGCGGCTACTATCGCGCAGGTACTACAAAAAGAGGGCTATGGTACTTACGCGGTGGGCAAGTGGCATCTCGCCCCGCCCTTGCAACAGAACGCTACTGGCCCTTTTGATCACTGGCCATCGGGGAAGGGTTTTGATCACTTCTACGGTTTTCTTGCAGGCTCAACCGACCAGTTTCACCCGGGCCTGATGCGGGACCACAGCATTATCGATGTCAGCTATCCCGAGGGTGAAGTACTGACTACCGATCTCATCGACAATGCCGTGTCATATATCACCGATCATATATCCCACGGTCCAGACAAACCCTTCATGATGTACCTGTCGCTACCTGGTATGCATGCGCCGCATCAGGCCTCTGATGCCTACCTTGAAAAATACCGCGGTAAATACGCATTGGGCTGGGATGCTGTGCGCGAGCAGCGTTTTCAGAAACAAAAAGCCAGCGGCCTGATGCCGGCAGATGCGAAGCTGCCTGATTTCAACCGCGGGCTGACACACTGGGATGATCTGGGCGAAGATGCGCAGCAGGTCTACGCTCGTTTCCAGGAAGTGTATGCAGGTATGTTGGAGCAGACGGATTTTGAAGTGGGCCGCTTGCTAGACGCTTTGGAGGTGCTGGGCCAACGGGACAACACGCTTGTCATGCTGGTCTCAGACAACGGTGCCAGCAATGGTGGCTTCTGGCATGGCTCCAGCAACATGTCTACGTGGTACAACGAAGTGCGTGAAACCATGGAGGACAATCAAGCGGTAATGGATAATATAGGTAGGTCTGGTTCAGGCCCTAACTATCCCAGGGGCTGGGCCCAGGCCAGCAACACCCCCTTTCCGTATTACAAGGCACAGCCCTACGCTGGCGGCGTCAATGTGCCCATGTTGATCAGTTGGCCAGACGGCATAGCCGCACGTGGAGAGACCCGCCATCAGTACCACTATATTTCCGACATCGTACCGACATTGTCCGAACTGGTGGGTTTTGAGATGCCGAACACCCTCAATGGTATAGAGCAGTTGCCAGTGGAAGGGGTAAGCATGGCTTACAGTTTTGCTGAGGCCAATGAGCCCTCCCGCCGAAGCAGCCAGTTCTACCGCATGGGCGATCATCG
Organism: Halieaceae bacterium; assembly: GCA_016744355.1. Classification (GTDB taxonomy): domain Bacteria; phylum Pseudomonadota; class Gammaproteobacteria; order Pseudomonadales; family Halieaceae; genus JBALVT01. The sequence goes on from JADGEN010000098.1 coordinate 8,909, forward strand.
CGGCATATATCAGGACGGTTGGGCAGCGGTGGCCATGCATCGCCCGGGTACCCCCCTGAAGCGCGATCAGTGGGCTCTCTTCGATCTGGAAAATGATGTGACCCAGTCCACCGATTTGGCGAAGAAAAATCCGCGCAAGCTCACAGAGTTACAAGCGTTCTGGCAGCAGGAGGCGCTGCGCCTGGGAGCGGATAAAATGCTGGAGCCGCTGTTCAAGGCCAATGGCGGTAAGCGCCCGGGTACGCAGGCGCGACCGGCCTATACCTATTATCCCAACACATCCAATCTGCCGGAAAAATCCACGCCGCGGGTTATGGGTCGCAACTTCAGCGTGACAGTACCTGTTCACGAGGTAGCGGCGGACTCGGCTGGTGTGTTGGTCGCTCACGGAAACGGCCAAAGTGGTTACGTACTGTATATGCAGGACGGCCGCCTTGTGGCGGAGTACAACTATTTGGGTACGGTGGCTTCTAGCGGTAAGCGCTATAAAGTGATTTCCGAGCGTGCGGTGCCTGCAGGTTCGTCAACGCTGGGTTTCAAACTGCAGAAAAGCAAATGGGGAGAGAGCGCTGCGCTGACCCTGCTCATAGATGGTGAGGAAGTCGGCGATACTAAGCTCAAGGCAATACTGAAAAAACGTATTTCCCATGAAGGCCTGGATGTTGGCAGGGATCGCTATAACGCAGTAGGTCAGGGATACAGCGCACCTTTTCCCTTTACCGCACGCATCGAATCTGTGCACTACACGGTGGAAGATTGAACATTTGAGTACATTGCTCGTGATCGCTTCACTGGGTAATACTGTAATGAACCAAACCCACTCTGGTTTCCAGCGCGGCAGTTTTTTTGGTTTCATGATGCCGGCATTACTGGCAATCGTTAGCTTTATCAAAATCGGAAAAAGGATTAAGACTTTTGATTTTCTCAGTAAGTGACATTCTTTCCAGTACACGGCGATTTTCCATCGCACTTCTGTTGCCTTTATTACTGGCCCAGTCTGGTTGCGTTGTTTCTACGACAGGCAATGATGGGGTGCACTCGCCCTTCAAAACAGGTGCTAGCGAGGCGGGTGAGTTCGTATGGCATGACTTACTGACCGGGGAGCCTGAGATTGCAAAGAAATTTTATGGGAGCCTTCTTGGGTGGGGTTTTGAGAATGCCGGTAGAGCCACCCTCATCAAAATTGATCAGCGTGTTATTGGAAGCATCATGGAAATGCCACCAGCGGAAACGCGTCATGCTACACGATGGGTAGCTTCCCTGGGAGTCACTGATATATCCAAAGCAATAGAGTGGACCCAGGAGCAGGGCGGTAATGTGCATGAAGGGCCGCTCTATATGAAAAACCGAGGCCAGGTAGCCTTGGTAAGAGATCCATTGGGGGCCCAGCTTGGGCTGATCGAACTGGGGTCAAAAAAGATATCGACTGAGCCATCAGTCGTTGCCATGGGCGATTGGCTATGGGATGAACTGTGGACTCAAGATACGGATAAGGCGCTCGGTTTCTATTCAGGGCTGTATGGGTTTGCACCCGCAGAAATTACCCCGGGTTACTGGGTACTGAAATCTGGAGAACATTGGCGAGGTGGTATTCGTGAGTTATTTGATCCGGACCTGGAACAACGATGGGTTCCAGTGGTGCGGGTAGAGGATGTACAGGCAGTATCTGCGCGAGCTCAGGAGTTGGGCGGTAGATTAATTCTTGCGGCGGAGCAGGGCGACGCAGATGACAAGTCTGCACTACTTGCCGACCCCGGTGGAGCATTGTTTATTGTCCAGGAATGGAGTGGAAAAGAAGAGCTGGGGGGCGTGCAGAATGAAGGATGACAATAGGGTTTTGATTCGAATAATTGTTGTGGTATTCATTATGCTAATGGCGGGCTGCAGTAATACTCCTGGCTCCACTAGCGTGCACGGATCGGTTTCTTACGGATACGGTGGATATTATGACCCCTATCCCCATTGGGGCCATGGAGGAAGCACAACCGTTATCATCAATAAGCCGGACCACCCAGACCACGCCAGGCCGAAGCCACCAAAGTCGAGGCCAAAACCGCCTGGAGGGATTGGCCGGCCCAAGCCAAGGCGTCGGTAAAACTGGCGGGCTTTACAGTGCAATTGGTACCTGCTTTTTCACGGTGTTCTGTGTTTTAATATTTGCCTATAACACCCCCCGCCCGCTGTCATAACTCTAGGTAAAAGTATGGAAAATTTCAGGACATTAATGCCGGGGTTTCGTCAGGCTATCCTGTTGTGTTCAGCCATACTG
>JADGEN010000099.1 GCA_016744355.1 Halieaceae bacterium
TGTGCGTGGTCTGGGTGGCTTTGTGCGTTCAACATGGGATGAAGTGAATGAAATTATTGCCGCGGCCAACGTCTACACTGTAAAAGAGCATGGCCCGGACCGTGTGGTTGGTTTCTCTCCCATTCCTGCGATGTCCATGGTGTCTTATGCTGCGGGTTCGCGCTATCTGTCGTTGATGGGTGGTGTGTGTCTGAGCTTTTACGACTGGTACTGTGACCTACCACCTGCCTCTCCTATGACCTGGGGCGAGCAGACCGACGTGCCAGAATCGGCTGATTGGTATAACTCAAACTATATTATTGCCTGGGGTTCCAATGTTCCCCAGACCCGTACTCCCGATGCACACTTTTTGACTGAAGTGCGTTACAAGGGTGCAAAAACTGTAGCAATTACCCCGGACTACGCCGAGGTGGCGAAGCTCACTGACATGTGGCTAAACCCCAAGCAGGGCACCGACGCTGCTCTGGGTATGGCCTTTGGTCATGTCATCCTGAAGGAATTTCATCTCGACAACCCCAGCGAATACTTTGTCGACTATGTGCGGCGCTATTCAGATATGCCCATGCTGGTGAAGTTGGAAGAACATGAGGGTGGCTATAAGCCCACACGCTTCCTGCGCGCTTCCGATCTGGATAATCAGTTGGGAGAAGAGAATAACCCCGAATGGAAAACCATCGCTGTGGATGAAAACAGCGACCAGCTTGTGGCACCTAATGGCGCTATCGGTTATCGCTGGGGCCAAAGTGGCAAGTGGAATATTGAGCAGAAGGATGGAAAAACCGGCGCTGATATTTCCCTGAAACTCTCCAATATTGATGGACAGGAAAATGTGGCATCGGTGGCTTTCCCCAACTTTGCTGCCGATCAGTCCAATGAATTCTGGAACCACAGTGAGGGCGATGACGTACTGTTTCGCAACGTACCCTCACGTGAAGTGGTTACTGACCAAGGTACGATCAGGGTTGCTACTGTCTATGACCTGATGATGGCTAACTATGGAATAGACCGAGGTTTGGGCGGGGAAAACGTGGCGAGCAGCTACGACGATACGACTTTGTATACGCCCGCCTGGCAGGAAAACATTACCGGTGTAAGTCGCGAGAAAGTGATTCAAGTGGCCCGGGAGTTTGCCGACACTGCAGACAAAACCAAAGGTCGCTCCATGATTATTGTGGGTGCCGGTATGAACCACTGGTACCACATGGACATGAACTATCGAGCCCTTATTAACATGCTAATAATGTGCGGCTGCATCGGTAAGAGCGGTGGCGGCTGGGCGCATTATGTGGGGCAGGAAAAACTGCGCCCACAGACCGGCTGGTTGCCCTTGGCCTTTGGTTTGGACTGGAGTCGTCCGCCGCGGCATATGAACGGCACCTCCTTCTTTTACAATCACTCTTCCCAGTGGCGTCATGAGAAGGTTAATGTTCACGAGGTGCTTTCGCCATTAGCTGACAAAGACGCTATGCCCGAGCATATGCTGGACTACAACGTTAGGTCCGAACGCATGGGCTGGTTGCCCAGTGCGCCGCAGCTTAACCAGAACCCACTTAATGTTGTACGTGATGCGCAAGCCGCCGGCAGCGAACCCAAGGATTATCTTGTAGATCAGCTAAAATCAGGTGGTATACGTTTTGCCTCGGAGCAACCGGATAACCCCGATAACTTCCCACGCAATATGTTTATCTGGCGTTCGAACTTGTTGGGTTCTTCCGGTAAGGGCCACGAGTATATGCTCAAGTATTTACTGGGCACTAAAAATGGAGTGATGAATGAAGACAACGGTGTGACCGGTGGCCTCATTCCCGATGAGATTGATTTCGAGCCTAAAGGCGCCGAGGGTAAAGTCGACCTGGTGACTACATTGGATTTTCGTATGTCGTCCACCTGTGTCTACTCCGATATCGTGTTGCCTACCGCAACCTGGTATGAAAAAGATGACCTGAACACTTCGGATATGCACCCCTTTATCCACCCCCTGTCACAGGCTATAGACCCTGCCTGGGAAGCGCGATCAGACTGGGATATTTACAAAGGCCTGGCGAAAAAGTTCTCAGAAATATCTGTTTCACATGACAACCTGGGTGTGGAAAAAGACATCGTTACAGTACCCATGTTGCACGATACCCCCGGGGAACTGGCCCAGCCTTTCGATGTGAAGGATTGGAAAAAAGGCGAGTGTGAACTCATTCCCGGCAAGACCGCGCCGAACATGGTTGTGGTTGAGCGTGACTACCCCAATCTCTACAAGCAGTTTAGTTCTGTAGGGCCATTGCTCGAAAAAATGGGTAACGGCGGTAAGGGTATCAGCTGGAACACCGATGACGAGGTGGCTCTGCTACGCGAACTGAATTATACCGTTAGTGAGGAAGGCATAAGCAAAGGCCAGCCGGCTATAGAGTCGGCTATCGATGCGGCCGAAATGATTCTCACATTGGCGCCAGAGACTAATGGTAACGTGGCGGTAAAAGCCTGGGAAGCACTGGAAAAATTAACCGGGCGCGAGCATAAGCACCTGGCTGAACCCAAGCATGACGAGAAAATTCGTTTTCGGGATATTCAGGCGCAACCACGTAAGATCATTTCCTCACCAACCTGGTCAGGCCTGGAAGATGAGCATGTGAGCTACAACGCTTGTTACACCAACGTACACGAGTATATTCCGTGGCGCACCATTACCGGTCGGCAGCAGTTTTACCAGGATCACAAATGGATGCAGGCTTTTGGTGAGCAGTTCGTGTCCTATAGGCCGCCAGTGGTGACACACACCATTGAAGGACTTAAGGGCAAGAGGCAAAACGGCAATAGAGAAATTGTGCTGAACTGGATTACACCGCACCAGAAATGGGGAATTCATAGTACCTATTCGGACAACCTGCTTATGCTGACCTTGTCACGTGGCGGTCCGATCATTTGGATGAGTGAGATTGACGCTGCCGATGCAGACATTGAAGACAATGACTGGGTTGAAGTGTTTAACGCCAACGGTGCAATCACTTGTAGAGCGGTTGTCAGCCAGCGCGTAAACCAGGGCATGGTCATGATGTATCACGCTCAGGAGCGCATTGTGAATGTTCCCGGTTCTGAAACTACTGGCACCCGCGGTGGTCACCATAACTCGGTTACCCGGATCATTATGAAGCCTACTCACATGATTGGCGGTTACGCTCAACAGAGCTACGGCTTTAACTACTACGGTACCGTTGGTTGTAACCGCGATGAGTTTGTCGTGGTGCGCAAAATGGCTACCGTCGACTGGCTGGATGGTCCCGATGGGGACGGTCTTCCCCAACCACTTCCACAAAACGTTTAAGGAGTCGCCGCTATGAAAATTAGATCACAAGTCGGCATGGTGTTAAATCTAGACAAATGTATCGGATGCCACACCTGCTCTGTTACCTGTAAGAACGTATGGACATCCCGTGAGGGCATGGAATACGCATGGTTTAACAACGTAGAGTCCAAGCCTGGAATTGGTTATCCCAAAGATTGGGAGGATCAGGAAAAATGGAATGGTGGTTGGAAACGTAAGAGCAACGGAAAAATTGAGCCCCGTATAGGCGGCAAGTTAAAGGTGCTGTCCAAAATGTTCAGCAACCCTGACCTGCCCATTATCGAAGAATATTACGAGCCCTTTGATTTTGACTATCAGCATCTGCACACAGCGCCTATCAGCAAGCATCAGCCCACTGCGCGGCCCCGCTCACTGTTGACCGGTAAGCGTATGGAGAAAATTGTATCTGGCCCCAACTGGGAAGAGATATTGGGTACGGAGTTTTCCAAGCGTTCCAAGGATAAGAACTTCGAGAAGATTCAGAAGGACATTTACGGTGAGTTTGAAAACACCTTTATGATGTATCTTCCTCGCTTGTGCGAGCACTGCCTAAATCCCACCTGTGCGGCGTCTTGCCCCTCCGGTGCGATTTACAAGCGCGAAGAAGATGGCATTGTACTAATCGACCAGGACAAGTGTCGCGGCTGGCGCATGTGTGTGTCGGGTTGTCCTTACAAGAAAATTTACTTCAACCACAAATCTGGTAAATCAGAGAAGTGTATTTTCTGTTATCCACGCATAGAGGCGGGTGAACCTACAGTGTGTTCTGAAACCTGTGTGGGTCGTATTCGTTATCTGGGTGTATTGCTTTACGATGCAGATCGTATTGAAGAGGTAGCATCCACTGAAAACGAGCAGGACCTGTACAAAGAGCAGCTTGGTATATTCCTGGATCCCAATGACCCCGAGGTTATTGCCCAGGCGAGAAAAGATGGCATTGATGATTCAATTATTACTGCCGCTCAGGCATCGCCGGTATACAAGCTTGCGGTTGACTGGCAGCTAGCTCTTCCGCTACACCCTGAATATCGCACACTGCCCATGGTGTGGTACGTACCGCCGTTGTCGCCCATTCAGCAAGCTGCCGATGCGGGACATATTGGCCGCGATGGGGTTATTCCGGATGTCGATAGTCTGCGCATTCCCATTAAGTATCTCGCCAACCTGCTTACTGCAGGCGATGAGGAGCCTGTAAAGCTTGCGCTCAAGCGTTTGCTGGCGATGCGTGCCTATAAGCGCGCAGAAACTGTACATGGTGAAATAGACTTGCAGGTACTTGAAGATGTGGGATTGAGCGAAGCTCAGGCGAAGGAGATGTATCGCTATCTGGCTATCGCCAACTACGAAGACCGTTTTGTCATTCCCACCGCTCATCGTGAAGAAGCCATGAGCGATGCGTTTGCTGAGCGCGGAGGCTGCGGCTTTAGTTCCGGTAACGGCTGCCACGGCGGAGAGAGCGACACAAACATGTTCGGTGCCAAGCGCACTGACAGACGCGATCTCATCCAGACGGTACAGGTAGAGGAGTGGACACCATGATCGAACTGAGAGCCATTGCTCGCCTGATGGATTACCCAACGGCGGAAGTACATAAAAATGTAGCACAGCTAAAGCAACCCTTGCTGGATTGTCCGGCTCTGAGTTTTAAGCTGAAGGCCGGTTTGGAGGATTGGCTGAGTGAATTTGAATCCAGCGAATTGATGGATGTGCAGGAAACCTACGGCGCACTGTTTGACCGGGGCAGGGCAACCTCTTTGCTTTTGTTTGAACACGTTCACGGCGAGTCCCGCGATCGCGGACAGGCCATGGTTGATCTGATGGAGCTGTACAAGAACCACGGTTTTGAAATAGATACCCGTGAGTTACCCGACTACATTCCAATGTATCTGGAGTACTTGTCTCACCGACCTCAGGAAGAAGCAGAAGATGGCATTCTTGATGTTGCCCATATTCTCGCTTTAGTGGGGGCGCGCCTGGAGGATCGGGGTAGCGGCTACGGCTTGCTGTTTCGAGTGCTTCTGGATCTTAGCCAGGCAGATATAACGGTAGATGAGTTTCTTGTCCAAGCCTCGAAAGAAGAACGTGACGATACTCTCGAAGCCCTGGATAAAATCTGGGAAGAAGAGGCAGTTACTTTTGGTAGCGATGACAATTCTGAACCTTGTCCATCGGCTGCTACATCGATCAGACCTAACGAAAACCAACAGACAACGCCGCTGCATTTTGTCGATGCAAGTGTGTCTGTAGCTGCCAGTAACCCATAAGGAGTCGACTATGAATACCAGTAACTTTTTATTCTTCGGCGCTTACCCTTACATTGCCCTGACGATTCTTATTGTGGGCAGTTGGGCGCGCTATGACAACGCGCAATACACCTGGAAGGCGGGCTCTACCCAAATGCTCAACGACACGGGTATGCGTATCGCCAGCAATCTGTTTCATATAGGTGTGTTGTTTATTATCTTTGGCCACTTTGTGGGGCTACTGACGCCAGAGTGGCTTTATCACCACGTGATATCGACACCGAACAAGCAACTGCTTGCGATGGTGTCGGGTGGGTTCTTTGGCGTCCTCGCATTCATCGGTTTAACCATGCTTATCAAGCGTCGGTTTACCAATGACCGGGTAGCTGCCAATGGGAGCCGGGGAGACCAGATGGTGTTATTGCTGCTCTACGCCCAGCTGATACTTGGTCTTATTTCAATCGTAGTTTCTGCTGGACACATGGATGGTTCAGAGATGGTTTTACTGGCCACCTGGGCACAGAGCATTGTTACCTTCCAGCCAGTTGTAGCGGCAGAGGCTGTTGCCGGTGTAAATATTATTTACAAGTTACACATAGTGTTGGGTATGACCTTGTTTGTCGTGTTCCCGTTTACCCGACTGGTACATATCGTCAGTGGTTTCGCTGCACCGGTGAAGTACTTGCTGCGTAACTATCAGATAGTGAGAAGTAAGTAATAGTACCAATTTGGACACAGTAAATAGCATTTGTTGATCTATGTCCGGATGTGCATAAAAGCCTGTGATACATAAGGTATATCAAAATTGTTACGGCGAGCCTGTGGCTCGTCAGTACCAAAATAACCCCGAAACATAATCGGGGAACTGTGAGACTGGAAAATTTAAGAACTGGAGAAGTGAAAATGAAACACCTAGCAAAAACCTGTTACATACTACCCTTATTGTTGGCCGCGACTGGCTCCGCACATGCCCAGGATTCCTGGGGTGATAGCGCGGCTAAAATGGTCACTGATGGGAAAGCCTCAGTCGATTTTCGTTATCGCTTTGAGAACGTAGATCAGGAGAACTTTAACAAAGACGCCACGGCCAATACTTTGCGTTCGCGCATAACACTGGCCACCGCACCCTGGGGTGGCTTTTCCGCGCTGCTCGAAATGGATCATGTTTCCGACTTTGGTACGGATGATTACAACTCCCTGAGCAATGGCAACATCCAATATCCGGTTATTGCCGATCCTGAGGGAGCAGATCTCAATCAGGCATATTTCAAGTATGCCGGCGAAACTATGGCCGGAATATTGGGCCGCCAGCGTATCAACCACGGCAATCAACGTTTTATCGGTGGAGTTGGATGGCGCCAGAATGAGCAGACCTATGACGGTTTACGCGGTACTTGGGAGCCCATGGAGCTTCTCAAAATCGACCTGAGCTATGTGGCGAATGTTAGCCGTATTTTTGGACCAGACGACGGTGCACAACCTGCTGATCTGGACGGTGATAATTATTTTGCACGAGCTGATTACACTATAACGCCTGATCAGAAGCTTGCAGCCTATGGCTACTGGCTGGATTTTGATGAGAACAAAGACTATTCCGCAGGTAAAACCGTAAACAATTCTGGCGCTACCTACGGTATCGAATACAGTGGCAAATTTGACTGGTTCTCACTTGCTGCAGCTTATGCCACTCAGTCTGATGGCGGCAGCAGCACGTTGGACTATGACGCTGATTATTACATGGTTGAGCTAGGAGCCAAATTTTCTGGCATTGGTTTCAAAGGTGGTTATGAAGTGTTGGGTGCTGGAGATGGCGTGGGCTTCAAAACTCCCCTGGCGACGTTGCACAAGTTTCAGGGTTGGGCTGACAAGTTTCTGGGCACACCTGGCGACGGCATAGAAGACATGTATGCGGGTGTAAACGGTAAGCTTGGACCAGTGAAGCTTGCGGCAATCTATCACGACTTCCAAGCTTCTGAAACCAGTGAAGATTTTGGTACTGAAATTGACTTGGTTGCAACATGGCCAATTAACAAACAGTTTTCTGTGCAGGCCAAATATGCGAGCTTTAGTTCCGATAGCGACCGCTATGACGATACAGACAAAGGCTGGGTTACCCTGCAACTGAAGCTGTAACAACAGCGCGATACGTTTCGCGCAAATTGACAAGGGCCAACGCTTGAACAGCGTTGGCCCTTTTTTTCTGGTAAATTACCGCCTTCGCGAAACCGAAGCTGTATTGTTATGAGCCAGACCCATCCAAATCCGTTGGTTCCCTTCTCTGTAGCCTGTCTAGGCATTGGCACCTATGCACTTATGGATGTGTTAATGAAAAGCTTGTCTATCCAATTGGGGGTATACAACGCGATGCTGTGGCGAACTTCGGCGGGCCTGTTAATCGCCTTTGTACTATTTATGTGGAAGCGGGGCACGTGGCCGGCTCTGTCCGTTCTCCGCTTGCATGTGTGGCGCGGTGCAGTCACATCGGTAATGGCTTTCTTGTTTTTCTGGGGGCTGGTTTATGTACCTGTCGCCGAGGCAATCGGTCTATCGTTTATAGCACCGCTTATTGCGCTGTATCTTGCGGCAGTATTACTGAAAGAAAAAATTAGTGAGACAGCAGTTTTAGCATCGCTGTTTGGCTTATCGGGTGCTGTTGTTATTGTGTTCGGTAAATTGGGCGGTGAGTACGATGACAATGTTGGTCTGGGCATTGCGGCGATTTTATTGTCGGCGCTTATTTATGCGTACAACCTGATTTTGCAACGACAGCAGGCAGTAATTGCAGGGCCTGTAGAAATAGCCTTCTTTCAAAATGCTACGGTGGTTTCGATATACGCTCTATTTGCTCCCTTTTGGGCCGTGGTGCCAAGTGTGGATGTCATGCCAGAGCTGCTTACGGCATCGGCTCTGGGTATTGCTTCGTTGATGCTGTTGTCCTGGGCCTATGCGAGAGCCCAGGCAAGAATACTGATACCCGTAGAGTACACGGCATTCCTGTGGGCGGCATGGATGGGGTGGCTGGCATTCGACGAGCAGGTGACTGGCTGGACCCTGGTGGGCACGGGTCTGATTGTTGTGGGTTGTCTGGTAGCCGCACGCCAGAAGAGTGGCCCCGTTGAGCACATAGAGACCACTGCTATTTAGCAACAAGCATCAGGTAACTGCTTGCTTCTGAAAGGCAGGCTGGAGTGTCATGTTAGCCGGTTAACAGGCTGACTCGTGCAGGTACGAACTTGTGCAGCGGAGTGCCGATAAACTTGTCGCGGTATTTAACGCTGGTCAGTTCATTGGCAAAGACACCCGAGGGCAAGTGGGTGCCGGTTTCGTCAGTGAAATCCATGCCCTGTCCATTGGGAATGGACAACGTGCCTTCTTGCATACGATCGTCATAAGCAAGTTCAGCCTCGGTTTTTCCAGCCTCGGTTTCCAACACAACCATTGCACCCTCGGGAAGCTTGTAGCGCTGCGCGTCCGCCGGATTTATCGTGAGCGCGTTGGCCTGTCGTCCCTTCACCCAGCGTGGGTCACGAATGGCACAGTTCGCCGTGTAGGCGCGGCGAGATCCAGCGACCAGTGCGAAAGGGTAGTCTGCGCTGGTATCCAGCAGGGGCTGCAGATCTCGAAGCTGCGGTAGTTCATCCAGTAGTTCACCAATTACCAGCTGTAGTTTATTGTCGGGATGCGGGATCTGGCTGAAGCTGTCCTCGTGCGTCGAAATACCAATTTCAGTTCCGGATGGCGAGCTGACAATTCTATTAAATAATTGGGTTCCGGCCTGCTCTCCCTCGAATCCTGCCCTGGCAGCCTCTGTAGGGTGTTTCATCACATACATTTGGCACAGACCCCACACTGCACTGGTGGCCTCTTTGCCCTCACCGAGCTCCGGCCCAAGTGTGCGATACAACACATAGGAAATCATGCGCGATATTTTCGGGTTCAGGGCTAACTGCTCAAAAAAGACCTGACGGTAAGTTTTAAGGCCCTGTTTGGCAGCTTCTTTCAGTGGTGTGAGTTCTTCGTCTTCGAAAACCTGTAATGCTTCGATCAGCCGCGCGTGAATTTCTGGCTCTATCAGGGTATTGGGCGCCGCTGCCAGTATCGGTGGTCGCAGGTGAAAAATATTGGCGGGGAAGTTTCGCGGGAAAAAAGTTGCACTCCACTTCTCGAAGTTGGTGGCAGCCGGTAGTACGTAGTCGCACTCACGTGCTGTTTCTGTCATCGCAACATCGATCGCTACACTGCACTCAAGCGAACGGATGGCGTCGCGAAGTTTTTGTGATTCTGGCAGCGAGTGCACCGGGTTGCTACTTTCGATCAAAATGCCCCGCGGTCGGTCCGGGTGGTCGTTCAGGATCTCTTCGGCAAGATGAGCCCCCGGGTAAAGACCACTAATAATTTTTGCGCCTGTGACGGGTAGTACTCTAGGCGAAAGTTCGTAACCGTTGTCATCTACCGCGCTATTGTGGACCGAAATTATGGGTGCTAACTGGGTGATGGTGTCCATGGTTCCCGCCTTTCCAAAATTCCCCGTTAGAAGAGGTAGCAGGTGATCCAAATAGGTTACCAGTGTGGAGTGGGGTGCCATCTGAACACCCAAATCTTCTTCCAGGGCAAAGGATTCGGCTTCTCCAATTGTGCGGGCTGCTTCCACCAGCAATGCAGGTTCTAGTCCGGCGAATGTTGCGAAGGTCTCAACAGGAATGTCGCTGAAGTACTGGACGATCTTGTCGTAGCCGTTGGCATGCTTTTGTAGCCAATCCACGTCGCACAGTTCATTCTGGACAATATAGCCAATGATGGCGGCCATACACCAGGCGTCCCGGCCCGGTTTTACTGCAAGGTGAATGTCGGCGTAGTCTGCGGTTTCTGTGCGGCGGGGGTCGATGACTATCAGCTTGCGGCTGCTGTCCTTTTTAATTTCCCTTAAAAAAAGGCGCGCCTGGTCCATGCCGTTGCTCATAAATGGATTTTTGCCCACAAACATTGTGACTTTTGCGTTGTGTAAATCTGAGTGAATGGGTGCGCCTATCATTCGACTAAAGACCCAGGCTAGCCCCGTTTTCTCCTGGGAGATTGCGTTACCTTTGTATTTCATGCCCAGCGCTGAGCGCAGGGATGGGGCGTAGGCGCCGCCTAAATGGTCCCCCTGGCCGCCGCCCCCATAATAGAAAATTTTCTCGCCCCCATGGGTGTCCCGAATCACTGCCAGTTTCGTGGCAATCTCCGAGATTGCTGTATCCCAGTCAATCTCTTCATAGCTACCGTCAGTTTTTCGACGCATGGGGTTGCGTAGGCGAGCTTCGTTGTTTTGGTAAAAATCAATGCGTGCGGCTTTGTTGCAGATATAGCCC
>JADGEN010000009.1 GCA_016744355.1 Halieaceae bacterium
GCCCAGCAATATTGGCCAAAATTTGCCGGAGACAAGCTCCCGGAAAATCCAACCGCTTGTGCAGTTGGTTTGGCCGATAGACTGGACACCTTGTGCGGGATTTTCGGAATTGGCCAAACACCTTCGGGCTCAAAGGATCCTTTCGCACTGCGCAGGGCTTCTCTGGCTGTGCTGCGTATCATCGTCGAAAAGAATCTCGACCTGGACTTGCGCGAATGCCTCGATATGGCTGTTGCGCAGTACCCCACAGATTTGATCGCGCCAAACACAGCGGCACAGGTTTTCGATTATATGGTCGAACGTTTTCGAGCCTGGTACGAAGACGAGAATATACCGGTCGAAGTGTTCAGAGCAGTAAGCGCGAAAAATCTCAGTCGACCACTGGATATCCATAGGCGGGTACAAGCCGTGCACGCCTTCAGCGCTCTGCCAGAAGCGAGTGCTTTGGCAGCGGCTAACAAGCGCGTCTCCAACATCCTTGGAAAGCTGGATGCGGACCATACTTTTAGTGATGTAAGCACCAACTTACTATCGGAGCCACAGGAAAAGGCACTTCATCACGCACTGATTGCCGTGCAAGATATCTTTGGCGGCCACCTGGAGAAGGGTGAATACACCGAGGCACTGGCTGCCCTTGCAGAATTAAGGGCACCCATTGATGCTTTTTTTGATGACGTTATGGTCAATGCAGACGATGAAGCGCTTCGAACTAACCGCTTGAACTTGTTAAAGGGTTTGCGCGACAAGTTTCTTCAAGTTGCAGATATTTCACTGCTGGTTGCCGCCAAGTAGCGTGAGGTGATCAGTATAGGAGCTGCCCCACGCCGACCAAGTGGCCGGCGAGGGAACAAAAGGAAGCCGGGACTAAGCGGCTTTTTCTTCTTTCTTCACCTCCGGGTCGAAGGTGATATGCATACGCTTTATACCGTTAACCAGGTTTGACCGGGTATAAGCAACTTCCTCGACTAACTTTGGGTTTCGCAGCCTAGGGATAATTTCCTCAAACATTACCTTCACTTCCAGGCGTGCAAGGTGAGTCCCCAGGCAAAAATGCTGACCGACACCAAACGCGCGGTGCTGGTTGTACATGTCTGGCATTCGCTCAGCACGCTTCACGTCAAACTCCATGGCGTCTTCGCCAAAAATACTCTCGTCATGATTAACCGTGTGGTAATGCATGATGATTTTGTCGCCTTTTTTAATCTGCTGACCACCCACTTCGACATCTTCCATCGCCTGACGGCGCATCAATATAAACGCCGTGTTGTAGCGCAGCATTTCTTCACAGGCGTTTTCGATTTTGTCTGGATTCTCAACCAGGTACTGCAACTGATCCGGGTGTTGCATCAGCATGCGCATGCCGTGACTGGTTATGGTGCGGGTTGATTCATTGCCCGCGGCAATCATCATCAGGAAAAACCATACAAATTCGTCTTCGTCCAGCCCGGGGTCTTTTCCATTACCATCGAGCAGGGCGCCGATAATATTGTCTTTGGGCTCTTTGCGATGCTCTTCCATCAGCTTCATGGCGTAGGTGATCACGTTCATAGAAGCCAGTTCCGCTACTTCCTTGTCTGCTGCCATTTCGGGGTCTTGATTGAACATCATGGCATTAGTCCAAGCGAAGAAATCCTTGCGATCTTCAGCGGGGATACCGCACAACTCAAGAATAGCCAATAGCGGCAACTCTGCCGCCACCTCTTCCACAAATTCACATTCACCTCGGCTAGCAACACGGTCAACAATATTTTTGGCGTGCTCCCGAAACCTCCCCTCATATGAAGCGACAGCTTTAGGCGTAAAACTAGGTCTGACAATTTTACGAGACTTCATTTGACGCGGAGGATCCATATTAATGGTCATATTCTTGAAAATAGCGTCAATTTCCTCTGGCGGGTGTTCATCCGCAAGGGCGGTAGCCTTCTCACTTGAGAACAGGGCTGGATTTTTGGAGATGAAATCCATCTCGTCCCGGCCGGTAACCAGCCAGTAGGGCACACCCATGGTAGGGTCTTCCATATAATGAATGGGGCCAGACTTGCGAATACGGGCCAGTTCCTCATAGGGCATACCATTGGCGTAGGTATCGGGATCGATCATATTTGAAAATTTGGCAAATGGGCACTGGCTCATGACGGGCCTCCTCGAAGCTGATGTCTGTAGCCACAGACTATAAACTAATAGTTGTTAGTTTGTAAATACCGTCGCCTGCAGCTAAGTGTCGTTATCTTAACCGCAGCTAACAGTTTGGCTTTTTAGTAGGCTCAGAACACCGGCCTCATTACACGTCGAGGTTCGCCACGTTAAGTGCATTCTCCTCGATGAACTCTCGTCTGGGTTCCACGTGATCACCCATTAGAGTCGTGAAGATCTGGTCGGCGGCAATAGCATCTTCGATGGTCACCACCAACATGCGCCGTACATCGGGATCCATAGTTGTTTCCCACAGTTGATCCGGGTTCATTTCCCCCAGACCTTTATAGCGCTGAATCGAGTAGCCTCTGCGCGCTTCATTCATCAACCACTCCAAGCCCTCGGCAAAGCTGCGCGTATGCAATACCTTCTCACCGCGTTGAATATAGCCTTCTTCATCGATGAGAGTATTAAGCGTTTGTCCTAGAGTGACCAGACTTGAATATTCACCTGAGGAGAAAAACTCATGGCGATACTCGGTTTCCGTCTCTACGCCGTGCGACAAGAGCTTCACTACAGGGAAATATAATTGACGCTCCTGGTCCTTGCGAACAACTACCTCGTACAGACTACCCTTGGTCGCCAGCGCTTGTAAGCGCTCACTAATCTGTTCGGCGAATACACTAACCGTCGCCTCGTCCTGCATTTCTTCAACACTCAATGATTTGCCATAGACCATCTGCCACAACACGTCGGCACTATACAAACGACTCAAGCGATCAATGGTCGCCGCAACTGTACGATAATTAACAACTAGCTCATGAAGCCTCGTTCCTGTGATTGGAGGGGCCTCGGGGTTTACATAAATTGCTGCTGTATCCAGGGCGGCTTGCGTCAAGTATTCGTTCAAAGCGTCGTCATCTTTTAAGTATTGATGCTGCTTACCCTTAGCGATCTTATATAAAGGCGGCTGGGCAATAAAAAGATGACCGCGCTCAATAAGCTCGCGCATTTGACGGAAGAAGAAGGTCAACAAGAGAGTTCTAATATGAGACCCATCTACATCGGCATCGGTCATGATGATGATGCTGTGGTAGCGCAGCTTGTCCGGGTTGAATTCGCTCTTCCCTATTCCGCAACCCAATGCTGTAACAATTGTGCCCACTTCAGCAGAACCGAGCATCTTGTCAAAGCGCGCTTTTTCTACGTTCAGAATCTTGCCTTTCAATGGAAGAATAGCCTGATACTTGCGGTTTCTACCTTGCTTGGCTGAACCACCGGCGGAGTCTCCCTCTACCAGGTAAATCTCTGACAGAGCCGGATCTTTTTCCTGGCAATCAGCAAGTTTGCCAGGTAAACCCGCGATATCCAGTGCACCTTTACGTCGGGTCATTTCTCGAGCTTTGCGCGCGGCCTCTCTAGCTCTGGCCGCATCAATCATTTTACCTACGACCAGCTTCGCTTCCTGTGGGTTTTCTTGCAGATAGTCACTAAAGCGGGAGTTCATTGCCTGCTCTACAGCTGTTTTTACCTCAGATGACACCAGTTTGTCCTTGGTTTGAGATGAAAACTTAGGGTCGGGAACTTTCACCGAAATAATCGCCGTCAGCCCTTCCCGTGCATCGTCTCCGGAGGTGGAAATTGCTGCCTTCTTTGATAGCCCCTCCTTTTCGATGTAGTTATTCAGGTTGCGTGTTAAGGAGGCGCGAAACCCAGCCATATGGGTTCCACCATCTCGTTGAGGAATGTTATTGGTATAGCAATAGATGTTTTCCTGGAAGGAGTCATTCCATTGCAGCGCCACCTCTACACCCACATCCTCGCCATAGGTATCACTAAAGTGGAAAATTCGGTTAATACCCGTCTTATTCTGGTTCAAGTACTCTACAAAAGCATTCAACCCACCTTCATAGCAGAACACTTCCTCTTTGCCACTGCGCTCGTCTTTGAGAACAACATTTACACCAGAGTTAAGGAACGCCAGCTCTCTTACTCTCTTGGCAAGCTGATCAAAGTGAAACTCTATGTGGGAAAACGTATCCTTGGAGGGCTTGAAGCGAATAAGAGTGCCTGAGGTCTCTGTATCCCCTATTACCGCTAGAGGAGCCTGAGGTACGCCGTGGCGGTATGTCTGTTCATACATCTTGCCTTCGCGACGAATGGTGAGTACCAGTTCTTCAGATAGCGCATTTACAACCGAAACCCCTACACCGTGCAGTCCTCCAGAGACTTTGTAGGAGTTATCGTCGAATTTCCCCCCTGCATGCAGCACCGTCATAATGACTTCTGCAGCGGATACACCTTCTTCGTGCATTTCTGTCGGAACCCCACGACCATCATCGCCAACTGTTACTGACTCGTCGGGGTGTATCGTGATGGAGATTTGATTACAGTGGCCGGCCAGAGCTTCATCAATAGAGTTGTCAACTAGCTCAAAAACCATGTGATGCAGGCCGGTTCCGTCGTCAGTATCGCCAATGTACATACCGGGGCGCTTACGAACAGCATCAAGCCCTTTCAGAACCTTAATACTTGAAGAATCATAGTTTTGTTCAGTTTCGCTCATGGTTTTCCCTACTAAATGCCATTTATTTAATGTGTTACGTGATCTACTCGACCAATACCCGGCCCATTTAACCAATTCTTACTTCAAACCGAGGTTACCACCCCATGTTCCACGTGGAACACTTTCATGCCATCACTGTCCGGCCAAACAGCACAAAGATCATTCTGCTCTATGCTTGTCGCAAATACCTGCACGTTCATGGACGAAAGCAATGCACATACTAGCTCGCAGTGCGGCCTATCAAGTTCTGCTGACAGATCATCCAGCAGATAAGTACACGCACCATGCCCCTGTGTTGCCATTAACTGCCCCTGGGCAAGCTTCAAGGCGCAAACCACCAGCTTCTGTTGTCCCCGGGAGAGCACGTCAGCCGCAGAACGGCCATCGATTGTAACCCTAATATCAGCCCGCTGTGGGCCGACATGTGTATAGCCTCTTTCTAGATCTACGGCCTGGCTTGCATCCAGCGCTTCCGCGTAGGCCAAGGTCTTATCCCAGCCTCGCCGGTAATGAAGCTGTAGTCCCTCAAGCTCGGGGGCCAAGCTCTCTATTACTGCCTGAATCTTCGGCGCTAGCTGCGTAAAATAAGCTAACCGGTATTCATTCAGGTTCGCCCCTGAGGCCGCGAGGTCCTTGGTCCACACTATTAGTTCTGTGCTGGACATTTTACCATGACGAAGCAAATTATTGCGCTGTTTTATACATCTCTGAAACCGTTGCCACTGATGAAAAAAGCGATGTTCCACGTGGAACACTCCCCAGTCGAGGTATTGTCTTCTTGTTTGAGGAGCACCAGTCAGTAAATCGAAACTATCGGCATTAATTATCTGTAGCGGCAGGTGTTCCGCGAGCTGAGCCGCAGATCGCACCGCTTTCCCAGCAACTTTTATTTGAACGCCTCCCTCCAGAGCCCGCTGTACTCCAAGAGAAAGCTTACTCGAGGCGTCGCCAACCGACCCGAATACTGTACAATGAGGCTGACCGTGAGAAATTAAAGGCTTAACGCTTTTCCCGCGAAAAGAGCGCGCCATGCCCAGCAAGTGGATTGCCTCTAGAACGCTTGTCTTCCCGGCTCCATTTGCACCAAAAAAGATATTCACTCTATTCAAATCCTGCAGCTTTACGCGCTGCAGGTTTCTCACGCCATTAATTTGTAGCTTGGAAAGCTCCACTCAACCCCTCTGCAGCCCAAAACCGAGCGTAGGGTTCGAGACGCTATAGCACAAAAATATAAGCTCAACCGCTACCTGGGCGCATCAAAGGCGCATTGGCATAACAACATAAAGGGAGTCACCGCTTTCGGATTCCTCCAGTAGAGCGCTGCTGCTAGGGTCAGCCAAAGAGAACTTCACTTGCTCCCCGCTTAAAACACCCAGAACGTCTAGCAAATAGCCCACGTTAAAACCCATTTCCAGACTCTCGCCAGTGTAGTCAACGGAAACAACCTCTTCTGCCGACTCCTGCTCTGGATTATTTGCAACAATTTCAAGGCTGCCATCCGTTAACTTTAGCCTAACTCCCCGGTACTTCTCATTTGAGAGAATTGCCGTGCGGGAAAAAGCTTCTCGCAGCTCTTTTCTTGATCCCAGTACTGTTTTATCTGTGGACCGGGGAAGAACACGTTCATAATCCGGAAACTTGCCGTCCACTAACTTGGATGTGAAAGTGAACTCGTCTGTAGTAGTTCTAATATGATTACTACCAACGACGACGGCAATGTCAGCCTCCTCGTCCAACAGGAGCCTGGCGAGCTCCAAAACACCTTTACGAGGAAGAATAATCTGCGTGGTCTCTGCTATATTCAGATCTGATTGCAGCGTGCACATTGCCAACCGGTGGCCGTCTGTGGCAACTACACGTATTTGCTTCGACTCAAGCTCCCACAGCATGCCATTAAGATAGTAGCGTACATCCTGCTGTGCCATGGCGAAGCTGGTACGATCAATCAAACGCTTCAGTTGACCCTGCTTCACGGTGAACTGGTGAGTCCCCATGCTTTCCTCTACATTGGGAAACTCTCTTGCGGGAAGCGTCGATAATGTAAAGCGGCTTCTACCCGATTTTACGGTGACCTTATTTTCCGCGGAGCTAAACTCTATATCACTACCCTCTGGCAATGACTTACAGATATCCACAAGCTTTCTGGCAGGAACCGTTACTTCGCCCGACTCCACTGCCGGACCAGGTAACACGACACGGCCCACTAACTCGACCTCCAGGTCAGTACCGGTCAATGAGACTCTATCCCCTTCCACCACTAGCAAAATATTCGCTAGTATTGGCAGTGTTTGCCGCCTTTCGACGACACCTGCCACAAGATTCAAAGGCTTTAATAATGCATCCCGAGAAATCACAAACTTCATAGTAGATACTTCCTTTCCTCGATTATTCTAGTATTTTGTCGATAACGTTGATGGTGCACAGGATACCATCAGGTTGTGAGAGATCGTAGCAAGTTCTTGTAATCTTCGCGAATATCAGCATTGCTTTCACGAAGTTCCTTGATTTTGCGGCACCCGTGTAAAACTGTTGTATGGTCTCGACCACCAAAACTGTCACCAATTTCAGGAAGGCTATGGTTGGTGAGTTCTTTCGATAGCGCCATAGCAACTTGCCTGGGCCGTGCAACAGATCGACTGCGTCTGCGTGACATCAGGTCAGCTACTTTTATCTTGTAGTACTCTGCCACAGTGCGCTGAATATTATCCATGCTCACCTGTCTCGCCTGCAGTGCCAATAAATCCTTTAAGCTATCTTTGACCAGCGCAATGTCAATAGGCCTTGACGTGAAGTGAGCGCTCGCTATCACTCTCTTAAGCGCACCCTCTAGCTCTCTCACATTCGACCGAATACGTTGAGCAATAAAAAAAGCGGCATCACCCGGCAACTCTATACGCGCCTGGGCGGCCTTTTTCATCAAAATGGCCACTCGAGTTTCCAGCTCCGGAGGTTCAACAGCGGACGTTAGGCCCCAACCAAACCGGGACTTTAGTCGTTCTTCAAGGCCATTGATCTCCTTTGGATAGCGGTCACACGTAAGAATCATTTGCTGCCCACCCTCTAATAGGGCATTAAACGTATGAAAGAACTCTTCCTGGGAGCGCTCTTTCCCCGCAAAAAATTGTATATCGTCTATCAAGAGAGCATCCACTGACCGGTAGTAGCGCTTAAAATCCGTGATGGCATTTAGCTGTAACGCCTTAACCATGTCAGCTACAAATCTTTCCGAGTGCAAATAGACCACCTTTGCGTCCGGGTCTCGTTCTTTTAATGCATTACCTACAGCATGCATTAAATGCGTCTTACCAAGGCCAACCCCTCCATACAGGAAAAGCGGGTTGTAGGATTCGCCTGGATTTTCCGCTACCTGTCTCGAGGCTGCCAGCGCCAACTGATTGGATTTTCCTTCTACGAAATTGTCAAACGTGTAACTATCGACGAGATGGTGTTGGTGTTGCAAAGACCCCTCAACCTCTACTCGTCGCTGTGGTTTCTTTGGTCCACTGCCCCAGCCATTTATAGGCGCTTGAACGGGACTAGTATTAGCAATACCTGGAGAGGAAACCGAAACAGGCGTTATATCTTGTGTATGCTCCACAGGTGGAGGTGGAGGTGGAGTTACAGCTTTAACCTGAATCGGCGCGTCATCATTTACAACTGCAGAAGTAGCCGCACCAATCTCCAGTACGACACTGGTTGCTCCCTGTGGTTGCAATTCCTTCACAAGCTCACTAATCCTCTCAGCAAACTTGTCGGATACAAACTCTTTAATGAATCGATTTGGTGCGAGTAATGTTAGTTGCTGACCATCAATACTGGCCTGCAAGGGCCGTATCCAGGTGTTGAACTGCTGCGACGGGAGCTCTTCCTGTAGGCGATTAACGCATTGCTGCCATTCTATTTCAGGCAAAACTTTCCCCTTGAAGCGAAGCCAAAAAGACTCTCCTCTAACTCATTTATTGGAATTTACTGATTTTTTTCGAGCTGGTTTCTAAGTTAACTCTTATTTTAATCGCATTATACTAGTTGGCTCAGAAGCCTCTACCGAAGAAAGTATAATACGCTTGAATATTAGAGTTATCCACACAAATATAAAAAAATACAATTCACACTTATCGTTTATTTATCAGTAAGTTAGTATACTTTTGGTTGTTTTTTGTACTCATAGAGAAAAATAAATATAGGACAGTTTTCCTGTGGATACTATGTATATATATGTTGGAAATAATGTGGATGGATCTCTGTAGGGTGCTAAACCTCTAAGCTTGGTAAGAACAAAAATATTCTTGGGGCGACTTATCGATTCCGCCCAACTATTTTCAACACGCCGCCTCTCAACCAAGCGTAAAAATACCATCAATTAGATTGAATTACGTTAGCCGTTTCAATAGAATACAGCACCTTTTTTCTCGGACTCATCAATCTTGTGGTTCGGATAATTTACTTACTTGGAAATTCGTCATGAAAAGAACATTTCAGCCCAGCGTACTAAAGCGCAAGCGCACCCACGGTTTTAGAGCTCGCATGGCTACTAAAGCAGGCCGCCACGTATTGAACCGTCGTCGTGCAAAAGGCCGTAAGCGTCTGGCAGCGTAACAAGGAAGTGTGAGCCATCCGATTGATGCAACTTTCGGGAAAGCCAAGCGACTGCTCAATGCCCATGACTACAGCCGGGTATTTAACGCGACAGAAGCCAAGGCTTTCCACAACAACCTACTTTTATTAGCAAGACGGAACGGTGGCTCCGGGCACCGTCTTGGCTTGGTTATCGCCAAAAAAAATATTCGTTTAGCTGTACAACGAAACCGAATTAAACGAATTTCCAGAGAATTTGTTCGCAAAGACCCACACGGGATCTCTATGGACGTAATCGTATTGGCCCGCCGTGGACTGGATCAACTCGATAATGCCGAGATGGCATCGCTGTTTGAGCGGCAATGGAATAAACTGGCACGCCAGATATCCAAAATAGACCAAAAAAGCCCCCAGAGTCCCTAATGCGCCGAATTTTCATTTTTTTCATCTCATGCTACAAAGCACTGCTGAGTCCCTTCATGGGAAACAACTGCCGCTTTTATCCCAGCTGTTCCAGTTATGCGATAGAGGCGATAGAAGCTCACGGTGCATTAAAGGGCTGCTATCTATCAGCCAAACGGCTTTCAAAGTGTCACCCATGGCATGAAGGTGGTGTAGATCCCGTACCTCCATGTATCCACTCCCACAACTAACTAACTGACTAACCACTTATGGATTTGCAACGTTATTTGCTCATCGGCGCTACGGCTGTTCTCTCATTTATGTTGCTCACCGAATGGGTGGCGTTTAAAGAGAGCAACACAATAGCTCCCCAGGCTGCAGCTCGCTTAACAGCCAGTGCGTCGGATATTTCTTCTGAGATACCCGAAACCACGTCAGAAATAAAGCAACAGGCTGAAGATGACATCCCTCAAGCCATTGATATCCCGGACAAAGTTGACGCAGAAACGCCTGTCATCAAAGATATGAGCAACAGCTCAAAGTTTATCCGCGTGCATACAGGCACCGTACAGCTTGCGATAGATTTAGCCGGCGGTGATATCGTCGAATTGGCATTATCAAAACATCTGCAGCAACTGGACGACCCAGACCATCCCTTTATCTTGTTGGAAGAAAACACCAATCGCACCTACATCGCACAAAGCGGCTTGATTGGACCAAATGGCATCGATAAAGGACAACGCGCACAATTTTCCAGTCAATCCAGCAGCTATACATTGGACGCGGGAGAAGAGTCTCTTAATGTTGATCTACTGTGGAGTAACACAGATGGCCTGGAGGTCATAAAACGCTTCACTTTTCATCGTGACAGCTACGTCGTAAACGTTGACTATTTAGTTACCAACGGCAGTTCCTCACG
This sequence comes from Halieaceae bacterium, assembly GCA_016744355.1. Lineage (GTDB taxonomy): Bacteria > Pseudomonadota > Gammaproteobacteria > Pseudomonadales > Halieaceae > JBALVT01. The sequence continues at coordinate 10,596 of JADGEN010000009.1, forward strand.
ATTTGAAGCCAACCTGTTCGGGCAAATCAAGCGTGACAGCAGCGAAGATCCGGCCGCCAGTTCTTCCGGCATGGGCATGGTGCCCTTTCTGGGCGCAGCCATAACCCAGCCTGACGATCGCTTTACAAAATTCGATTTTGATGACATGAAGGAAGAGCCTTTCAAGGCCCAGTTGCCCGGTGGCTGGATCGCGATGATTCAACACTATTTTCTCAGCGCATGGATCCCCAACCCGGAAAAGACGCACAATTACAGTACACGAGTTACTAAAAGCGGATTCAACATAGCCGGCTTCACCAGCCCCACCTTAACCGTAGAGCCAGGTTCTACAGGGTCTACGGGCGCAAAGTTATACGCTGGGCCAAAAGATCAATATGACCTCCGAGACATTTCTCCCTACCTGGAGCTCAGTGTTGATTACGGCTTTTTATGGTGGATAGCACAGCCAATCTTTTGGTTGCTCACACAAATTCAATCAATCGTAGTGAACTGGGGCTTGGCAATTATTCTGCTCACAGTGGTTATTAAGGCCGCGTTTTTCCAGTTGTCGGCTAAAAGTTACAAGTCCATGGCTAACATGCGCAAAGTTCAACCAAAAATGGCCGATATTCGCGAACAGTTTGCCGATGACAAACAAAAACAGTCCCAGGCCATGATGGAGCTGTACAAAAAAGAGAAAATAAACCCCATGGGTGGGTGTTTACCTATTCTTGTGCAAATGCCGGTATTTATCGCTTTGTACTGGGTACTAATGGAGGCTGTGGACTTACGTCACGCGCCCTTTATATTGTGGATTGATGATCTCTCTGTTATGGACCCGTATTTTGTTCTCCCTTTAATTATGGGAGCAAGTATGTGGTTTATGCAAAAACTAAACCCTCCGCCACCAGACCCAATGCAAGCCAAGATCATGCAGTGGATGCCTGTTATGTTCACCTTCTTCTTCCTGTGGTTCCCGGCAGGTCTGGTATTGTATTGGGTGATCAACAACCTGCTGTCTATGGCCCAGCAATATGTCATTACAAAAAGAATCGAAGCTGCAGACTAACCCTACATTAGATGGCGACACGATTGTCGCCATAGCCACGGCTCCCGGTCGTGGTGGCGTGGGGATAGTTCGCGTCTCTGGTCCCAACGCCCAAGCAATAGGGCAAACGGTTAGCAGACTCGACCCTCTGGCGCGCCACGCTCACTTCACTCCATTTTACGGAACAAGCGGCACAGTGCTGGATTCCGGTATTACCCTATTTTTTCCTGCACCCAACTCGTTTACGGGCGAAGATGTCATTGAGTTTCAGGCTCATGGTGGCCCCGTGGTGCTGGACCTTTTGGTAAAGGAGTGTTGTTCAATTGGGGCAAGGCCCGCAAGAGCCGGAGAATTCACCGAACGCGCATACCTTAACGATAAAATAGATCTTACCCAGGCAGAGGCCATAGCAGACTTAATTTCAAGCACAACAGAAAAAGCTGCAAGGAATGCTAGCCAATCTCTTCAGGGTACTTTTTCTAAAGAAATCAATACGTTAATTTCAATTGTAACCGAGCTTCGAATTTTTGTAGAAGCCGCAATTGATTTTCCAGAAGAAGAAATAGACTTTATTGCAGACGGTAGGGTACTGGAGAAGTTACTCGATATTATGGCCCAACTGCAGCGGGTGCAAAACGAGGCCACCCAGGGAAGTATCACTCAGGAGGGAATGAAACTTGTTCTAGTGGGAAAACCCAACGCGGGAAAATCCAGCCTTCTCAATGCGCTGTCGGGACAGGACACAGCAATCGTTACTTCAATTGAGGGTACGACAAGAGATTCCCTGCGCGAACATATTCAAATAGACGGTATGCCATTACATATTGTTGATACTGCAGGCTTGCGTGACAGCGAAGACCAGATAGAGAAGGAAGGAATAAGACGATCCTGGAAAGAAATGGAATCTGCAGATCGGATTTTACTGCTCATTGATAAGAATGCGGATACTACAGATTCTGATAAACGCGCTCTGATTCATTCTATTCGAAACAACGAAGCCCTGAAGAATACTCCCGTCACTATTATCTACAATAAATGCGATCTCGAAGGCACAGAACCTTCATTATCGGTAGTAGAAGATATAACTGAAATATCCCTATCAGCAAAAACAGGGTCAGGTATCCATATTCTGAAAGACCACCTGAAAGTCTGTATGGGATATGGCGATAGCATGGAAGGCAGGTTTAGCGCCCGACGCAGACACTTGCAATCCCTGCACGAAGCAGCAGCCTTCCTCGAAACTGGTCATAGGCAACTCACCCAGGCTGGAGCAGGTGAATTGTTGGCAGAAGACCTGAGACACTGTCAAAGTTGCCTTGGGGAAATTACAGGCGCTGTTTCCAGCGACGAACTTTTAGGAAAAATATTTTCCAGTTTCTGTATTGGAAAATAAACGAATCACGAATCACCACAGCTAACCCAGAGCTTATCCCCAACATTTCCTATTAAATTTTTTTTAAACGTCCTGTGTGGAAAAGTCATGTACAAGATTGTGGCTATCCCCTATAACAAAAAGAGCATATTTCGTAGCGGCTTTTAATGAGGGATTTGATCCACAGAAAAAGGCCTGTTATGCACGGCTAACGAAGCCGTTTTGAGCAGTTTAAACAGTTCTTCTACTGGGGTTTATACTTTCTGTAAGTTATTGTTTTTATTATAAAATATACGCTTATACACCGAAAAAGGTGCCCTTAATAATAATAACTATAATAATCCTATATATCTAACTACATACATATATATTTAATTAGTAATTATGTTTAATAGTTACAAGGCGAACATTTTTTGTACAAGCTAAACTAGCCGCGTATACTCCCGCCCCCACACATTTCCAAACATCAGTTAAGTTAAAACACAGGGTTCTCGTGCAAGACACACAAACATTTGACGTTATCGTTATTGGCGGAGGGCATGCGGGTACTGAGGCATCTCTTGCTGCTGCGCGAATGGGTTGTCGTACTCTGTTATTGACTCACAGCATTGATACCCTGGGTCAAATGTCCTGTAACCCGGCAATAGGTGGAATCGGTAAAAGCCATCTGGTTAGAGAAATTGATGCTCTGGGTGGGGCAATGGCCATCGCCGCGGATAAGGCGGGAATTCAATTTAGAATCCTGAATTCCCGTAAAGGTCCGGCGGTGCGGGCCACACGCGCCCAAGCAGACCGAATACTGTACAAAAACGCCATACGAGAAATGCTGGAAGCACAGGAAAACCTGTTTATTTTTCAGCAAGGCGTTGATGATCTACTGATTGAAAATGGCAGAGTCGCTGGCGCCATCACACAGATGGGCTTAACGTTTAAAGCGCCACGTGTCGTACTTACCACAGGTACATTCCTAGGCGGCAAGCTTCATATAGGGCTAGAAACCAGCGCCGGAGGACGGGCAGGTGATCCACCCTCTATCGCTTTGGCTCAACGTCTGCGTGAAATGCCTTTTCGGGTAGATCGATTAAAAACCGGAACGCCCCCGAGAATTGACGCTAACTCAGTGGATTTCAGCGACCTTCAGGAGCAATGGGGAGATACACCTACCCCTGTTATGTCTTTTCTGGGTCAACAATCTGACCATCCTGAGCAAACTTGCTGCTGGATTACCCACACCAATGAGAGAACTCATGAGGTTATCCGAGGCGGGCTGGATAGATCGCCTTTGTACTCCGGTGTTATCGAAGGCGTGGGTCCGCGTTACTGCCCCAGCGTAGAAGATAAAATCCATCGCTTCGCTGATAAAGATTCTCACCAAATATTTATAGAGCCTGAGGGTCTGAATACCCCGGAGCTTTACCCCAACGGTATTTCAACCAGTTTGCCCTTCGATGTGCAAATGGAGTTTGTCAGGACTATCAAGGGCTTTGAAAACGCACACATTTCTCGTCCTGGTTACGCCATTGAATATGATTTCTTTGATCCGCGGGATTTACATTATTCTCTGGAAACAAAACACGTCCCAGGACTGTATTTTGCGGGCCAAATTAATGGCACCACAGGATATGAAGAGGCCGCGGCACAGGGTTTACTCGCGGGAATGAACGCTGCGCTCGCAATCCAGGAGAAAGAACCCTGGTGTCCCCGACGCGATGAAGCCTACATTGGCGTGCTAGTCGATGACCTGGTGACCATGGGTACATTGGAGCCCTATCGTATGTTTACCTCCCGTGCGGAATACCGGCTTTTGCTTCGAGAAGACAATGCCGATATTCGCCTGACAGAGCAGGGTAGGAATTTCGGTTTGGTTAATGATCAGCGTTGGCGACGTTTTGAGCAAAAAATGGCCGCCATACAAGCAGAAACTGAACGCCTCACCACGACCTGGATTCACCCGGGTACAGCCCAGGCTGATGTTCTGGCAGAAAAAATTACTGGCCCCATAAAACGCGAGTACTCCCTGGCCGAACTTCTAAAGCGGCCAGAGCTGGTGTACGACGATGTTGCCAACTTGAAAGGGGAGGGAACGAAGGATAGACAAGCGGCTGAGCAAGTAGCAATTCAAGCGAAGTATGCGGGTTATATCGATAGGCAAAAGGAAGACATCGAGCGTCTACGCCGTTACGAAAATACAGCATTGACCGCTGATATTGATTATTCAGTGGTAGATGGCTTATCCAACGAAGTTAAGCAGAAGCTGAGTGAAGCTCGGCCGGAGACCTTGGCCCGAGCCAGTCGTATTCCGGGCGTTACCGCTGCTGCGGTGTCACTTCTCCTGATTTATCTTAAAAAACAAGGTGCACTGGGTCGGCCCGATGTTCCGCGAAAGAGCGCCTGACTCTGGATAAACAACTTGAAAGCCAGCTCTCCTTTGGTCTGGAAAAATTAGGTCTGAACACAACAGCTGTTCAGCGGCACTCCCTGCTCGAATACCTGAATTTATTGATTAAATGGAATAAGGTTTACAACCTGACCGCTGTTCGTGATCCTGTGCAAATGGTGACACGCCATCTTCTGGATAGCCTCTCAATAGCGCCCTGGTGCGCGGGGCAGCGCTTGATCGATGTGGGTACAGGTGCAGGCCTGCCGGGTATCCCCTTGGCTATTTTGTATCCCGGCAAGGAAATTCACCTGCTGGATAGCAATTCGAAAAAAACCCGCTTTCTCGTTCAGGTCAAATCAGCACTAGGGTTGAATAATATTTACGTTCATCATGCTCGAGTGGAATCTTTTGTTCCTCCAGAGCGGTATGATGCGGTGTTGTCCCGAGCTTTTGCATCTCTTGAGGACATGGTTGGTAGCTGTGAACATTTATTGTGCGAGTCAGGGCAATTTCTTGCGATGAAAGGTGTATTGCCTGAATCAGGTATGGCCTCTTTGGCTGATTATGCTGCTGATGTACATGAGCTCACTGTGCCCGGGCTGGATGAGCAGCGGCATTTGATAATACTTTCAGGAAAATACAGTGGCTAGAGTTCTCGCAATCGCAAACCAGAAAGGGGGGGTTGGAAAGACCACCACTTGTGTGAATCTCGCAGCTTCGCTGGCAGCTATGAAACAGCGAGTCTTACTGGTTGATCTTGATCCCCAGGGCAACGCGACCATGGGTAGCGGCGTAGATAAACACTCCCTGAATATGAGCATTTACCATGTGCTGGTAGACGGAATTGATATTGCTGGTGTGGCCGTGCCGGCTGGAGAGGCAGGCTTTGATGTTCTACCTGCCAATGGAGACCTGACGGCGGCCGAAGTTGAATTACTGGACGTAGATCACAAAGAGCGCAAACTGCGTTCGGCTCTGGCTACAGTGGATGAGCGCTATGACTACATCCTCATAGACTGCCCTCCATCCCTGAATATGCTGACTCTCAATGGTATGGTCGCCGCCGATGGGGTGATTATTGCGATGCAGTGCGAGTATTACGCCCTGGAGGGTCTATCTGCGTTGATGGAAACAATCAGGGGAATATCGCAGAACCTTAATCCTGCCCTGAAAGTAGAGGGTATCCTGCGTACTATGTACGACCCGCGAAACAGTCTTACTAATGAAGTATCGGATCAACTTCACAGCCACTTTGGTGAAAAGGTCTATCGTACAGTGGTACCGCGCAATGTTCGGTTGGCGGAGGCTCCCAGCCACGGTTTGCCCGCTATGCACTATGATAAATATTCACGAGGAGCCCGAGCTTACATGGCTCTGGCCGGCGAAATCATTCGGCGAGAAGAAAAACGTGAATCTGCAGCCAAAGAGCTGCATTGGCGCTAGGCGTCGGTATTCATTAAAACCGGAGAAATGGATTAATGGCAGCAAAAAAACGAGGTTTGGGTCGTGGTCTGGATGCTCTGCTTGGAGCGACCGCGGCGGCGGAACTCCCAAATGAAGCAAGCGGTACCGGGCAAACTCTTTCCACATCCCAGCCTAGAGAATTGCCTGTAGATCTTGTGCAGCGGGGAAAATATCAGCCGCGTCGGGATATGGATCCTGAGTCTTTGCAGGAATTGGCAGACAGCATTAAAGCTCAGGGCGTTATGCAGCCAATAATCGTGAGACCTATATCGGATAAGAAATACGAAATCATTGCCGGCGAAAGACGCTGGAGAGCTACTCAACTTGCGGGTCTTGAATCCATTCCTGTGATTGTTAGAAATGTGAGCGATGAAACAGCCATTGCCATGGCCCTCATCGAGAATATTCAACGTGAAGACCTGAACCCGATAGAGGAGGCCGCTTCCCTGCAGCGTTTGCAGCAGGAATTTGAACTGACCCAACAAGAAGTTGCGACTGCTGTGGGAAAATCACGATCTACGGTAACCAATTTACTGCGTCTAATGACCCTGGAAGCTGATGTACGCAGGTTGCTGGAGCATGGGGATTTGGAAATGGGGCATGCCAGAGCTCTACTTGCTTTGTCGGGTACAGACCAATCCCACGGTGCCAGGGTAGTGGTAGCGAAAGGTATGTCAGTGCGCCAAACAGAGTCGATGGTGCGCTCCACACTCGAAAATCAAACTAATCCCCCGTCTGTAAAAACGGTTGATCCTAATATCAGGCATTTGCAGAATGAACTGTCGCAAAAAATTGGGGCAAAGGTGCAAATAAACCATACGGCCAAAGGGAAAGGCAAAGTCGTGTTGAGTTACAATAGCTTGGATGAATTGGACGGAATTCTTGGTCATATCAAGTAGCATGGCGCGCAGAATTGGCATTTGGGCGACAAACCTTAATCTTTAACCGTGATACTCGCTATTACTTGGTTGAACCTGTCTATTAATAAATCTATAATGCCGCCGCTTGAATTGAAGGGGAGCGACCCTTTCAGTACATGAAAAGTGATGTGCAATGAAATTTCTAAGAGGCCAATGTGGCTGGAGCTGAGATAAAACGGCCTCCCGTTTATCGAATTTCAACTTTCCAGCTATTGATTTTGCTTGGAGTAAGCCTGATTTTGTTGGCACTCCGCATAGAGTGGGCTTACTCAGTTCTCTGTGGAGGTTTGATAGCAGTATTACCGCAGGCCTATTTTGCTGCCAGAACATTCCGGTGGCGCGGTGCGCAGTCAGCACAGGCTATAGCCCGGTCAAGCTACGGTGGCGTAGTAGGCAAGTTTATATTTAGCGCCGCAGGTTTTGCGCTTGTTTTTGCCCTGTTAAGGCCAATTAACGGCCTGGCAGTTTTTGCAGCATATTTAACCATGCTGTTGATACAGATTATTGGAAGTTGGCTGTTATTACGTAGAGCTAACTTGAATTGACACACATTAGTTAGAACACAAGAGCGTTTAGAGATGGCTGGCGAAAATCCAACAATTTCCGAATATATAATCCACCACCTGACCAATTTGACCTATGGCAAATTGCCTGGTGGTTTTGAGCGTGAAGATGGCTCTATAATCGCCGATGGCGGTGCTTGGGTAATGGCCCATGGCGGCGCAGAATCAAGCGCAATGGGTTTCAATGCTATTCATGTGGATTCCATGGCTTGGTCTATTGGCCTGGGATTGATCTTTTGCTGGCTGTTTCGATCAGTGGCAAAAAAAGCCGAAACCGGTGTCCCAAGTGGCTTTCTCAATCTGGTAGAAATGGTCGTCGAATTTGTCGATAGCACCGTTCGCGATACTTTCCACGGCAATAACAAACTCATCGCTCCACTAGCCCTAACGGTTTTTGTTTGGGTGTTTTTAATGAATCTGATGGATCTAATACCCGTTGATTTGATTCCGACACTGCTGGGTTTCGCCGGTGTTCACTTCCAAAAAATTGTGCCTTCAACCGACCCCAATATTACCTTGGGCATGGCTGTCGGCGTGTTTATTTTGATGTTGTACTACTCCATAAAGGTCAAAGGCTTCGGTTTTGTCAAAGAACTGACAATGAACCCCTTTAATCACTGGATGTTCATTCCTGTGAACCTGTTTATGGAAGTGGTTGGTTTGCTCGCTAAACCTTTCTCACTGGGTTTGCGACTTTTCGGCAATCTGTATGCCGGCGAAATGATTTTTATCCTGATTGCTGCCTTGTTCAGCGCCGGTTGGATCTGGTTGATTCCCGCTGGTCTGTTGCAACTTGGTTGGTCGATATTCCATATTCTGGTTATCGTCCTGCAAGCATTTATTTTCATGGTGCTGACGATTGTTTATCTCAGCATGGCTCATGAAGATCATTAATTTACTTTAACTGTAGTTTTTAACGCTAGGAGAAAGAAATGCCAGAATTAGTATTTGTTGCTGCCGCAATCATGATGGGCCTGGGTGCCCTGGGCGCCGCTATCGGTGTTGGTTTGCTCGGTGGAAAGTTAATTGAAGGCTCCGCTAGGCAGCCTGAGCTTGCCCCGAAACTGCAGGTTACATTCTTTCTGGGCGCAGGCCTGGTAGACGCGATTCCCATTATTGGTGTTGGTATCGCTATGTACCTGATTTTCGTTGTTGCGGCATAAGCACTACAACGGATAGGAATTGGGTTGCCGATAGGCAATCCACAACAACAGTGAGGAGCAAAGCGTGAATATTAATCTTACGCTGTTTGGACAGATGGCAGCTTTTGTCTGCTTTGTCCTGTTCTGTATGAAGTATGTTTGGCCGCCTATTTTGGCTGCTATGCAGGAACGGACAGAAAAAATTGCAGATGGCCTGGCCGCAGCAGATCGTGCCAATCACGATCTTGAGCTTGCACAGGAAAAAGCCGTTGAGCGTCTAAAAGAAGCTAAAACGGAAGCGTCAGGAATTGTTGATGCCGCGAACAAACGTGCGAGCCAGATCGTTGACGAGGCCAAGGAAGCGGCAGTCGTTGAGGGCGATCGGGTTAAAGCGTCAGCACAGTCTGATATAGATCAGGAAATAAACCGAGCCCGTGAACAATTACGCGGTCAGGTTGCCACTCTTGCTCTTGCTGGCGCAGAGAAAGTTCTTGGTGCTGCAATCGACAGAGAGGCTCATGCCGATTTGGTCGATAAATTAGCCTCAGAACTGTAATAGCGAGGAAGCTATGGCTGAATTAAGCACAATTGCACGCCCCTACGCTAAAGCCGCATTTGAGTATGCCCGTGGGAATAGCTCACTGCAGCAATGGTCAGAGCAATTGACGACTGTCGCGGCAGTTATGGGTGATGAATCTGTAGAGTCGGTGCTTGGTAACCCAGGCTTAACCGCAGCCCAGCAGGCGGAGGTTTTGAACGAAGTCTGCGGCGAAGAGATTGGTTCCCAGGTTCGAAATTTCTTAGTGATACTGGCGTCGAATAAGCGACTGCCATTACTGCCGGAAATTCATACCCAGTTTGAGCAGAACAAGGCCAACCAGGAAAAATCTGTTGATGTTGAGGTTGTATCGGCTTTCGAAGTAGCTGATGAAACCAAAAGCAAACTGGCAGAAGCATTAGGCAAAAAACTTGAGCGCGAAGTAAGGGTCAGCTCGTCTATCGACGAAGACCTTTTAGGTGGCGTTTTAATCAGGGCCGGTGATCTGGTGATCGACGGTTCCGTGCGCGGACGACTAAACAAGTTGTCCGAAGCAATAAATTCCTAGGTGTCTAGGATTTAGGATTTGAGGAATATAGCATGCAGCAACTGAATCCATCAGAGATTAGCGAAGTTATCAAGCAACGCATCGACCAGCTCGATGTGTCTAGCGAAGCACGTAACGAAGGTACTATCGTATCCGTTACTGACGGTATTATTCGAATACACGGTCTTACCGATGTCATGTTTGGCGAAATGATCGAGTTTGACGGCGGTACCTACGGTATGGCTTTGAACCTTGAACGCGACTCCGTTGGCGCGGTTATCCTCGGCGACTATAAGGGGCTGGCTGAAGGCCAAACCTGTCGCTGTACAGGTCGTATTCTGGAAGTACCTGTAGGTCCAGAGTTACAGGGCCGCGTAGTAGACGCTCTAGGTAACCCTATCGATGGCAAAGGTCCGGTTAATGCTGCGATGACAGACGCGTTGGAAAAGGTTGCCCCTGGTGTTATTGCTCGTCAATCTGTAGACCAACCCGTACAAATTGGCTTGAAGGCTATTGATGCCATGGTTCCAATCGGTCGAGGCCAGCGTGAACTGATTATTGGCGATCGCCAAATTGGTAAAACAGCCATTGCTATTGATGCCATCATCAACCAGAAAGGCACGGGCATTAAGTGTATTTATGTTGCTGTTGGCCAGAAAGCTTCTTCGGTTGCCGCAGTAGTACGTAAGCTCGAAGAGCACGGCGCGATGGAGCATACGATTGTGGTTGCAGCAACTGCTGCTGACCCCGCCTCCATGCAATATCTGGCTCCTTTTGCTGGCTGCACCATGGGCGAGTATTACCGCGATCGCGGCGAAGATGCGCTTATCATATATGATGATTTAACCAAGCAGGCATGGGCTTATCGCCAGATTTCATTGCTCCTGCGTCGACCTCCGGGACGTGAAGCTTATCCCGGTGACGTGTTCTATCTTCACTCTCGTTTGCTCGAACGTGCAGCGCGTGTAAACGCAGCTTACGTAGAAAAGTTTACCAACGGCGAAGTGAAGGGAAAAACCGGGTCACTAACGGCTCTGCCCGTTATTGAAACTCAGGCTGGTGACGTTTCTGCGTTTGTACCAACCAACGTGATTTCTATCACCGACGGACAAATATTCCTCGAAGCAGATATGTTTAATGCGGGTGTGCGTCCAGCGATGAACGCCGGTGTGTCGGTATCTCGAGTGGGTGGAGCGGCACAAACTAAAATCATGAAGAAACTGTCTGGCGGTGTTCGTACCGCGCTTGCTCAGTATCGCGAGCTGGCGGCATTCTCGCAGTTTGCTTCTGACCTGGACGATGCCACTAAGGCCCAGTTGGACCACGGTGAGCGTGTTACCGAGTTGATGAAGCAAAAGCAATACTCTCCGCAAAGCGTCGCGGAAATGGGTGTGATGCTTTACGCAGCGAACGAAGGTCACCTGAACGAAGTAGAAGTCAGCAAAATAGGCGACTTCGAGGCCTCACTGCTTTCTTATATGCATGCTGAGTACGGCGATCTAATGAAGTCGGTCGTTGAAACAGGCGACTACAACGGCGAAATCGAAGCTTCCTTCAAAGAAGCACTCGAGAAGTTCAAAGCCACTCAAACCTGGTAAGCCGAGGACCACGAGATGGCAGTCGGAAAGGAAATTCGAACAAAGATCTCGAGTATTCAAAATACTCAGAAGATCACTAGCGCGATGGAAATGGTCGCCGCCAGTAAAATGCGCAAGGCACAAGAGCGCATGGCACTGGGTAAGCCCTACGCACGGCGCATGCGCTCGGTTGTTGGGCACATAGCTAATGCTGCTCCCGAATACCAGCATATGTATATGCAGGAGCGGGACGTAAAGCGAGTTGGCTATATTATTGTGTCTTCAGACCGTGGGCTGTGTGGAGGTCTCAATGGCAACCTGTTCAAGGCCACGATCAAATCCATGAAATCATGGGCTGATCAGGGTGTTGAAATAGAGCTCAGCCTGATTGGCGCGAAAGCCGCTGCATTTTTCGGTAGTTATGGTGGAAATGTAACGGCAGCGGTGCGTGACATTGGTGAGGCTCCGGCTATTGCCGACTTGATTGGCGCAGTAAAAACCATGTTGGATGCTTACGCAGACGGCAAGATAGACAGGCTTTTTCTGGTGGGAAATCAATTTGTAAATACCATGACCCAGGACCCGACGGTAGAGCAACTTCTGCCCTTGGTGGCTGAAGAAAACAGTGAAATGAAACACCACTGGGACTATCTCTACGAGCCCGATGCCAAAGAGCTCCTGGAAGGTCTTCTGACCCGATACATTGAGTCTCAGGTTTATCAGGCAGTCGTCGAAAATGGCGCCTGTGAGCAAGCGGCTAGAATGCTCGCAATGAAGAGCGCGACAGATAACGCCGGCGATATGATTGATGACCTGCAACTTATCTACAACAAAGCAAGACAGTCCGCGATTACTCAGGAACTGTCAGAAATCGTAAGCGGTGCTGCGGCAATCGGTTGATTGTTGCCAGTAAGTAACAGCACCAAAAAAATTAGAGGCTTAGCCAGAATCAATGGCCATAGCCAGAGATAGTGAACTTTGATCTAGAGGATCCGGACATGAGCAGCGGACGAATTGTACAAATTATCGGCGCCGTTATCGACGTGGAATTTCCACGAGAAGACGTACCAAAAGTTTACGATGCGTTAATGGTAAGCGACAAGCAGTTAACCCTGGAAGTGCAGCAGCAGTTGGGTGACGGCGTTGTTCGCACTATTGCTATGGGTGCATCAGAGGGCGTGAGCCGTGGTTTGAGTGTTGAAAACACCCGGGCCCCAATCTCAGTACCTGTGGGTATCGAGACTCTTGGTCGTATCATGGACGTATTGGGCAATCCTATTGACGATTGTGGTCCTATCGGCGAACAAGAGCGCGCCTCTATTCACCGCGACGCACCAGCCTATGACGAGCTGGCTGCCTCTGACGATTTGTTAGAAACGGGCATCAAAGTAATCGACTTGATTTGCCCTTTCGCCAAAGGTGGTAAAGTTGGATTGTTTGGCGGTGCTGGTGTAGGCAAGACCGTAAACATGATGGAGTTGATCAACAACATCGCAACCGAGCACTCGGGTTTGTCTGTTTTCGCTGGTGTGGGCGAGCGTACCCGTGAAGGAAACGACTTTTATTTTGAGATGCAGGAATCCAAGGTTGTTGACGTTGAGGTTCCCTCTAACTCTAAAGTAGCAATGGTCTACGGACAGATGAATGAGCCTCCTGGAAACCGTTTGCGTGTGGCGCTGACCGGTTTAACCATGGCAGAAAAATTTCGTGACGACGGCAAAGACGTCCTGCTGTTCATTGACAACATTTATCGTTATACACTGGCGGGCACCGAGGTTTCTGCACTGTTGGGCCGTATGCCTTCAGCAGTGGGCTATCAGCCAACGCTGGCTGAAGAAATGGGTGTATTGCAGGAGCGTATTACTTCTACCAAAGCGGGCTCTATTACATCGATTCAGGCAGTATATGTACCAGCTGATGACTTGACTGACCCTTCTCCGGCAACCACCTTTGCTCACCTTGACTCGACCGTTGTACTGAGTCGTGATATTGCGTCTAAAGGAATATATCCAGCGATTGATCCACTGGACTCTACTTCCCGCCAACTGGATCCGCTCATTATCGGTACAGAGCACTATGAAGTTGCTCGAGGCGTACAGTCTGTTTTGCAGCGCTATAAAGAGCTGAAAGACATCATCGCAATTCTTGGCATGGACGAGCTGTCAGAAGAAGACAAGTTAAGCGTAGACCGAGCTCGTAAGATTGAACGATTCTTGTCGCAGCCATTCCATGTGGCAGAAATTTTCACTGGCTCTCCCGGAAAATATGTTTCTTTAAAGGAAACTATTTCTGGCTTCAAAGGTATCTTGGCGGGTGAATACGACCACATGCCTGAGCAGGCGTTTTACATGGTTGGCGGCATTGAAGAAGCTGTTGAAAAGAGCAAAAACCTGTAAGCAGAACTGGCAATAACGAGGTTTTTATATGGCTATGACAATTCACTGTGACATCGTTAGCGCGGAGGAAGAAATTTTCTCCGGGCTGGTTGAGATGTTGGTTGCTAATGGGGAGCTGGGAGAACTGGGTGTTGGTTACGGCCACGCACCATTGTTGACCTCGCTTGTTCCCGGTGCCGTTAGGGTAATCACCCAGGGAGGCGAAGAAGAAATTTTTTATGTCTCCGGTGGTTTTCTGGAAGTACAACCCGGTGTTGTCTCAATATTGGCAGATACTGCGCTGCGGGCACAGGACATGGATGAAGCCGCCGCCGAAGAGGCACGCAAAGAAGCAGAGGACGCACTGACTAATCAGTCTGGCGAATTCGACTATGGGCGGGCCTCCGCCAGGTTGGCAGAAGCCGCTGCCCAGCTTGCCACACTCAGAAAATTGAAAAACCGGGCGGGTCGAGGTTAAACTCAAAGCGTTCGTGCTAAAGCCCCGAAATATCGGGGCTTTTTTGTATGTGGAACAATGTCTTATAACAGCTCCCATAAGGTATCGAACAGTATCTGCTGTGTGGAGGCGATTGCCTGTGAATCGATAATCACAACCACGGGATGTATATTGTTAGTCAGTGTAATCATTGCCACTTTAGGTGGATAGATGGCGATATACGACGCATCGGTGGATGCTCCGGCGGGAAGCCATTTACGCTCAGCCAATTCAGCTTCATCCCCTCCCTCTCCCACAGCCAGTACTCGCACTCTAATTCCTCGGCTTACTCGCTGTTTGGTAAAGTTTGGAAACGGTCTATATAGGTGCTCCCTAAGTGTTTTGGTGGAAATAACGGCATATCCCTTTTCGGGGGAATCAGCCGTGCTGTCAAGGATGTCGCGTAGCGCCATTTCGACGCCATCATCTCCTTCGTAGAATCTTACGTTCCCCGGACTGAACTCTGACTGTGTTTGTTTTAGCGCGGGTATTACATCTTTGCGCAACTGTTCCATTGCCAGTGAAAGCGCCTGTTGTTTACTTTCTCCCAGGCTTAAAAGTCGCTCCGGATCTTCAGCCTGGAAAACCCGTCGTCTACCCTTTGGGAAGTAGCTGACTACGCCTTTGGTGGCCAATTGTTTCAGGGTTTCATAGGTACTGCCCCGGTTAACTCCCGACTCTGCTGCTACCTCCCGTATAGAGGCCGGCCCCAGACGCAAAAGAGCCTGATAAATGCTAATCTGGCGATCACTCAGACCTAATTGATGCAGACATTCTTTTTTGTTTATTGTCATTTGTTTTGTGACACAGGTAGTTGAATTTATGGAGTGCCTGTTTAATATGCAGCTTCAAGTAGAAAATTGTCAAAAATAATTTGACATAAAAACTAATAAAGTAAATTTGGGGTTCGAATTTTGTCAGAAAATCTTGAAGTAATTATTCTCGCTGCCGGGCAGGGTAGTCGCATGAAATCCAGCTTACCTAAGGTTTTACACCCTGTTGCGGGGCGCCCGATGTTGGCCCATGTTGTGTCTGCAGCGCAGTCGCTTGGTGCTAAGGCGATTCATGTCGTGGTTGGCCACGGAGCTGAACAAGTCAAGGAGGCGATGGGTGCTACAGACATCAACTGGGTATTACAGGAAGAGCAGTTGGGAACAGGGCATGCTGTTTTACAGGCCATGCCCTCGGTCTGCGATGGCAGCACTGTTCTAGTCTTATATGGGGATGTGCCTCTTATTACAACCCGAACGCTCACTAGTCTGGCGTTAAAAGCAAAAGCCGCCCCGGCTCTTCTGACATCAGCCGTTAAGGAGCCATTCGGTCTTGGCAGAATCATTCGTGATGAGCGTGGAAAGCTGCTTGAAGTGGTAGAGGAAAAGGACGCAACGAATGAGCAGCGCTGCATTTGTGAAGTCAACACGGGCGTTCTAGCCGCACCGGCGGTGGATCTCAAGACATACCTACCCCGCGTGGGAAACAGCAACAAACAAGGTGAATACTATTTGCCCGATATTTTGGGGCTAGCCGTTAAAGAGGGTAAAAATATAGAATCTTTCGCGGCAATGTCTGAATTGGAGGTGCAGGGCGTCAACGATCGTCTGCAGCTCAATCAGGTGGAGCGTGAATTTCAGCGACGCCAGGCAGAAGAGCTGATGCGGCAAGGCGTATCTGTCGCTGATATCAATCGTTTGGATATACGCGGTAGTTTGCGTTGCGGTAAAGATGTCACCTTTGATGTCAACGTGGTGATAGAAGGTAGTGTAGAGCTGGGCAATGGGGTGAGTGTGGGTCCAAATTGCGTGTTAATTGACACTCGGGTGGAAGATGGAGCGCAGATACATGCTTTTAGCCATCTACAAGAGAGCATTATAGGGAAAAACTGCTCAGTAGGACCCTATGCCCGCTTGCGCCCCGGTAGTTTAATGGACGAAGGGGCGAAAGTAGGCAACTTTGTAGAAATGAAGAAAGCGAATGTGGGTAAGGGCAGCAAAATAAATCACCTCAGCTACATTGGTGATTGTGAAATGGGTGCCGGAGTGAATGTGGGGGCGGGCACTATTGTTTGCAATTACGACGGTGTTAATAAGTCGAAGACCGTACTTGGAGATGGTGTTTTTGTGGGCTCTAACAGTACTCTGGTTGCCCCGCTTACCATTGAGCAGGGTGCATTTGTTGGGGCGGGTTCCGCCGTCACAAGAACAGTAGAAGAAAATGAGCTGGCTGTTAGTCGGGCGCGGCAAAAAAATATTCAGGGTTGGCAGCGTCCGACCAAGAAAACCGGAGAATAGTCATGTGTGGAATTGTAGCAGCAACGGCACGTCGCGAAGTGTCCGAAATACTACTGGAGGGCCTGCGCCGTCTGGAGTACAGAGGTTACGATTCGGCGGGCATGGCATTATTGGACGGCAACGGCCTCCTGCAATTACATAAGCGGGAGGGAAAAGTAGCAGAGCTGGAAAGCGCTCAACACGATAAGCCGCTCTCCGGTAACATTGGAATTGCTCATACAAGGTGGGCAACGCATGGAAAACCCTCTGCGGCTAACTCCCACCCGCATCACTCCAGTAATCGCGTGGCCGTTGTGCACAATGGCATTATTGAAAACCATGAGGCGCTGCGCGAGGAGCTTTGTGGCCAGGGTTATGAGTTTCTCTCTGAAACTGACAGTGAAGTTGTCGTTCATCTCTTGCACGGATTTTTAGTTCAAGGAGAGTCGCTTCTCGATGCCATGAGAAAAACAGTCGCTAGACTCGAGGGCGCGTATGCTTTGGCGGCTCTTGATTGCGAGCACCCCAGAGAGATTGTGGCTGCCCGAGAAGGCAGTCCACTGGTTATAGGCATAGGCATAGGTGAGAATTTCCTCGCTTCAGATCAGCTCGCTCTGCGCCAGGTTACAGACCGTTTTATTTTTCTTGAAGAAGGCGACCTGGTTAGTATGTCGCCAAGCAGCTTCGAAATTTACGATCGCGACAACCTGGCGGTTGAACGTGAACGCACCCACATCTCAGATGCCATAGAGGTTGCCGATAAAGGCAGCTATAACCATTTTATGATGAAGGAAATATTTGAGCAGCCCAGGGCGCTGGCAGATACGTTTAAAACCCGCCCTGGCAAGCCTATAGCAGATGAGCGCTTTGGCCCTAAAGCAGCGGAGATATTCGACCAGGTCACCGCAGTACAGATTGTGGCCTGTGGCACAAGCTATCACTCTGGCATGGTAGCTCGTTATTGGCTGGAAGAGTTGGCTGGTATCCCCTGTCAGGTGGAAGTGGCTTCAGAGTTTCGTTATCGCACCCGGGTCCAGCACCCCGGCACCTTACTAGTTACGGTTTCCCAGTCGGGCGAAACGGCAGATACCCTGGCGGCACTGCGCAATGCGGCAGAGAATGAGTTTGTTGGCAGCCTTGTGATTGCCAATGTCGACAACAGCTCGCTGGTGAGAGAGAGTGATCTTGTATTCTTGACACGCGCAGGTGCAGAAATCGGCGTGGCATCGACAAAAGCATTTACCACACAGCTTGTAGCATTCCTTATGCTGACAGTGGCTTTGGGACGACGTGGGACTATGACGCCCGAGAAGCAGCAGGAACTTTCTGTCGCCCTACACAAGCTTCCAGATTATGTAAGCCAAACGTTGCAACTCGACCCGGTTATTGAAGCGCTTTCCGAGTCATTTATACCCAAGCACCACTCGCTGTTTCTTGGGCGGGGAATTCTCTACCCTATTGCGATGGAGGGGGCTCTCAAACTCAAGGAAATTTCTTATATACATGCTGAAGCCTACCCTGCCGGCGAATTAAAACATGGGCCGCTCGCCCTGGTAGATGCCGATATGCCTGTCGTGGCGGTTGCACCCAATGACGAACTGTTAGAGAAGCTAAAATCCAATTTGGAAGAAGTGCGCTCCCGCGGTGGCGAGCTCTATGTGTTCGCCGACCGGGAAGCAGGGTTTACAGATTCCTCTCGCGTGCATGTCATGTCTATGCCGAGCTGCCCTGAAGTGTTAATGCCTATAGTCTACACGGTAGCCCTGCAATTGTTGTCTTATCATGTGGCAGTGCAAAAAGGCACGGATGTTGATAAGCCGCGCAATCTTGCGAAGTCGGTTACCGTAGAGTGATATTGTTTGACGCACTTAAAACGCTTCATGTTTTAAGTGCGATCGCCTCCATAGGGGGCTTTATCCTACGCGGCTACTGGATGCTTACGGCTAACACTTTATTGGCTAGACGCATCGCTAAAACCCTACCCCACATTATCGATACAATATTACTGGGGTCAGCTGTGGGGATGCTGTTGATTTGGCATAGCTCACCATTTTCGATGAGCTGGCTCAGCGCTAAAATTATAGCTCTGTTGGTATACATTGGTTTGGGAATGGTGGCTCTGCGCTTTGGTCAAACTAGACGCGTACGCACATCGTTCTGGCTGATGGCGCTAGTGGTTGCCGCGTATATTGTCTCTGTCGCCCTGACTAAATCTGCGCAGGGATTTTTTATAGTCGTTATCGGTTAAGGAGATCCACCTGATGGCCGAAACAGGGAAGACAATGCCGCGTTACTGGTACATAAAAGCAAAGAGCTATAGGGGCGCGTGATGCCTGCCCCTACTGATGCAGCCGTAGTTATTTGGGGTTTGCAGCTTTGTATTCGCGAATGGCAGAGTTAAACGCACCGGCTACCGACTCCTCCGCAGATACCGCTTGATTATAGGCATCCGCAGTGTCACTGGAGAGCTTCTGGTTGGCCTCTTTTTCTGCCCCATCGGTCGCTTTTGCAAAGTTGGCCTCTGCTTCATTAATACGACCTTCCAGGCATGACATGTATTCGATGTTGCTCGCCTGAAAAGACTTTACCGCTTTTTGCCCTGCGATCATTTGCTCCATAGTAGAGCTGGCGCCATCGGGAATGCTTGGGGCGTCGGGGTTTACACAGTCAGCGGCGCTGGCCATGGAAGAGCCGAGTATCAGGCTGAGTGCTGTTGCATTGATAAGCTTCATAGAAAATCCCTTCATTATTGTTTGCCAACCCAAAGGCGTGACAAGTGGTGAGTCTGTTCCAGTTGAAGTGCTATTTTTCCAGCTATTTCCTTGCTGGGCAAGTCCAATACGCGTACCCGGTAGTAGAGTGCTCCCTTTTTCTCCCCCGAGACTACAGCAACGCGTCCGGAGCTTACGGACAACCTGGATGCCCAACTGTCGGCAGTGGCCCTACTTTTATAAGAGCCGAAATTTACAAACCAGGTATCCGCTACAATAGGGGGCTCAGGGGGAGCGGCTTTGGTTGTTGGTTCTTGCACTACAGCTGGCTTGACTGTTTTGGGTGTGGGTGCTGGTGCGGGTATAGGATCGACTGTCTCTGTTGGTTGCATGGGCGGCTCACTGGCCTTTTGGCGTAGCGCCTCGCGCAAAGCAGCAACTTCAGCTTGTAGAGCCTCTACCTGCGTCTGTAATTCTTCATTGTGAATTTGCAGGTTTCTTTGTGCCTGCCTACTCTCTGCTACCTCGGTGTTGCTGGTTGTAGTGGCGAGCTTGGCTCTGAGCAGGCGGACTTCTTTTTGTGTTTCCAGGCGCTGTTCCAGCACGCCGTACCCACCCGCCGCCAAAAGCAACAGGGCGATGATGCCTGCTGCGATCAAGCCCCAAGGCCAGGGTTGGCTATAGCCATCATCTTGTGAATCCAGATCGTCGTCCTGCCACTCTTCTTCATGCTCGAATTCGTAGCGTGGATCGTCTTCTGGAGCCGGCTCCGGGGCATGGTCAAAATCATCCTCGTCTTCAAATTCAAGCTCGTCGTCGAAGGGTAGTTCTTCCTCGAGGTCAGTTTTGTCCCAGTTTTTAGTCAGATCGGGTTCGAAGATATCTTCTTCCAGAAACTTGTCTGCGTTCAAGTCGTAGTCGATGGGCTCCTCGTCATAGTCATCCGCAAAGAAAGAGTCTTCGGCTGGTGCTTCTTTGTCGTCTTTATCTTCAATATCCATGGGGCTAAAGCTTAACAGACGTGCCCTTTGTTTTGACCACTAGTTTATGAGTAATTTGCTGCTCAATTAGTGCCTGTCTCTGTGAGCGAAGGGCACAAACAGGTAAGATGCTCCGATGGATGTATCAGATATTCTCTCCCCACTGAACGAAGCCCAACGGGATGCCGTGGCGGCTGAACCCGGTAACATGCTTGTCCTGGCTGGTGCTGGCAGCGGTAAAACTCGCGTGCTGGTGTACCGTATAGCCTGGCTTATTCGTGCACACGATTTCTCCCCGTTCTCTATTCTCGCCGTGACCTTTACCAACAAAGCGGCCAAGGAAATGCGCGGCCGGGTAGAGCAGATGTTGCAGATCCCTGTGCATGGAATGTGGTTAGGGACATTTCATGGGCTGGCTCACAGGCTGCTAAAAGCACACTGGAAAGAGGTGGGCTTGCCACAGAATTTTCAGATTCTCGATAGCGATGACCAGCTTCGCCTGGTGAAGCGTATTTGCAAGGAGCTAGAACTCGACGATGGCCGATGGCCTCCACGGCAGGCTCAGGGGTACATTAACGCGCAAAAAGATGAAGGTCTGCGTTCGCATCATATTGAGCCAGTGGGCGGCGATTTTTATCAGCAGACCATGTTACAGGTATACCGGGCCTACGAGGGCGCCTGCGAACGTTCAGGCATGGTAGATTTTGCAGAGCTGCTGTTGCGCGCACATGAGTTGTGGCTGAAGAATCCGTCCGTGTTAAAGCATTACCAGAATCGCTTCCAGCAGATTTTGGTGGACGAGTTTCAGGATACCAATACTATTCAATATGCCTGGTTGCGGGTTCTTGCGGGGTCAACAATCCCCATCGTCGCAGTGGGAGATGATGACCAGTCCATCTATGGTTGGCGCGGGGCAAAAATCGAGAATATCCAGCGCTTCACCGAAGACTTCAAAGAAACTAAAACAGTGCGCCTGGAGCAGAATTACCGCTCCACACAAACTATTTTGCGGGCCGCTAACGGCATTATCACTAATAATTTTGGTCGACTGGGCAAAGAACTGTGGAGTGCGGGTGATGAGGGCGACCCTATCACCTTGTATGCGGGGTTTAACGAGCAGGATGAAGCGCGTTTTATCGTTGAGCAAATTGGTAAATGGCTGGACGATGGTAACGATAGAAAATCTGCTGCAATACTGTATCGCTCCAATGCTCAATCGCGAGTATTAGAGGAAGCGCTGATACGGCAGGGCGTTCCCTACCGGATATACGGAGGTCACCGGTTTTATGAGCGCATGGAAATTCGCAATGCGCTGGCTTATTTGCGTCTGTTGGTAAACCGTGCCGATGACCCGGCGGTCGAACGGGTGATTAACACGCCAACCCGGGGAATCGGCGGGAAAACATTGGAGGTAGTCAGGGAGTGTGCCCGCAATCGCGATATTTGTCTCTGGCGGGCCATAGAGGCAGTAATTACCGAGAAATTATTACCTCCCCGGGCTTTAAAAGCATTGGAAGGCTTTACTGTTCTGATTAATGAGCTGGACTCCGGCACCGATGAAATGACGTTGGAGGACCTGGTAGAACATGTTGTGGAGGGAGCTGGGCTCATAGACTTCTTCAAAAAAGAAAAAGGAGAGAAGGGCCAGGCGCGGGTGGAAAACCTGGAGGAATTGGTGGTTGCTGCCAAACAGTTTCAACCCCAGGAGGAGGAACTTTCACCACTACAACAGTTCCTTGATAACGCTGCGCTGGATGCCGGTGACGGCCAGGCGGCAGAGCACGAAGACAGTATTCAAATGATGACATTGCACTCAGCCAAGGGGCTGGAGTTTCCCCTGGTGTTTTTGGCCGGCATGGAGGAAAACCTATTTCCACATCGAATGTCTCTGGAGGAGCCCGGGCGTTTGGAAGAAGAGCGGCGCCTCTGCTATGTTGGCATTACCCGCGCGATGCAAAAGCTGACAATTACCTATGCAGAAACCCGGCGTATGCACGGCAGTGAAAACTTCAATGCCCCCTCCCGCTTTATTCGTGAGATACCGGCAGAGCTGTTACAGGAGGTGCGACTGAACTCGACTGTGACGCGGCCAGTCAGCAACCTCTCTCAGGTTGAAGTACCCGACACGGGCCTGAATCTGGGGCAGCGGGTTTACCATCAGCTGTTTGGCGAAGGGGTGGTGTTAAACTTTGAAGGCCGCGGGGGTAATGCCCGGGTAGAGGTCAATTTTGATAGTGAAGGCAGTAAATGGCTGGTGGTGCAATACGCCAAGCTGCAACTCATCTAGATAAGAGAAATTCCATGACAGCAAAAACTAACCCCGGGCGATATACACCGCTGATTATTCTGTCACTGGTTGCTGCATTGGTCACGGCGTTGGCCCTGTGGGCTACCGATCGGGCTACGCTAGATCCCGGGGGAAATGAAGCCGCTAATACTCAAGGGACTGTGGCTGAGGGCGATAAATTTCACTGGAAAATAGTAACCACCTGGCCGAAGAATTTTCCTGGCCTAGGCGCCGCCGCAGAAAACTTTGCCACTATGGTAGACCAAATGAGTAATGGTCGCCTGATAGCCAAGGTTTACGGCGCGGGAGAAATCGTACCGGCCTTCGAGGTGTTTGATGCTGTATCCCAGGGCGTTGCCGACGCCGGACACGGTGCTGCCTATTACTGGAAAGGTAAAGTTCCCTCATCCGTTTTCTTTACGGCGGTGCCTTTTGGTATGAATGCACAGGAGATGAATGGCTGGCTCACCCGTGGAGGTGGTCTGGAGCTATATAGAGAAGCCTACGCCCCCTTTAACCTTGTCCCGATGGTAGGCGGCAGCACGGGTACGCAGATGGCCGGTTGGTTTAATAAAGAGATCAACTCCGTAGAGGACCTCAAGGGTCTCAAAATGCGAATTCCCGGATTAGCAGGAGAGGTTTTTACCAAGGTGGGTGGTATTTCAGTACGCATTCCCGGAGGAGAGCTTTATACCTCGCTGCAAACCGGCATTATAGATGCGGCGGAGTGGGTGGGACCCTATAACGACCTTGCATTTGGCCTCTACGAAGTAGCTGACTACTATTATTACCCCGGCTGGCACGAACCCGGTGCTATGCTGGAATTTATTGTTAACAAACAATCATTGGAGGCGTTACCTGCAGACCTGCAAGCTATCGTCGCCATTGCAACACAGGCATCGAATCAACTGATGCTGGATGATTTTACGGCGCGAAACAATGAGGCATTACGCCAATTGGTGGACGTCCATGGGGTAAAACTACGCCGTTTGCCCGACGATGTGTTGATTGCACTAGCCGCGGCCAGTGAAGAGGCTATTCAGGAGCTGGTGACCAAGGATCCATTGTCGGCCAAAGTCTATGCGTCATATAAATCTTTTTATGACGGCGTCAGAGCCTATCATCATATTTCAGAACAGGCGTATATCAATTCCCGGGACGTGGCGATTGATGCACAAAAGTAGACTGCTCAGGAGCGAATTTCACGGGTTCGGCCGGACTCATCTATGGCCACAAAGACAAACTCGCCTTCTGTAACCTTGATGGGCTCGCCGTCGTGTTGGGAGTTGATCCACACTTCAACCATGATGCGGATTGAGCTGCGACCAATATCCAGAATATCTGCATAGCAGCTCACCACTGCTCCCATGTGCACAGGAGTGAGAAAGACCATACCATCGATTGCCACTGTGGCGACTCTGCCTCCGGCCACGTCCCCTGCAGAGATAGCACCGGCAATATCCATTTGGGACAGTAACCATCCGCCGAAAATGTCGCCATTGGCATTGGTGTCTTTAGGCATGGCAAGGGTTTGTAGCGCAAGATCCCCCTGTGGTGTCGGTGCGGAGTTAATGTCTTGCATGGGAGTTAAGCCTGAATTTTATGGATTGTGGCGGTCTAGCGATTTACCACCGAGGGTAGCCATGTGGCCAGAGAAGGCCAGAGCCACAAACTGGTGAGTACCAAAAGCTGGATGATTATAAAGGGAATAACCCCCCGGTAGATAGCACTGGTTGGCAGTGACTCAGGCGCAACGCCGCGCAGGTAGAACAGCGCAAATCCAAAAGGTGGAGTCAGAAAAGAAGTTTGCAGGTTTAACGCAATCATAATGCCCAGCCAGACAGGATCCAGCCCCATGGCCAGCAGAATAGGCCCAACTATAGGCACAACGACAAAGGTTATTTCAATAAAGTCGAGAATAAAGCCGAGCAGGAAAATCGCCACCATCACAACGAAAGTTGCGCCCATCACTCCGCCGGGCATATTTAAAAAGAAACCCTGTATTAGCTCTTCACCGCCAAAGCCCCGGAATACCAGCGAAAAAACAGCTGCGCCGATGAGAATCATGAAAACCATGCCCGTTATTTTCATGGTATTGGTGACGGCCTCAGAAAGCATGGTCAAATTCATCTGGCGCTTTACAATGGCCAAAATTAGAGCGCCGATAGCTCCCACGCCCGCGGCTTCTGTGGGTGTTGCGGCACCGGCGAGAATAGAGCCGAGCACAACGGTGATAAGTATTAGCGGTGGCAGCAGGCTATTTCTGATTTCATGGCCAGCAATGCGCTCGGTATTTGCAACTGGCGCAGACTCTGGTTTCAGCATGGCATAGATCAACAGGTAGGCAATGTAGAGCGCCACTAACAGCAGCCCCGGCAACAAAGCGCCCATAAACAAGTCGCCAACTGAGACCGTCTTGGGGTTGAATATATCCATACTCAACTGTGCCCGCTGGTAGGCGTTGGACATCACGTCCCCCAGTAAAACCAGGGCGATGGAGGGAGGAATAATCTGCCCCAGGGTGCCGGTGGCGCATATTGTGCCTGCGGCAAGCGATGGGCTGTATCCGTTGCGCAACATACTGGGTAGAGATAGTAGGCCCATGGTGACCACTGTGGCACCTACTATGCCGGTGCTGGCCGCCAACAGCATGCCGACGACGACTACTGAAATGCCAAGTCCCCCGCGCAGGCCACCGAAAACCTTGGCCATGCTGCCCAGTAGTTCCTCAGCTACTTTGGACTTCTCCAGAATAACGCCCATGAGAATAAACAGGGGCACGGCAATCAGAGTGGCGTTGTTGATTGTTCCAAATAGCCTGCCAGGCAGGGCTGATAAAAAATCAGGGTCAAAATTACCGGCAAGGATGCCGCCCACAGCAAATGCCAGCGCGGTACCTGCCAGGGTGAAAGCCACAGGGTAGCCCAGCATGAGTAAAAGGCACACCGCAGCGAATAGGAATATCGGTAGATACTCGACCATCAGGCGTCACCCTCTACCAGAACCAGCGCATTTCGTAGTACCTCGGCCAGGCCCTGACAAAAAAGATTAATGGCCATCAGTGGAACCAGGCTTTTGAGTAAAAATACAGCGGGGATTCCGCCTGCCTCGGGAGAGCTTTCCCTGATCGCCCAGGATTCTGTCACGTAGCTCCAGCTTATAGCGAAAATAAATACGCAGAAGGGCAGTAGGAATATGATCCCACCCAGGCTGTTTATCCAAGCCTGTGCGCGTGCGCTGAAGCGCTGATAGAAAATATCCACTCGAACATGGCCGTCAACTTTCAGTGTATACGCAGCCCCCAACATAAACAGGGCGCCATGCATATAAATGACCGCTTCCTGAGCCGCGATAGAGCCAATATTAAAACCGTAGCGCAGAAATACGATAAGGGCGGTGAGTGCTGCCATAGCGATACACAACCAAGCCAAAAATCGGCCGGTATAGTCGGTAAATGCATCGATAGAATTCACGATGGCGCGCAGCACAGACATAGCAATGAAGTCTTTTTGATTATTTGCGGGAAGGGTATCATAGCTGGCTTACTAGCGCGCCCAATGTGCGTGTCCAGAGACTAATCTATATCGGAAGCCCAACTATGATTACAGTGATTTCCCCTGCCAAAACACTGGACTTTGAGGTCCCCGGTACGACGCGCAAAGCTTCACAGCCCGAATTTTTACAACGCTCCGGAGAACTGATTGAAGATGCCAGAGCATTGAGCCCCGAAGGCATTCGTGCACTCATGGGAGTGAGTGACAATATTGCCCAGTTAAACCACCGGCGCTTTATGAATTGGAGTGCACCGTTCGATTTGGACAATGCCAAGCAAGCTATTTTTGCTTTCCAGGGTGACGTGTATACGGGCCTTGAGGCCGATACACTGAATTTCAAGCAACTAAATTATGCCCAAAAGCATCTGCGTATTCTGTCCGGGCTCTACGGACTGCTGCGTCCGCTTGATTTAATGCAGCCCTATCGACTGGAGATGGGGCTGAAATTTGCCAACCGCGGTGGGGCAAACCTCTATCAATTTTGGGGGGATCAAATTGGTGAGGCCCTGAATTCTCAGCTGAAAAAGTTAAAGCAGGATGTCTTGGTCAACCTCGCTTCCAACGAGTATTTCAAAGCGGTACGGCCGAAAAACCTGAATGCGGAGGTGATCACTCCTGTGTTCAAAGATTTCAAATCCGGGAAGTATAAGGTGATCAGCTTTTATGCGAAGAGAGCCCGGGGTGAAATGGCGCGATATATTATCGAAAACGAAATTGAAGACCCTGCGGATCTGCGGAAGTTTAAAGAAAGCGGCTACAAATATAACAAAGCAGAATCTACAGCGAGAGAGCTGGTGTTTACGCGAGATACGCCACCGGTTGCTAGATAAAAGGTGTCAGATATGGCCGAAGAGAAAATTCTGAGTACGCTGATTGTGGGTGCGGGAATGTCCGGCATTTGCATGGGTGTGAAACTACAAGAGCGCGGCATCGATGATTTTCTGATTATAGAAAAATCGGCCGATGTGGGTGGCACTTGGTATGACAACAGTTATCCAGGCGCCTGCTGCGATGTCGCTTCGGTTCTGTACAGCTACTCATTCGAGCCCAACCCCGACTGGTCTCGTGTCTTCTCACCCCACGATGAGATTCAGGCGTATTTTTCCCATTGCGTGAAAAAATATGGCCTGGCCGCGCACATTCGTCTGAACACGGGGGTGAAGAGCGCATACTTTGAGGAATCAACAGGCATCTGGTTGGTAGAGCTGGAGAGTGGTGAGCAGCTGCGAGCTAAATGTCTGGTGAGTGGCCTCGGTCAGCTTAATCGGCCCAGCGTTCCGGAATTTTCTGGGGCACAGTCGTTTACAGGAGAGAGTTTTCATTCGGCCAGGTGGCGCCACGACATTGATCTGACCGGCAAACGTGTGGCGGTCATAGGCAACGCGGCCAGTGCGCTGCAGTTTATTCCCCAAATAGCGGCGCAAGTGGAGCAGCTTACTGTTTATCAGCGCAGCGCTAACTATGTGGTTAAACGAAATGACCGTGACTACACTACGGGCGAAAAATCCAGATTCAAGCGCTACCCCTGGTTGCAAAAACTGCATCGTTTAACGGTGTATCTGCGTGGCGAGTTGTTGTTTTATCCGGTTATGCGTGCAAAAAGTTGGCTTCGCAGTTTCTATGAGAAATGGACCAAGGCATACCGGGAGGAATTTATTGCCGATCCGGAACTGCGCCGTAAGTTAACCCCGGATTACCCGGTGGGATGTAAACGTATCCTGGTGTCAGATGATTATTTTCAGGCGTTTGCCCGCCCCAATGTTGAACTGGTGACATCGGCGATCACGTCGATATCGTCCAGTGGTGTAGAGGCAGCGGATGAGGTATCACGACCCGTCGATGTAATTATTTACGGCACAGGCTTCGAAGCCACTGAGTTTTTGTCAGGCCTTGATGTTTATGGCAGCGGCGGCGTGTCGCTGCAGCAGGCCTGGGCAGAGGGAGCGGAGGCCTATCGGGGGGTGAGCGTGGCTGGCTTTCCAAACTTCTTCATGCTGTATGGGCCGAATACTAATCTGGGCAGTAATTCCATCATATTTATGGTGGAGCGCCAGGCGAACTATATTGTGCGATGTGTGGATAAAATCCTCAGCCATCAGTTAAATAGTATGGATGCGAATAAGGCCGTTATGCGAGCATACAATGATCGTATGCAGGGTGAGCTGGCCAAGACGGTTTGGGTGGCCAGTTGCGACAGTTGGTACAAAAATGAAGCGGGAAAAGTGGTTAACAACTGGCCTCGCTCAACTCTCGCCTACTGGTGGCATATGCGCAGTCCGGATTTTTCCGACTTTGATATGCGTATTTAGCCAGGATTGATAGTCAGGGAGTGGCTTTGAAGGGCAGCTGCGCAGTGGTTTGTTGTAGATATTCCTCAATGTGCGCCTGCTCTTCTACCGTGAAATCCGCTATAGCTTGTGAGAAGCCGGGGTCTGCGATCCAGTGGTTTGAATAGGTTCTCACGGGTCTGAAACCGCGCTGTATCTTATGTTCGCCCTGTGCACCAGGGTCGAATTTTTTCAGGCCATGGTCTATACAGTATTCGATGCCTCGATAATAACAGGCCTCAAAATGCAGGTAGTCGTATTCGCGAACGCAGCCCCAATAACGCCCATACAAGGTGTCTTCTGAGCGAAAAAATAAAGCGCCGGCAACGGGCTCATTATCCAGGTGAGCGAGAATTAAAATAACCTGTTCCCCCAGGCTGGCTGCAGTTTGGGTAAAAAACTCTTTACTCAGGTAACCTCCATGCCCGCTGCGCTTGGCGTAGGTATGTTGGTAGAAGTGGTAAAACTGCTCCCACTGTACCCGGGTAATTTCCGGGCCTGCTAAGGTCTGAAATTCGAAACCCTGCTGGTCGACGCTTTTACGTTCCCGCCTCAGGCTTTTGCGTTTCCGGCTGTTGAATGTGGAAAGAAAATCGTCAAAACAGCTAAACCCGTCGTTATACCAATGGAATTGAGTGGCGGTTCGCAGGTGCAGACCTTCACGCACCAGCTTTGTGGCCTCAATTTCCTCGGGAAACAGCAGATGCCATGAAGACAGTCGTCGCTGCTTTGCCAAATTCTTAATGGCCGAAAGGACCACAGGCCAAATATCGTCGCTATTATATTCATGGGAAATACAGAGTCTTGGTCCCGTTGCCGGGGTGAAGGGTATGGCGCTGACAAGTTTCGGGTAATAGGCGAGGCCATTGCGTTGCCAGGCATCGGCCCAGCTCCAATCAAAAACGTATTCACCGTAGGAGTGGCTTTTCAGATACAGGGGCAGCAGGGCGATAACTCGCCCCTGTTCTTCGCGAATAATGGCATGGCATGGCTGCCATCCGGTCTCGGCGGTAACACAGCCGGTTTGCTCCAGCCCCCAGAGAAACTCATGGCGTAAAAAAGGGTAGTCAGTGCCTGTAATAGCATTCCATTCCTGTTCGGAAATGTTCTCCAGGCTAGTGAGAAACTCCACCGACAAAGTTGTTTTATTTGTAGTGATAGCTGATTTGCCTAGTTAAGACTGCCAAGTTGATAGTGAAGTACCACACCCATAAAGATAATGAGCCCCACCCAGTTATTATGTTTGAAAGCTTTGAAGCAGCCCTCGGAGTCTCGATTTCTGATCAGGTATTGGTGGTAGATGAACAAGCCGGCGGCTATTAGCAAAGACATATTGTATGCCAGACCGAGTTCGAAGCGCCGACCGGCCATAAGCAGGGTTAGCAGAGACAAGCCTTGTAGTACTCCAATAATCAGGCGATCAGCATCACCGAATAATATGGCGGTAGATTTAATGCCAATTTTGGCGTCGTCCAGACGGTCTACCATCGCGTATTGAGTGTCGTACGCTACTGTCCATAGAAGGTTGCCCACAAACAAGAGCCAAAGCGCTGAGGGCAGATCTCCTCGCTGGGCGGAGAATGCCATGGGAATACCGAAAGAGAAGGCCGCCCCCAAAACTAACTGCGGCAGGTTGGTGTAACGTTTGGCGAAGGGGTAGGCCGAGGCAATTAAAACACCACCTAGAGACAGCGCAATGGTTAGTGTATTAGTGAACAGTACCAACACAAAAGCGGTGAAACAAAACGCCAAAAAGAGGGCGATGGCCTCATTGACTGTTAATACGCCCGTAACTAGTGGTCGCCCCTGAGTGCGCGCCACAGCTCCGTCCACATTTCGGTCTGCTATGTCATTGATAATGCAGCCCGCCGAGCGCATCAAGAATGTGCCCGCTATGAATATGGCCAGGAGTAAATAATCGGGAGTACCTTCAGCGGCGATCCACAATGCCCCGAGAGTGGGCCATAACAGCAGATAGGTGCCTATGGGTTTATCAAAGCGGATGAGCTGCAACGCGGCTCTGAATTTAGTGATCATTGTCTACCAGTTTACTGTTTCGGCTGCAGCATAGCAGAACTTACAGTGCCCCGTTGGGAGCGATGCACGGGAAGAGCTTTGGGCCATGGGGAAAATTTGTGCAAAAACACTTCACTCACAAGTAGTGCCTTGTTTTCAATGGTGAAGCGCGAGCGTCTGGCCCAAGCGTCATCGCCCTGTTGCAGAGCCAGTGGCAGGTAGTCGCTGTTGCCCCCTAACCGAGCGATTTCAAAGGGGCTGCGGTGCATACCGGGATGGTTAAATAAAATGGCTCCCAGCGGCTTATTTTTTAGTTTGCGCAAGTGGGTCAGGCTACCGGTTAGGCTGGTGTATGGAAAAACACTGCGAGCAAATACAACGGCACTTCCGTTGACCCGCAAGGCGACCTCTCTTACCAGAGCCAGCTGACGAGTGGGAATGTTCAGTAATATGCGCTCTGAGGGCAGCGGTACCTGCCACCCCTGATATAATCGCTGTACTCGAAATGGCCCGGTATTGAGGTCGATCAGACGCCTAGTCAGGGAGCCATCATCCAATAGCCAGTAGCGACAAGCGGGGGGGAGACTGGCTGTGGTGAACTGTTGTACCGGCAGCCAGTGTGGATCAGCACTGTTGGCCTTATAAAATCCTTGCACAATTTTTACACAGCCCTATAGTGATTTGCTTCAAAACCCGACTACTTTAAAGAGAGCGTGAACCATGAGCAAGTGGGAATGTATAGTATGCGGCCTCGTCTATGACGAGAAAGAGGGCTGGCCCGACGACGGTATAGCGCCGGGCACCAAGTGGGAAGATGTGCCCGAGGACTGGTTGTGCCCCGACTGTGGCGTTGGCAAAGAGGATTTTGAGCTAATTGAGCAGGGCCCCGTAGACGAAACCCCACATCATGAAGAGCCGGAAGTAGATAAGGTTACGGCTCCTGTTGTCATTATAGGCACAGGTCTGGCGGGCTATGGCCTGGCGCGGGAATTTCGCAAGCATGACACTGAAACTCCACTGATTCTCATAACCTCTGACGATGGCCGCTCCTACTCAAAGCCTATGTTGTCCACCGGGTATACCAAGAGCCTGTCTGCAGAAGACTTGGGCCAAATGGATGCGGGCACCATGGGAGAGCATCTCAAAGCCAGCGTCTGGACTATGACCAAGGTCAGCGAAATAGACACGGCCAAGCAGATGGTACATTTGGGTGATAGTCAGACCTCAGTGCACTATGGCAAGTTGGTACTGGCTGTTGGCGCAGATGTCATTCGTCCGCCTATAGAGGGCGACGGTGGTGAGTCTGTGTACACAGTAAACGACTTATTAGACTATGCCGATTTCCGCAGCGCTATTGAAAAAGGCAATGTGAAGAAAATATGCATTATTGGTGGCGGGCTGATCGGTTGTGAATTTACTAATGATCTCCTTAACGGCGGCTTTGAAATAGAGACGGTAGACCCCCTCGCCTATTGCCTTCCAACCCTACTTCCGGAACCGGCTGGCAAGGCTGTGCAATCTGCACTGGAAGAGAAAGGTGCGAAATTTCACTTTGGACCTTTGGTCACTGCAGTGAACAAAAGTGAAAATGGAGTACTGGTTAGCCTCAATAATGGCGAGACCATTACGGCAGATCTGGTGCTTTCCGCTGTTGGCGTGCGCCCTCAAATCGCTCTGGCCCAGGCCTCCGGGATTGCAACCAATCGCGGTATCGTCACCAATCGCTTGCTAGAAACTAACGCACCTAATGTATATGCAATGGGCGATTGCGCCGAAGTAAGTGGTCACGTACTTGTGTATGTGGCTCCGCTGATGGCTGCAGTGAGAGCGCTGGCTAAAACATTGGTGGGCGAGCCTACCGAAGTGGCCTATCCGGCAATGCCGGTAGCAATAAAAACGCCGGCCTGCCCGGTAATTGTCGCGCCTCCTGCAATGGGTGCAGAGGGAGAGTGGCAAATTACGGTTGATGGTCGCAATGTGAAGGGCGAGTTTAGGGGCACCAATGGGGACTTACTAGGCTTCGCCCTCACCGGTGATGCCACCAAGGAAAAGATGGCTCTGCAAAAACAGCTTCCCGCTATCATGGCGTGAGGGAGATTGTCGAAAAACAGGTTAGAGCCTGGCTAGCGGAATTCGTTGTCGGTCTAAACCTGTGCCCGTTTGCCAAGCCGTTTGTGTTACCCGGTCAGCTGGGTGCCGACCGCCTTCGTATCGCCATCTGTTTGGGCGAGGAGCCAGAAGCTTTGCGCAGCGCTTTGTTGCAAGAGCTGGACTTATTACAGTCCAGCTCTGAGCAAGAGCTTGCAACCACGCTGCTGGTTTTTCCCTCGGCGCTGCAGTTGTTTGACGACTACCTGGAATACTATGATGATGCTCAGGCCCTATTGGTTCAGGCGGGGCTTGAGGGCCTCCTCCAGCTAGCCAGCTTTCATCCTGGGTATCAGTTTGAGGGAGAGCCGGAAGGAGCCGCCAGCAATTTTAGCAACCGGGCCCCCTACCCTATTGTTCACCTTCTACGTGAAGATATGATGGAACGGGTGTTGAGTGATTACCCTAATCCGGAGAATATTCCGGACCAGAATATCTCTACCCTGGAAAGTATTGGCGCTGCGGAGTTAACACAGCGCTGGCAACAACTGTTTGATCAGTAGAGCAATCTGGGCTGATTATTCTCAAGCGTACAGCAGCGTAAGGCCTGACCCTCACTTAAACTTTGGCAAACTCTGAATCTGTCCCGGTCCAGCGCTGTATTAGTGGCTCGATCAGCTCGGGGTGGTGGGCAATAATTGCCCCGGCGACTGATTGCACCTTATCCAGTAAGTGAGCGTGCGCTGGTAGTTGGGCCACCCGAAACTCCATCAGCCCTGTTTGGCGCGTGCCCAAAACCTCCCCGGGCCCACGTAGTTGCAGGTCTTTTTCTGCGATAACAAAACCATCTGAGCTTTCTCGCATGACGCCCAGACGCGCTTTGCCGTTGGCTGACAGAGGTGTCTGGTAGAGCAATACGCAGTGGCTTGCAGCACTGCCCCGGCCTACCCTACCGCGCAGCTGATGTAATTGCGCCAGTCCTAGACGCTCAGGGTTTTCAATGATCATTAAGCTTGCGTTGGGAACGTCAACACCTACTTCGATAACCGTGGTTGCCACCAACAGAGACGTTTGTCCCGACTTGAAGGCTGTCATAGCCGCCTCCTTTTCGGCCGGTTTCAGGCGTCCATGAATAAGGCCAATAGCCAGGCCCGGTAGTTGTTCCCGAAGTTGTTCTGCCACCGCTTGAGCGGCCTGGGCCTGCAGCGCATCGCTCTCTTCGATGAGTGTGCACACCCAATAGGCCTGTCTACCGGCTTTGCAGGCTTCGGCGACTCTAGCGATAATTTGTTCCCGCCGACTATTGTCGATAAGCA
This sequence comes from Halieaceae bacterium, assembly GCA_016744355.1. Classification (GTDB taxonomy): domain Bacteria; phylum Pseudomonadota; class Gammaproteobacteria; order Pseudomonadales; family Halieaceae; genus JBALVT01. The sequence continues at coordinate 44,543 of JADGEN010000009.1, forward strand.
CCGTACTAACGGGCTGTCTTCCGGGAGGTAATTCATCGATGATAGAGCAATCCAGGTCGGCATAGGCGACCATGGACAGGGTTCTGGGTATAGGTGTGGCGGTCATGACCAATTGGTGGGCGCGACCCAGCTCTGGCCGGGCCTTTTCTGTGAGTGCGAGCCGCTGATGCACACCAAAGCGGTGTTGCTCATCGACGATCACCAGGCCCAGGCGGGCGAACTCGACATCCTGCTGGAACAGCGCATGCGTTCCCACCACCAGGGCTATTTGTCCGGCTGCAATGCGGCTTGTTGTTTGTTCTCTTTTTTTACCTTTGAGGCGACCGGTGAGCCAGCCTAGCTCAATGTTGAGCGGTTCCAGCCAAGTCGAGAAGCTTTGCCAGTGTTGTTCTGCGAGAATCTCTGTTGGCGCCATAATTGCCACCTGATAGCCATTGGCGATGGCTTGCAGGGCGGCGCAGGCAGCAACAACGGTCTTTCCGGATCCCACATCGCCCTGTAACAGGCGCAACATGGGGTAAGGTTTGGCCAAGTCGCCTGATATTTCATCCAGGACTCTGTGCTGTGCACCGGTGAGGGGGAAGCCGAATTCAGACAGCAGAGCTGTGATGGCCTGAGGTGCAGGCGCAAGGGCTGGAGCCCCTTCCCGCTGGTGTTGTTTACGCAATTGGTGAAGCGACAGATTGTGTGCAACCAACTCTTCGAGAGCCAGGTGAAGCTGCGCTGGATGTGACCCTTCTCTTAATAATTCCAGTGCGGCATCAGGTGGTGGCGAATGAAGGTATATTAGAGAGGCGGACAGGCCCATTCCCTGGGTGCTGTCGACGGGTAAAAGCTCCCGGGGTTCGGCGCGCTGCAAGTAGAGCAGGGCTTGCCCGCACAGGCTGCGCCATTGATTTTGCCCAATACCGGCGGTGGTAGGGTAAACCGGTGTCAGGGACTCATCGAGGTCGTGCGCATCGGCTTGTACTTCGCGATATTCCGGGTGATACATTTCCAGGCCACTGCTGCCCCGCCTGGCCTGACCAAAACATCGCAGTCGGGTACCGGGGCTGAGGTTGTTTTTCTGGGCTGCAGAGAAGTGGAAAAAACGCAGGGTGAGTGTGCCGCTGCCGTCCTGAATTCGCGCTACCAGACTGCGACGTTTGCCGTAAGCAACATCGGCGAGTTTTACTTCACCTTCGATGACTACATCGATGCCCTCGCGTGCAGCGGCAATTGGTGTAATGCGAGTTCGGTCCTGATAGCGAAGCGGCAGATGGAAAAGGAGGTCTTCGATTTGCCTAATACCGTATTCGGCGAGCTTTTCTGCCAGCTTCGGCCCTACTCCCCGCAATTCCCGCACTGAGATTGCCGCGATTCCAGGCATTGGGCCTCAGTCCTTCAGGGCGCTTGTCAGTGTCATGCCAGGAGTCCGGTTAGATAGCCAGGATCGCCTCGATCTCTATGGCTGCCCCCTTTGGCAGTGCCGCTACCTGTACGCAGGCCCTGGCCGGGAAAGGTTCGCTGAGAAACTTTGTCATAACGTCATTTACCGCTGCGAAATCGCTCATGTCGGTCAGCGAGATATTAATTTTTACCGCGCTATCAAGCGTGCACCCTGCGGCGGCGGCTACAGCCGTGAGGTTATTGAAAACCTGAGTAGCCTGGTCTCTGATATCACCGTCGACAAGCTCCATGGTTTCGGCAACCAGGGGTATTTGCCCGGATACCCAAACGGTATTGCCTAACTTGATTGCCTGCGAATAAGGGCCGAGGGCTGCTGGTGCTTCTGGTGAGGATATGACGGCGCGGTTGCTCATTTGGTACTCCTGCGGGGATGTCCCTAGTTCTTAACCCGCTGCACGCGGTGAACAGATTTGATTATACGCAAACGCTTCATTATGCGGGCGAGATGAACGCGGTTCTGAACCACCATGGCCAAGTCTACGTAGGTGAATTGATAGTCTTTGTCTTCGGTGGATATTTTTTCGATATTAACATCCATGCTATTAATACGAGTCGCCAGTGTGGCGATCATGCCGCGTCGATTCTCAACCTCAATACGCAGCTCAACGCTATATTCACCCTCAACTTCGTCGTCCCAGCGCAATGCCACCAGGCGTTCGCGATTGTCTTTTGAATCAGACAGGTTTTTACAGGACTCGCGGTGCACAACCATACCCTTTTCCGAGCTTAGATAGCCCTCAATGGCGTCGCCGGGAATGGGGTGGCAACATTTTGCGAAGTTGACCATGAAACCTTCGGTTCCACGTATGGCAACGGGCTCTACTTCCCCACCTTGTAGCGGGTCGGTACTCGACTTATTTGCCAGCTGTTGGGCTGTGATGGCAGGCAGGCGATTGCCTCTGGCAATATCAGCCATCAGATCGTTTTGTTGGTCATAGCCATGACGCTCAAGATAGTCCTGCAGCTGCTCCTCGGGAAGTTGTTCCAGAGAGGTTTCAAAGCTGAGTAAAGCCTTTTCCAATAGTTTTATGCCTAACTCTATGGAGTCATCGCGGGTCTGGTGTTTGAGGAAGTGTCGAATATTGGTGCGTGCTTTCGCGGTTACCGCATAGTTAAACCAAGAGGGGTTGGGCGAAGTACCCGGTGCTGTCAAAATTTCCACTGTCTGCCCGCTTTGCAGGGGCTCTGATAGAGGCGCTAGGCGCCGATTAATTCTACAAGCTACGCAGCTATTGCCTACGTCGGTATGCACAGAGTATGCGAAATCTACCGCGGTGGCGTTTTTGGGCAGCTCAAGTATCCGCCCCTTGGGGGTGAATACGTAGATTTCGTCGGGGAACAGGTCGATTTTTACACTTTCGATAAACTCCAGCGAATTTCCCGCTCGTTGCTGCATTTCCAACAGGCCCTGAACCCATTGCCTGGCCCGGGCATGGCTGCCAGTGGCGGATTGGCCGTCACTTTTGTACAGCCAGTGTGCGGCAATGCCATTGTTGGCCATGTCTTCCATATCACGTGTTCGAATCTGGATTTCGATGGGTACGCCATGCATCCCCATTAACACGGTATGGAGTGACTGATACCCATTAGCTTTGGGTATGGCAATATAGTCTTTGAATTCTCCCGGAACGGGTTTGTATAGGCTGTGAATGCTGCCCAGTACGCGGTAGCAGGTATCCACTGAATCGACGATTATCCTGAAGGCGTAGATGTCCATGATCTCGGAGAAGGACTTTCGTTTGGACTTCATTTTTTTATAGATGCTGTAAAGGTGCTTTTCACGGCCTATGACTTCGGCGTTGTGCCCCTCTTGCTCCAGCGTGGTTTCGATCTGATGTCCGATTTTATCTACCAGCTCGTTGCGATGCCCCCGGGCTTTGCGTATGGCTGCATCTATGCGCCGTGCTCGCATGGGATAAAGTACACCGAAGCCCAGGTTTTCGAACTCCATACGCACATTGTTCATTCCGAGTCGCATTGCAATGGGTGCATAAATTTCGAGTGTTTCGTGGGCGATACGTCTGGCTTTCTCTGGCTTAAGTACTCCCAGGGTGCGCATATTGTGCAAGCGGTCGGCCAATTTGACCAGAATAACCCGGATATCTTTAGCCATGGCCAAGGCCATTTTCTGGAAATTTTCTGCCTGCTTTTCCTTCAGGGAGCCAAATTCCATCTGCGTCAGTTTGCTGACGCCGTCGACCAGATCGGCCACGGTTGTGCCAAACTGATTGCCAATGGCTGATTTTTCTATGCCGGTATCTTCGATGACATCGTGCAGCATGGCCGCCATCAGGCTTTGGTGGTCCATGTGCATGTCCGCCAATATGCCGGCGACGGCCAGGGGGTGTGTTATATAGTCTTCGCCGCTGCGGCGTAATTGGCCAAAATGAGCTTGCTCTGCAAAGTAATAAGCGCGTTTTACGTGGTTGGACTGTTCGGCGCTAAGATAGCTCCGGAGGGTCGAGTCGAGGGCATTGATGGTTCGCATAGTTTGTAATGCCCTCGCAGTAGGTAAAAGGGTTACAGGGGTTCGCTGGCCTCCATAACTTCTGCCAGCTCTTCTTCTGCTTCAATTTCGTCTTCGCGGATCAAAATGTCCGCACTAATAAAGCCGTCAGCAATTTCACGCAGAGCAATGACTGTGGGCTTATCGGATTCTTCATCAACTAGCGGCTCTTTGCCTCCGGTGGCAATCTGGCGAGCTCGTTTGCTTGCTACCATGACTAGTTCAAAGCGGTTATCTACGTTTTCCAAGCAATCTTCAACGGTTACGCGTGCCATCTCTCAAGTTTCCTGAATAATTAGGGTTTAGCGAACCGGCTATTATACCCCTAATACCCCCCTGTTGGTCTAGGGGAATATTCCCGTGTTCAGGCTTGGCTTAATAGATCTGACAACAGTCCCTGCTGCGAAACGATTTGTTTTTTGGTGAGCAGCTGCTGCGAAGTAATGATAGCCTGCAGGCCACACAGGGCAGTTTCGAACACATCGTTTATGATCAGGTAGTCCGATTCCGCATAGTGAGACATCTCCTGCGTTGCCTCGGACATGCGATGTTCGATGACTTCGGCTTCATCCTGTCCGCGCCTGGTGAGGCGCTCAAGCAGGGTCGCTCGTGAAGGTGGGACGATAAAAATCGACTTGCTGGCCGGCATCAAGTGTTTTATTTGCTGGGCACCCTGCCAGTCTATTTCCAGGACTACATCAATACCCGCAGCCAGCTGTTGTTCTACCCAGGCTTGAGAGGTGCCATAGAGGTTGTCAAAGACTCTGGCATGTTCCAGAAATGCTGTGTGCTCCAACATTTCCAGAAACGCCGCCTCAGAAACAAAGTGGTAGTTGGTGCCATCCACTTCACCGGGGCGCTGTGGCCTGGTGGTGTGAGAGACAGACACCTTAAGTGTGTGGCTACCTTGCGCCAAGGCGGTGACAAGGCTGGTTTTGCCGGCCCCACTGGGGGCCGATACAGTAAAAAGTGTTCCGGTAGTACTCATAATGGTTTACTCGATATTCTGGATTTGCTCGCGCATCTGTTCGATGAGAACCTTTAGTTCGACAGCAGCCATAGTGGTGTTGCTGGATTGGGATTTGGACGACAGAGTGTTGGCCTCACGGTTGAGCTCCTGCATTAGAAAGTCCAGTCTTCGCCCACAGGCACCGCCTTTCTTTAGCACGCGCCTAACTTCCGCGATGTGAGCGTCGAGCCGGTCCAGCTCTTCATCTACGTCCGCCTTTTGTGCTAAATGAACCAGCTCCTGCTCCAGCCGGTTTTCGTCTGTTTCGATGTTAAGTTCTGCAATACGGTTTGTAATACGGGCTCTTTGCGCTGCCATGAGCTCGGGCAGTATAGCGCGCATCTTCGTGAGCTCCACCTCAATGAGACTCAGGCGGGTAAGTATCATTTTGGCGAGCTCTTCCCCTTCGCGCTCTCGTGAACTGGCCAGTGAGTCAAGCGCCTCATTGAATACACCTAGAGCACCAGAAATAAAAAGGTCAAAGGAAGTTTCCTCTGCGGCGCATACGCCGGGGAACTGTAAAACTTCAAGGGGGCTTAAGGCGCGGGATTCCGGCAATTGTGCTGCGATTGCCCCGGCGGATTGCAATAGTTCGTGCAGACGTTCGTTGTCGACGTCTAATGAGTTACTGGTGTTGTTGTTGAACTGTATACGAACCATGCAATCGAGCTTTCCCCGTGATAGTTTTTTCCCCGCACCTTCGCGCAACTTTGGTTCCAACTGCCTCAGGGCATCTGGTAGCTTAAATGTGCAGTCGAGGTAACGGTGGTTTACCGACCGCAGTTCAACGGTTAGGTCGCCCTGTTCGGTGGCCAGTGTTTCCCGGGCGAAGGCTGTCATGCTGCGAATAGTCATGTTTTTCTGTGCTTCTAACAAGGTGAGGAAAGTGTTGGAAGTGTATCAGATCGCTGTGTAATTTGGTGACGATCAATCTGCACGGGAGGGTTTTGCAATCATAAAATAATCTGCAGTACATGGGGGGTCTAGCGTACCAAATTCTTGGTGTGTTCGCGTATACTGGCGGCCTTTTTACCTTAGGAGTACACCATGCAACGACCCAGCGGCCGCACGCCACAGCAATTACGAGATATCAGTATTACCCGCAACTTTACTTGCCATGCAGAGGGCTCCGTTCTGGTCTGCTTTGGCAACACCAAAGTTATCTGTACCGCAACTGCTGAAGCCGGAGTGCCCCGTTTTATGCGTGGCCAAGGCAAAGGTTGGGTTACTGCAGAATATGGCATGCTGCCCCGCTCTACCGGCTCCCGTATGGGGCGCGAAGCGAGCCGCGGTAAGCAAGGCGGGCGGACGGTAGAAATTCAGCGTTTGATCGGCCGGTCACTGCGCGCCGCATTGGATCTGTCCAAGCTGGGCGAGAACACAATTACCATTGATTGTGATGTTATCCAGGCAGATGGCGGCACCCGCACTGCAGCAATTACCGGTGCCTGTGTGGCGCTGGTGGATGCGCTCAATCATTTGCAGAGGAAAAAGCTGATTACCCAGGACCCTCTGCGGCACCTGATTGCATCCGTATCAGTCGGCATCTATCAGGGGGTTCCTGTACTGGATCTGGATTATCCGGAAGACTCCGCAGCGGATACTGACATGAATGTCATTATGACAGAGGGGGGAGACTTCATAGAGGTTCAGGGTACTGCGGAGGGCGCGACTTTCAAGCGCGACGAGCTCGATAGCCTGCTGGACCTGGCGGGTACTGGCATAGGTGAATTGATAGAAAAGCAACGTGAGGCCTTGGCTGAGGGCTAAGTCCTCCCATTAGCCGTGGCCTTCGTGCCGCGGCTAGACTTCCAGGTCGTAGTCCATGATAACCGGTGCGTGGCTGGAAAATTCCTTTCCTTTGTACAGCGCCCCGTACTCCACGGAATATTTCAGGCCCTTCGATACGAGCTGAAAATCAGTGCGCCAGCCGTTATCCGCTCGTCCGCCATCGGGCCACCAGCTGAACTCATCGGTATCAGAATTGATTTCCCTGAATGCGTCGACGTAGCCCGCATCAATCGTTTCATTCATCCACTGGCGTTCTTCTGGCAGGAAACCGGAAGAGTTGCTATTGCGCTCAGTGTCTTGAACGTCTGCGGGTTTGTGGGCCAGTTGCCAGTTGCCACAAAAGATAAATTCCCGCCGTTTGTTCTGGATTTTAGTCATGTGGTTATGCAGCAGCGAAAAGAATTCGTTTTTCCGGCTTTGCTGTTCTGTATTGCCGTTTTCTGCCGAGGGGGCCAGCAGGCAGCCGACACTTAAGTTTTCGTAATCGGCTTGAATATACCGTCCTTCCATGTCGAAATCGATAAAACCCAGACCCGTCATGATGGCTTTTGGCATTTGTCGGCAATAGATGGCTACGCCATTGGACTTGCCATTTACATCGTCGAAAAAATAGGCGTTGTAGTCGGTGGGGAAGTAGATGTTGTCCTGCAGGTCATATTCCGAGCACTGCAAATCGGCAATGCACACTATGTCTGCATCCTGCTCACTCAGCCATTCGTAAAATCCTTTCTCAGCAGCGTTCACAATCCCGTCAGCGCTGAAGCTGATAATCCTCATTTCTAGCCCCTTATTATTAGAGCGTGTATGATACAGCAGCTTTGCGTCCCGGAATACTCTATGCATCCTTATCAAATTGAATTTATTGACCTGGCCAGGCACTGTGAAGTGCTGAAATTTGGTGAATTCACCTTGAAGTCGGGGCGAATTAGCCCGTATTTCTTCAATGCCGGCGCCTTTTCAACAGGCCGTGCCCTGGCCGTACTGGGGCGCTGCTACGCACAGCGAATTGTCGAGGCAGGGCTGGAATTCGATGTCTTGCTGGGGCCAGCTTATAAGGGCATACCCTTGGCGGCGGCAACAGCAGTGTCTCTTATGAATGACCACGGTCGGGACGTCCAGTTTGCCTATAATCGCAAGGAAGCAAAAACCCATGGTGAAGGTGGCATGATGGTTGGTGCACCATTGCAAGGTCGCGTGTTGGTGATTGATGATGTCATCACGGCCGGCACTGCGGTGCGTGAGGTTATAGCTATGATTCAGAGCGCTGGAGCTACGCTTGCCGGTGTTGCCATTGGCTTGGACAGGCAGGAGCGTGGTAAGGGCGCGTTGTCGGCAATACAGGAGGTAGAGCAAACATATGATGTGCCGGTGCTCAGCATTATTGAAATGGGTAACATCATCGACTATCTGGAAACCGGCGTGAATGTCCCGCAAGATGCCCTGCCTGCCATGCGCACGTATCGTGAGACTTATGGGGTGTGAGGGTAAATAGTGTCCTTGAATATTAAGTCTACAAACCCTATATTTGCTGGATGTTAGAAATTAAAGCATTCAGCACCTTATTCTGTGGCGTCGCTCTTCTGTTGATTCTGCCCACGCAGGCTCACTCCCGGGATCTATATCGCTATACAAATAATGAAGGCAACATGGTTGTTGATGACCGTGTGCCTACGGAATATGCCAACAAAGGCTACGAGATTATTAACGAGGATGGCATCGTTCTTAGAGTTGTGCCCAGAGAGCTCACTAGCGAGGAGTTGGAGCAGCTGAGCTTGAAGCAGCAGTTAGAACAGGTTGAGATAGCTGAAAAGGAACGTTTGCAAAAGTGGGATGAAACCCTGTTACTTCGCTACAGTACCGTTGAAGATATAGAGGCGGCGAGAGATAGAGCGCTCAGCGACCTGCGCATACGGGTGAGTATCCTCAAAAGTAATACCCGGTTTCTTAAGCAGCAGGTAGAAAATTATCAGGCCAGTGCAGCCGACGTCGAGCGAAATGGCGGCACTGTTGATGTGAGCCGTTTGGCGGCAATCGAAGACCTACAATCAGAAATTAGTGCTACAGAGCGATCAATCGCCGATAGAGAGGCGGAAGTGGTACGGGCGCAACAAAGATTTCAGTTGGATATAGATCGTTTCGAATTGCTTCTCGGTGTTGTAGAAATGCGCCGCAACGTTGAGACAGCCAAAAACTAGACGTCCTGCATGCAGCTCAGTAGGATGGACCCTCACGCGGTATGTGGCCAGTTGGGTTGATAGCGGGACGAAAAAACCCCTCTGTTAGCAGTGCCCATTGCTCCTGCCAGTCCACGGTTGGAGCGCGCTTAAAGCCACTTCGTACAAACTGTGAAATTCGCCCTTCGGCGGTCGCTAGCATTAGATTGGCTGCAGCTCCAGCTGAGATAGTTGGTCGCAGGCCCTCCCTCATTTCTGCTTCCCGCACTATCTGCTTGAGTTGAGTCTCGAGGCGGTCGAATAACTGTGCAACTCTATGATGCAGCCGCTCAGATTCACCTGCCAGCGCATCTCCAGTCAGTATGCGGGTTATTCCTGGATTGCGGGCAGTGAAGGTGAGTAGCAGGGTCAATATTTTCTGGCAGCTTTTTAAAGCAGTTTGTTCCTCCGCCAGAATCATGTTGATGCGGCTAAACATGGTTTCTTCAACAAACTCTATCAGCCCTTCAAACATCTTGGATTTGCTGGGGAAGTGGCGGTATAGAGCAGCTTCGGAAACACCCACCTCTCTGGCGAGGCCGGCCGTAGTGATACGTTCTCCCGGGTTGACCTCGAGCATGTGCGCCAGGGCTTCTAGGATTTGTTGGCGGCGTTGGCTTTTCTTTGGTGGCATGTCTGTCCAGATCAGGTCGCTACGAAACTTATGCTAGCGATTACCTGCAGTAGCTGCAATAACTCTTGTGTTGTTTAGGGTAGATTAGCCCAAATTTTTGTTGGTAATAAGCGTTCCCACGCCCTCGTCGGTAAAAATTTCCAGCAATACAGCGTGGGGTACTCGTCCATCCACAATATGTGCGCTGGCCACCCCCCCCTTCACTGCATCTAATGCGCAACCGATTTTAGGGAGCATGCCTCCGCTAACAGTGCCGTCGGCGATCAATGCGTCGACCTGGGAGGTGCTCAGGCCCGTAAGAGTATTGCCATCCTGATCAAGTAGACCCGAAACATTGGTCAATAACATTAGTTTTTCAGCTTGCATAACTTCAGCAATTTTTCCAGCAACCAGGTCCGCATTAATATTGTAGGTTGCGCCATCACTGCCAACACCGATAGGGGCGATAACGGGAATAAAATCGCTGCCCTGAAGCAGGTTTAATACTTCGATGTCGATTTGTTCGACCTGTCCCACCTGCCCGATATCTACTATTTCGGATGCCCCGAGTTCAGGGCTAAAGCGGCTGACTTCAAGTTTGCGGGCTCTAATCAGTTGGCCGTCCTTTCCCGTCACGCCAATGGCTTTGCCACCACTGCGGTTTATGGAAGAGACAATCTCCTTGTTCACGCTGCCTCCGAGAACCATTTCTACTACGTCCATTGTTCGGGAGTTGGTTACCCGCATGCCGTCCACAAACTCGGTGGAAATGTTCAATTGTTCCAGCAGAGCCCCAATTTGGGGCCCTCCACCATGCACGACAATTGGATTCATTCCAACCAGCTTCATCAAAACGATATCCCGGGCAAAGCTCTCGTGCAGAAGAGGGTCGACCATGGCATTGCCGCCAAACTTTACAACAATGGTTCTGTTAGTAAATCGCTGTATGTAAGGCAGAGCCTCAGTAAGAACATGTGCAATATTGAGTGCTGTGTCGCGCTTGAGTGACATGTAGCGGTCCTGGTGTTGGGGCTGTATTAGAAGGGTAAATTGAGGTTGGGTTCAACCAGCCCAATTTGGGCGCGAAATTCCTGCATGATTGTGTCCAATTCTTCTGGGCTGGAAGCCTCAAAGCGGGCGGTAAGTGCTGCGGTGGTGTTGGATGCCCGCACCAGGCCCCAGCCTTCTTTGTAGTCCACACGGATACCGTCAATAGTGTTGACTTTTCCAGAGGAAAAGTCGGCGTTGTCGACAATCTTTTTAATCAACGGAAATTTGTCACTCTCGGATACTGGAATAAGGATTTCCGGTGTATTTTCAGTGATGGGAAACTCCGCCAGGCTTTCATCCAGCGACGTGCCGTGGCTGCTGAGAATCTCTGCCAGCCGACCTGCTGCATACATGCCATCATCAAAGCCGAACCAGCGCTCGCCGAAGAAAATATGGCCTGAAAACTCACCACCCAACAGAGCCCCGGTCTCTCGCATTTTTTCTTTCATGAAGGCGTGGCCAGTTTTCCACAGGACAGCACGCCCTCCATAACGCGTAATCAACTGGGTTAAATGTCTGCTGCACTTTACGTCGAACACGACATCGGCGCCCGGGTTTCTGGAGACCACATCCTGGGCAAATAACATGAGCAGTGTATCTGTGCGAATGAGTTGTCCGCTGGAGGTGACCACCGCTAGCCTGTCGCCATCGCCGTCGAAAGCCACGCCAAAGTCGGCCTCCTCTTCAAGTACCTTCGCAATAAGGCCGGTCAGATTGTCTTCGTTGCCGGTATCGGGTGGGCGATTGGGAAAGCGCCCGTCGAACTCGCAGTACAGAGGGACTACTTCGCAGCCGAGCTCTTCGAACAGTTCGGGAGCGATTACGCTGGTGGCACCATTACCTGCATCGATCACGATTTTAAGAGGCACAGCGATGGCAATATCCCCGACCACTTCATCGAGATAGGCAGGGGAAACATCCTCGCGGACCATTCTGCCTTTGCCCTTTACGAAATCTCCTGTACTAATTCGATCTCGAAGATCTTTGATTCCGCCGGCTCCAATGGTCTCTTGATTAAGCACAATCTTAAGGCCGTTGTAGTCGGCAGGATTATGACTACCAGTAACCATAACGCCGGACTTGCAGGCGAGATGTTGCGTGGCGAAGTAAAGCAGGGGCGTGGGGACGATGCCGATATCGATAACATCGCGCCCTCCCTCCATGAGCGCCTTTATCAAGGCCGATTTGATTCGTGGGCTGGATTGTCGGCAATCCGAAGCTACTATGAAGGCCTGTTCTCCTGCTTCGTCTGCGATACTGGCCAGGGCTCCCCCGATTTTGCCGACGACTTCATCAGTGAGCTCGGTATTGGCGACACCTCTTATGTCGTACGCGCGGAAAATATGGCGGGGGAGGCCATCGTCGCTGATGTCGCTCTGTGTTGTGGCTTCTTGCGCGAGGTCAAGATCCAACACTTCATCTATATCGTCCTCGTCCAGAATGCTGGTGGACTGGAACATGGGATTAGTGAGCTCTGTTGAGCTTGAATCCGCTGAATGGGTGGGCCTGATGGCTGCTGGCGACCCGCTCTGGCGCAGTGTGCGCAGTGTGGCTCGACGCAACTGTTTGGCAACCGGCACCAGCTCGGCAACGTTTAGTTGTAAAGCGGTTTTTTTGTCAGCGGCAGAAATAAGCGCGGAAACCTGATGACTCAAAGCACGGGGCACCAGTACCAGAATAACCGCAAAGCTGACAAGGGCGGCAATGATAAAAATGGCGAGCACTGACAGGACAGAAATAGTGCCCACGTGTACCTGCTCTAAAAGAGTGGCAGAAGGGGTAAATGCAATGGTCCACGGGGAGTCGGGGATCACGTGATAGCTTGTATAATCGATTTCGCTACCGCTGCCAGCGGAGGCGACATCAACGGTTTTCTTGGTTCCCGATGCACTGATGTGGGAGTGCTGTAATACTGTTCGCCCCAGAGAGTTATCTAATGCAGCAAACTCATCTGCCACCAGCTTGCTTTCAATAGTGGCAATGATGACGGCTTTACTACCTTCGATGCGTGGGTGTGACACCAAATAGGCCAATGAAATTATCCATTTTCCTTCAAAGCTGTACGCTTCCGGCTTAGTGGTTTCTCCGTTGCTTGTACGACGTACCAGGTCCATTTCAATGTGGTTGCGTAGCCCCTCGTTTCCGCCCTTTAATGTTGATGTACCCATTGAGCCAATAGGGATGATTTTAAGGCTTATAACCTCGGGAAAATAATCCAGCATGGTTTGTTCAACCAGTTCGATGTCTGTGCCCGACACTTGGGCGATTGCAGACAGTGCGAGAGGTGATTGAGCTGCGCCACGCATGCGCTGTCCCAGGCCAGAAAACATCTGCTGTACATTGACGGCTTGCTGCGTCGCGAAAGACTCAGAGATGCGCTCCGCAGCATCATTTTGAAGTGCAGGCTCTCTTACGGCGAGGAGGAAACCGAAGCCAAGAACAACCGGTACTAGTAAGCAGAGCAAAGCGATAACACAAATGCGATAGAGAGCATTGCCTTTGGCAATGATTCCCTGGGGGTTACTGCTGGCTTTTTTGTTTTTTGTTTTTCTCATCGTTGATTGATGCGCCGCAAGATTGGGTGATTAATGATATTACGCGGTGAGCTTTTCTGGAAAGGGATTAGTGGTGATTTTCACTGTTTTGTCAGGATTCAGGCTTAATTTGACCAGCGATTAGTTCTACAACTTGTCTCGCTATATTCAATTTTGAAGACTGTGCCAGAGAGTGTTCCCCATCGGGCCACACCACCGTAACTGCATTCTCATCACTATTAAAGCCAATATCTTGCTTTGAGACATCATTGGCAACGATCATATCCAGGCCTTTTCTCTGCATTTTCCCCCTGGCATACTGGACTACATCGTTGGTTTCTGCGGCAAAACCAACTGTAAATGGCCGTGGATTGGTGCTGGAAACAGTGGCGACAATATCGGGGTTGCGTACCAGCTCCAGAGAAGTAAACTCGGCGCCCTTCTTGATTTTTTGTGTTTGTACTTCCGCCGGTCGATAGTCAGCAACGGCTGCACAGGCAATAAAAATATCGCTTTCGGCGCTCAATTCTACGCACTGGTCCAGCATCTGCAGTGCGCTTTGAACTTCTACCCGCTTAACTTTGGCCGGTGCCTCAAGGTTAACTGGACCGCTTACGAGTGTGGTTCTGGCCCCCGCATCTGCGCAGGCGCGGGCCAGGGCATAGCCCATCTTTCCCGAGCTATGGTTGGAGATATACCGCACTGGATCCAGGGCTTCCTGGGTAGGGCCGGCACTAATGAGAACTCTCTTGCCCTGTAACAGGCCGCTTTGGAATAAAGCTGCTGCGCTGGCGGCGATGACTGCCGGCTGCTCCATGCGACCGGGACCAACATCGCCACAAGCCTGCTCCCCAACAGCAGGGCCCACGAGACTCATGCCAAGGCTCTCTAATCTTTCGACATTTGCAGCGCAGGCTTTGTCGTGCCACATCTGCTGATTCATGGCCGGGGCTATCAGCCTGGGAGCCGCAGTGGCGAGGGCCACAGTAGTGAGCAGGTCATCGGCGCGGCCGATAGCGAGCCTCGCGATTAAATCTGCGGTAGCTGGAGCAATCAATAGCAGGTCTGCCCAGCGTGCCAGCTCTATATGGCCCATACCCAATTCAGCTTCGCTGTCCAGTAATTCTGTGTGTACAGGATTGCCGGACAGGGCCTGCAAGGTCAGTGGAGTAATAAATTGTTGCGCCCCTCTAGTCATGATGACGCGCACCTCAGCACCGAGTTCCTGCAATTGTCGAATCAACTCTGCCGATTTATAGGCAGCTATGCCTCCACTGACTCCCAGAAGTACATTGCGATTAATTAGATGTGCCATTTCTTCGACCGAGTTGGGACAATGGCAGCAAGATACCACTGCACAATGCAATTTGACACTGCAGGCTCAAGGAGGAGCGTATGAGTATTTCGCACTGGAATCAGGGCGAGGGCCCCAGAGATAAGTTGCTGGGCAGAGGTGCAGATGCGCTTTCAGATGCTGAGTTACTGGCAGTTTTATTGCGTACTGGCTGCAGTGGCTGTTCGGCACTGCAGCTGGCAAACGACTTGCTCTGCCAGTTTGATAGTCTGGGAGGTGTGCTGCGAGCAGATCGAGGCCAGCTAGAAGGTCAGCGGGGTGTCGGTGCGGCAAAATATGCGCTCTTATGTGCCTCTTTGGAGATGGCCCGCCGCCAGGCACTGGAAGTGCTCGGATCTATGGACGTGTTGTCCAGTCCGCAGCAGACCCGCCGGTTTTTGCAGCACCATTTGGGCGCGCGGCAGCGAGAAATTTTCAGTTGTCTGTTTCTGGATTCACAGAATCGCCTGATACGTTGTGACGATTTGTTTCTTGGGACACTAGGCGGCGCAGCGGTGTACCCTCGTGAAGTGGTATCGCGGGCTTTACAGTACAGCTCGGCCGCCGTTATTTTCGCCCATAACCACCCGTCGGGAGTGGCAGAGCCGAGCGCTGCTGACAAGCGCATCACCGAGCGTCTACAGGCGGCCCTCGGGCTGCTGGATATCCGTGTTCTGGACCATATTATTGTAGGTCGCGGGCACGAATACTCCTTTGCTGAAGCGGGACTTTTGTAGCACTTGGGTGTCTGCGCTTAGGAGTTGCAGAATGATCTTTTTCTTGATCTGAAGTAATGGTTCTGGTATAAACTCGCGCTCCGCGCGGCTGGGACTCTCATTTTGGGGGCCCAAAGCCAAACATTTACTTTGTCCGCATGTACTGGAAGAGGCAAAATCATGGCAAGAGTATGTCAAGTTACGGGTAAGCGCCCAGTAGCTGGAAATAACGTATCACACGCAAAGAACCGCACACGCAGGCGTTTTTTGCCCAACTTACACCACCACCGTTTCTGGATTGAATCCGAGAAGCGTTTTGTCAGGCTGCGCGTCTCCTCTAAGGGCATGCGCATTATTGACAAAAAAGGCATTGAGCAGGTGTTGGAAGATATCCGCGGCCGTGGCGAAAAAATTTAGAGCGGTAGCCTAAAGGGAGAAATATTATGAGAGAAAAAGTGAGAATGGTTTCATCGGCAGGTACAGGTCACTTCTATACCACTGACAAAAACAAGCGCACCACGCCCGATAAGCTGGAAATGAAGAAATATGATCCAGTTGTTCGCAAGCATGTGATGTATAAGGAAGGCAAGATCAAGTAAACAACTCGATCTTGTTCTGACTTTAAAACCTGGCCTCGGCCGGGTTTTTTTATAGGTGAAGAAACAATGCAAAAAGGACTCTATGCCTGAATTGCCAGAAGTTGAAACAACGCGCAGGGGTGTCGCCCCCCTTGTAGAGGGCAAGCGGATACTTGAGCTGACGGTAAGGGAGGGGCGCCTGCGCTGGCCTGTACCGGAAAATCTTGCAGAGTGTTTACGAGGGCAGCTAGTTGAAAGTGTAGAGCGCAGAGCTAAATACTTATTGTTTAATACAGTTAGGGGTACGTTACTGGTTCACCTTGGGATGTCGGGGTCACTCAGAATTATTTCTGATGGCAGTGCGCCACAAAAGCACGACCATATTGATATTTTCCTGCAGGGAGGCAAAATTCTGCGCTACCGCGATCCTCGTCGTTTTGGCTGCTTTTTGTGGCGAGAGCCTGGACAAGAGCACAAGCTTTTAAGTCATCTGGGGCCTGAGCCCCTGTCGGAGTCCTTCGACTCGGTGCATCTCTTCCGTCACTCCAGGGGCAGGAAGGGTCCCGTAAAAAACTTCATCATGGATCAAAAAGTTGTTGTTGGGGTTGGTAATATTTACGCTAACGAGGCACTTTTTGGCGCGGGTATTCGCCCTGATCGCCCTGCGGGACGGATTTCGGCAGCTCGATACCAACAACTGACAAATCAAATAAAGCGAGTGCTTACTTCGGCTATAGCGCAGGGTGGTACTACTCTAAAAGACTTCGTTAACACAGATGGTACGCCTGGTTACTTTGCCCAAAAACTGCACGTTTACGGCAGAGAAGGGCAGCCCTGCTCGGACTGTGGCAGGCCATTACGGGGTATGCAGTTAGGCCAGCGCGCCAGCGTGTATTGCGTGGCCTGTCAGCGTTGAAACGGCTACACTAGCGCTAAGTATAAAAAGACTAAAGAAAAATGGGGAGTGGAATCATGAAAGTAAAATCCAGAACAAATCGTATGGTTGTTATGCTGTTTGCCAGTTGTATGTTGGTCTCTCAGTCGTTGTGGGCGCAAAGTTCAGCAGACGAGAGTCCACATTTCGCGAAGATGGCGGGAGACTTGGTAGTGGCTAGGCCAATTGGAATAGTCATGACCGTCGCTGGTGCGGCCGCATTTGTCGTTAGTCTGCCATTTACGTTACTTGCAGGCAGCACCGGAGAGGCGGCTGAGACCCTGATGATTGGCCCGGCGAGAACAACGTTTGTGCGTTGCCTGGGGTGCACCAATACCGGTTACACCAACAAAGACATTGATCACAACCGTGCCAGAAAGGCAGAAAAAGAGGTCGCTGAGAGCTAGCGCCAGCTGCCTATTCCGTAGAGAACTTTTTTGCAAGTGCCTCGGCTACACAGGGGGGCACAAAAGGGGTGATGTCTCCATCCAAAGCGGCAATTTCTCTCACTAGAGAGGAAGATATATAGGATAAATGCTCCGAAGGCGTTAGGAATACACTTTCGAATTCGGGGTACATTGCTCTATTCATATTGGCCAGCTGAAACTCGTACTCAAAATCTGCCACTGCCCGTAATCCACGCAATACACAGCTGGAGCCCTGGCTTTTGGCGAAGTCTATTAGCAAGTTGCTAAACCCAACTACCTCTATATTATCGAGATGTGCCAGTGACTGCTCGCACAGCTCTATGCGTTGCTCCAAGGAGAAAAGCGGGGTCTTTTTTTCGCTGAAGGCAATTGCTACCACAACCTTGTCAAACAGCCGGGCCGCACGTTCAGTCAAGTCGACATGTCCGTTTGTAATGGGATCAAAAGTACCGGGATAAATGACGGTATGTGTTTTCATAGGATCGGCTCCTGGATAGTATGACGGCCACCGATGTTAAACAAATTGGCTGAGGCCTACAACGCGAACGGGCGTGGGCTGACACTTTAGGGGGCTACACGATAGAGGCGATAGGCCACATCTCCCGCTACCTTATGCCTATACAGTGACCAATTTGTTGGAAGCTCTGAGAGCTCTTCTGCTTTTGGAGTTTCGACGTAAACCCAGGCCTCGCGTGCCAATAGGCCTGAACTCGACAGAGACCGGCATACTGATGCAGCTATGCCAAGTGCAAAAGGTGGGTCGATGAAGACAATGTCCACGGGGGCTTTCTCAGCGTTAAGGTAGTTTTGAGCTGAACCTGTAAAGCAGTGGCCCTGCGACTTTGCTCCCAGTGTCTCCAGGTGCCGTAAAATTTGCTGCTGCACCGATTTGGAGGTGTCTACGAAGTCGCAGTGGGCAGCGCCTCGCGACATCGCTTCTAGTCCCAGAGCTCCACTGCCCGCAAATAGATCTGCACAGCGTGCGCCGATAATGGTGGGCGCTAGCCAGTTAAACAGCGTTTCCCGAATACGATCGCTGGTAGGTCGCAGGCCTTCGGCGGGGGTGAAACTCAATTTGCGACTCCTCCACTTGCCCCCGACGATTCGAAGTTCGCTTTGGCGTGGCTGTTTGTTTTTGGATCTTGCCATTTCTTCGCTTTGCTCAAAAGTGGTAGGATAGCGATTCTTTCCGGATCGAAAATCCACTGTATTCCACCCACTTTAACACGGCATCTATGAAGTTTTTCAAACGTAAGTCTTCTGCAAAAGCTCCGGCTGATGCAGATCAAGTCGAGTCATCTAATCCTCGCGATGTAAGCGATGATCAAAGCCAGGCACCGGCAGTTCAGCCTGTTGAGCCCGAGATTGTCGCGGAAGTATTGGTAGAGCCACCCAAGAATACGGTGGCGGGCGCTTCACAAACACCCGAACAAGCGGCTTCCGCTCCTGCGGCACCTGAAGTTCAAGCTTTGGCGGAGAGCGTTAAGCCAGCGCAGAGCGTTGAACCGGCGCCGAAGCAGCCAGGGCTTTTCTCTCGCTTGAAGCGTGGGCTTAGCCGAACCAGCGACAGCCTGGTTGAAGGCATGGGAACTTTGTTCCTGGGAGCGAAGGAAATTGATACTGATCTGTTTGAGGAGCTGGAGACCAGGCTTCTTATGGCAGATGTCGGTGTAGAGGCAACGGTCGACATTATTGAGAGCCTCACCAAGCGAGTGTCACGCAAAGAGCTGACGCGACCCGAGGCTATGCAGGGCGCATTAAAAGAAGAGCTACTGGCGTTGCTTGAGCCCTGTCAAAAACCCCTGGACGTCACTCCCAACAAGCCATTTGTGATCCTGGTCGTTGGCGTGAATGGTGTGGGTAAGACCACCACCATTGGCAAGCTTGCCAAGCGGTTTAGTCAGGAGGGTCGTGAGGTTATGCTGGCTGCGGGCGATACTTTCAGGGCCGCTGCAGTGGAGCAATTACAGGTTTGGGGGGAGAGAAATGCGGTACCGGTTGTTGCCCAGCACACTGGCGCGGACAGTGCTTCAGTGATTTATGATTCTGTACAGGCCGCCCAAACACGCGGCGCTGACGTGTTAATCGCCGATACTGCTGGCCGTCTGCATAACAAAGATAATTTAATGGATGAGTTGGAAAAAGTTGTGCGGGTTATGGGTAAGCTCGACAGCTCGGCGCCCCACGAAGTGTTATTGGTACTCGATGCAGGTACCGGGCAGAACGCTTTGGCTCAGGCCAGCCACTTCCAGAAAGTCGTTGGTGTTACAGGAATTTGCCTGACTAAACTCGATGGTACTGCGAAAGGTGGAGTAATATTTGCCATTGCCAAAAGCTTGAAGCTGCCCATACGGTATATCGGTGTGGGGGAAGCAGTGGATGATTTACGCCCGTTTGATGCGGGACAGTTTATAGATGCATTATTTTCTGAGGCCAACACTGCGAAATGATCAGCTTTGAGCGAGTGAGCAAGCGATACGATGAGGGTTATGACGCTCTTCGTGATGTGAGCTTTACGATCAACAAAGATGACCTTGTATTTCTGACCGGCCATTCCGGGGCGGGGAAAAGCACCCTGATGCGCCTAATTATGTTGATGGAAAGGCCCACTCGTGGTGACGTTCTTGTGGATGGGATAAACCTTGCTTCAGTGGGGTCCAGAGCCATTGCACGTCACCGCCGCGATATAGGCGTTGTTTTCCAGAACCACCAGCTTTTGTTCGATCGGACGGTGTTCGACAATGTAGCTCTGCCGTTGGTTATTTGCGGCTATGATCATCGTGAGGTGGGCCGTCGGGTGCGTGCAGCACTGGACAAGGTAGGCTTGCTCGAGCGCGAACGAGCGCTGCCGGTTACCCTTTCAGGAGGGGAGCAGCAACGTGTCGGAATAGCCCGGGCAGTAGTAGGTCGACCCAAAATCCTGTTGGCAGATGAGCCTACGGGAAACCTTGACCCTGCATTGTCTGCTGAAATTATGACTCTATTCGAGGATTTCAGTAAGGTGGGTGTAACAGTACTCATCGCCAGCCACGATCTCGCCCTTATTTCCAGATTGCACCACCGTATCATTACCTTGCGTGAGGGCCGGCTTGTCACCGGAACGGCTACTTGATGAGCAGGGCGAAGGGACGAGAGGGCGCCAGTCAGAGTCGTACCGACTGGCGCGATCAGTACAACTCCTGGCTGCGTCATCATCGCCTGTCTGCGGCTGATAGTCTGCGCCGTGTGTTGGAGCATCCCTGGTCCAGCCTGTTAACCTGGATGGTGATTGGCATAGCGCTGGCGCTTCCCGTAGGATTAAACCTCGCTCTGGATAACGCTCAAATTGTCAGTGCGCAATGGGATAGTCCTGCGCAGATCTCCCTGTTTTTGAAAAGCGACTTGGCTGTTGAAGATGCCCGTAGGTTAGAGCTGCAGTTGGCCGGCGCTGACAATATTTCTACCACCGCGCTTATTCCCAAAGATGCAGCATTGGAAGAGTTCAGGGAGCTTTCAGGGTTTACTGATGTTCTGGCCAGCCTGGATGAAAACCCCCTGCCCCACCTTATTATTATTTCGCCTGTACCAGGCCTGGCACCGCAGGCAGTTATCACTTTGCAGGAAGAACTATTGGCGATGCCCGGTATCGAGCAGGCGGTTCTGGATATGGAGTGGTTACAGCGCCTCAACAGCCTGATGGAGCTTGGTCATCGGATTGTATATGCTTTGGGCGCAATGCTGGTGCTCGGTGTGGCCCTTATTCTGGGCAATACTATTCGTCTTGCGATAGAGAATCGCCGCGAGGAAATTGTTATCGTCAAATTGGTTGGCGGTAGCAACGCCTTTGTGCGCCGCCCTTTTCTCTACACTGGCTTATGGTATGGCGTAGGAGGGGGCGTTATCGCGGCTGTGTTACTTGGGCTGACTCTGTGGCTGCTGCAGTCGCCGGCGCAAAACCTCGCCGGTTTGTACCAGAGCAGTTTTTCCTTGCAGGGCCTGGGCTTGATGGGGGGGCTAAATCTGGTGGTTCTGGGTGGCCTATTGGGCTTGTTTGGCGCCGCTCTGGCCGTTTCGCGGCACCTGAGCCATATAGAACCCAGGTGATAGTCTTAACTCATTGTTTTAGCTGATAATATCCAGTATTTTTCTCTTTTTTGTGGAACTTTTCCGCTATTAGCACTCTAATACAAAGAGTGCTAAAATCGTTGTCATGAAAGAAGGAGAAGAAAATATGACTAAGAGTCTGCAAGCAGTTGACCAGATGGTGCCGGGAGCGAATCTCGCGGCTTATGTTCAATCTGTGGCTAGTATTCCTATCTTGAGCGTCGAGCGTGAACGCGAGTTGGCGAACGAACTTTACTATGAGAGCAATCTGGAGGCTGCCCGCCAGATGGTTATGTCTCACCTGCGTTTCGTTGTACATATTGCCCGTAGCTACTCCGGTTATGGGCTGGCCGAAGCCGACCTTATTCAGGAAGGTAATGTAGGCCTGATGAAGGCGGTGAAACGCTATAACCCCGAAAAAGGGGTTCGCCTGGTATCCTTTGCGGTGCACTGGATCAAAGCCGAGATGCACGAGTATATATTGCGCAATTGGCGAATTGTAAAAGTTGCTACAACCAAGGCGCAGCGCAAGCTTTTTTTCAACCTGCGCAGCTCCAAAAAGAGCCTGTCCTGGTTAAACCCCGATGAAGCTCAGGCAATTGCAGATGACCTGGGTGTTGCTGTACACGAGGTGCAGCGCATGGAAGGGCGCCTCACCAGCCGCGATGTTGCCTTCGATTCCCCTTTGGATGACGATGATGATAGAGCTTGGCAGGCTCCACAGTATTTTCTGGAAGGTCACAATGCCGACCCGGCCGTGGAAGTTGAGTCCAGTGATTCTTTGGCTAACAACAAGGAGCAATTACACAGCGCTCTTTCCAGTTTAGATGATCGCAGTCGCGACATTCTTGCCCAACGCTGGTTGGCACAGCAGAAGGCGACATTGCATGAACTGGCCGATAAGTACGGTGTTTCCGCCGAACGTATCAGGCAGCTCGAAAAAAATGCTATGAAAAAGCTGCGCACTTCTATCGCCGCAGCGTAATAACGCGAGATTGACCGGGTGCTTTCAATAGCCCCGGTCTAAGTTACAATCCCTCTATGGCAAAATTATTTATTACCCTGGCTTCCTGTAGCGGCATGTTCGCCGTAATGCTGGGTGCGTTTGCAGCACACGCGCTCAAAGACACTCTGGACGAATATTCGCTGGGTGTATTCCAAACGGCCGTTCAGTATCATTTTTATCACAGCTTTGCCCTTTTGGCAGTGGGAATCTTAGCTATATCCCTGCCAGACTCCCTTTTGTTGCGCAGCAGTGGTTGGTTGTTTTTTATAGGCTTGCTGTTGTTTTGTGGCAGTCTCTACGTGCTCAGCTTTAGCGGTGTTCGCTGGCTGGGGGCGATCACGCCATTGGGGGGGCTGTGTTTTATCGCTGCTTGGGCCACTCTGGCTGCCGCAGCATGGAAATCTCTGAGCTAACCTCTAATCATGCAAGATAAGCCCGACGATACCGATAGTCCCAAACGAGCTATTCGCAGCTATGTGCTGCGCACTGGAAGAATGACCAGTGGGCAACAGCAAGCCTATGACGAAGGCTGGCGCCAATGGGGTTTGCGCTACGCGGATGGTTCGCTAAACGTCGCTAATTGTTTCGGCCGTGAAGGCCCTACGGTTCTCGAAATTGGTTTTGGCATGGGCCACTCTCTATTGGCGCAGGCTCAGGCGGCACCGCTGTCCAACTTCATAGGTATAGAGGTGCACACGCCGGGAGTCGGTAAGTTAATACAGGATATGGAAGCGCAATCGGTAGGCAATATCCGCATCTATCGCCACGATGCGGTGGAGGTTCTGCGTGACTGCATCGCCGACAGTAGCCTGGATACCATTCAGGTTTTTTTCCCAGACCCCTGGCACAAGAGGAAGCATCAAAAGCGCCGGCTGATTCAATCCACTTTTGTGGAGCAGCTACGCACTAAACTGAAGCTCGGTGGCCTTTTGCACCTGGCAACCGACTGGGAAGACTATGCCCGGCAAATGATGCGTGTGCTTAGCGCTGCGGACGGCTTTGAGAACATATCGGGGGTGGGTGAATATGCGCCCAGACCTGATAACCGCCCCCTGACCAAGTTTGAAAAACGCGGTGAGCGTTTAGGTCATGGGGTGTGGGATTTGATGTTTAAAAAAACTCTGCAACCACACTGTCCAGAAAACGTCGCCCCAGAGCAGATGTCCTAACCTGATCCCCCTCGACAATGAGTAGTTTTTTGTCCGCGAGTTGATCTATTGTTCCCTCTACGCTTTGTGTAGTCAGCCCGGTGGTAGCGCTGAACTGCTGTAGAGAAAAGCCCTGATTCAGGCGCAGTGCATTGAGCATAAATTCACCGCTTAGCTCTTCACTGTCCAGTTCCCTCCGGCTTGCTGTGAAGTTCGCTTCACTGGCTGACATGTAGGCATCGGGCTGGCGTCGCTTTGAATACCGAATGATGCGTCCATCGGCATGACTTATTTTTCCGTGAGCCCCGGCGCCGATACCCAGATAGTCGCCGAATGACCAGTAATTCAGGTTGTGGCGGCAGGACCGGCCGGTTTGGCTATACGCCGAAACCTCGTACTGAGAGAAGCCGTTTGCTGCCAATAGCGTCTCTCCGCGATCCTGAATGTTAGCGAGAGCGTCTTCCACCGGTAAAACAGGAGGGCGGTTGTGAAAAACCGTATTGGGTTCAATGGTGAGCTGATACCAGGACAAATGGGGTGGCTTATATGCCAGAGCGGTTTTCAGGTCGGCGAGGGCACCTTGTGGGGTTTGTGCAGGCAGCCCATGCATCAGGTCAATATTGAAATTGTTGAAGCCGGAGCTGCGAATCATTTCGATCGCTGCATGGGCCTCATCGGCTGTATGAATCCGGCCCAGAGCCTGAAGCTGTTCGTCCTGGAAGCTTTGCACGCCCAGGGAGAGACGATTTATTCCCGCCTGCCTGAAACCCTGAAACTTGTCGGCCTCTGCACTTCCGGGATTGGCTTCCATAGTGGCTTCGAGTCCGCCGGAGAGGTTAATACTGTCGCGCAAACCCTGCATCAATCGCCCTATGGATTGCACTGAAAATAAACTGGGTGTGCCGCCGCCTATGAAAAGCGTGTCGATTTGGCGCTGTTGAATGTAGTGACTGTCGGCGCGCAAGTCCGCTAGCAGCGAGTCGATATAGCGGTCTTCGGGAACAAGTTTTGTTTCGTGTGAATTGAAATCACAGTACGGACACTTACGTTCGCACCAGGGCAGGTGTATAT